>JBNJEK010000162.1:0-10145 GCA_051745855.1 Armatimonadota bacterium
ACCTCCGCGCCCGCAGTTGATGAGAAACGCCCCCGGCTTCATCGCGCGAAGCTGCTGCTCGCCGATGATCCCGCGCGTCTCCTCGGTGAGGTTCGCGTGCAGGGTGACGATGTCACATTCGGCGACAAGCTTGCTCACATCCACCGGCTCGCATACGTGCTCCTCGAACTGCTCCGGCGGGCAGTAAGGGTCGACGGCCAGCACGCGCATGTCGAAGCCCGCCGCGCGCCGCGCGACGGCACGCCCGATCGATCCGAGGCCGATGATGCCGAGAGTCTTGCCGAAGATCTCCACGCCCTCGACATGCCGCCAGTTGAGTGACCGCGCGACCTCCATCTGCTTGGGGATCCTCCGCGAGAGCGTAAGCATCAGGGCGAATGCCTGGTCGGCGACGGACTCCTGCAGCGTGCCGGGGGTGTTGGCGACGATCACACCGGCATCGGCGGCGGCATCGAGATCGATCGAGTCGCAGCCGACGCCCCAGCGAGCGATGATCTCAAGCTCCGGCAGCGCGCTGAGCACATCGGCGTCGTAGCGCTCCATACTGGCGATCACGGCGACACAGCCGTCCAGCAGCGCGATCAACTCGTCGGCCTCGGGCGCGTGATCGGTCGGTCCATGTACGACCTCCACGCCTGCGTCTCGCAGCGGCTCACCTGCCTCCGGCTCATGCCGGATGAAGGGCGCGGCAAGCACCGTCACTTTGTCTGCCATCTTCAGCTCACCCCTCCGACCGACGGATGCTCACGCAACTCGCCGAGCGCCTCGCGGCTGGCGCGTACGAAGAGCGAGACCTCGGAGGCGAAGCAGAGGAAGCGGCAGCCGGCGTCGAGGTATTTCTGCGCCATCTCCACGCTGAAGGCGTGCATGCCGGGCGCGACGCCCGCGGCCTGCGCGGAGGCGAAGATGTCCTCGATCGCCTCGACGACCTGGGGGCTGTCAAGCTGCCCGGGCAGGCCCATGCTCAGCGAGAGGTCGTTGGGGCCGATGAAGACCGCGTCGATGCCCTCGACGCTCAGGATCGACTGGCGATTCTCGAGGCCCTGTGCGGTCTCGATCTGCACCGCTACGAGCGTTTCGGCGTTGCGGCGGCGGGTGAACTCGCCGGCGGGCTTTGCGGCGTAGTCGTCGTGGGCGATGTTGGTGCCGAGGCCGCGCTTCCCGTCGGGCGGGAACTTCACCTGGCTGACGATGTCGCGGGCCTGCTCGGCGGTCTCCACGTGCGGGAATATGAGGCCGTCGCAGCCGAGGTCGAGGTAGCGGGCGGGCCACTGTCCGCGCGATGCGGGGGCGCGGATGTACGCCTGCAGGCCGATCTCCCGCGCCGTCCGCAGCAGCCATGCGACGGTCTCAAGGCCCGGCCAGTGGTGCTCGGTGTCGAAGATCACGAAGTCGTATCCGGCCTCGCGCACGATCCGGCAGGTCCCGGGCGAGAGCATCTCGCCGAGCATCGTCCCGATGACCGCCTCGTCCCGCGCGAGTGCGTCCTTGACGGCGTTTCCGCTCATGAGCAATCTCCTCCTGTCAGTTGTGACTTCTTTCGTCGCGTCCGCGCGTGGTCCTTCCTGTGGGCTTCGTATCAACGGTTAAGGATAGGGTCAGGAAAGGCGTGTCACGCCGCGCAGGTGGTTCCGGGTGGCGGGAAACGACGTCCGGGCGAGGCGCCCGGACTCCGATCGGTCTTGCGATTCCGGACTCCAGGCGCCCTCGCCTGGAGAGTCGTTGCCGCGGTCTCCGAATCCTTAACCGTTGATACGGACCCCCTTCCTGTGTCCTTTCCGAGTGCTGATGCATGGGCGGCGAGCGAGCAGGCAGGGTACTGTCACCTTCTCAATGAACCTGGAGATGAGAGATACCTCATCCAGGCGGCCTGAGTGATTGGTGCTCGCGGCTCGGGCAGGAGGATTTCGTGTCAGGTCGCTCGTCGAGGCGGGAGTTGCACATGATGGATGAACCCGGGCGCGCGCCGGAAGGGCCGGTGAAGTATGCGCTGATCGCGGCCGGCTCAGTGTGCGTGGCAGTGGGAGCCGTCGGCATCGTCGTTCCGCTTCTGCCGACCACACCCTTTCTGCTGCTGGCGGCGGCGTGCTACGTCCGCAGTTCTCCGCGTTTCTACCGGTGGCTGATCGAGAACCGCGTGCTTGGCGCGTACGTCCGCGACTATCTCAGCGGCGCCGGCATACCTGTCAGGACAAAGGTGTTCACCATCGCGATGCTCTGGATCGTCATCGCGTCTTCCGCCATCTTCGCGGTTGAGCACACCGCCGTCCGCGCGCTCCTGCTGGTCATAGCCGTCGCGGTCAGCGCTCACATCATCGCCGTTCCCAGCGCCAGGCACTGAGATTCCCCGTGGTTTCATCAATGAGCTTCGCCGGCGGGCGGGGTCGAAGTTCAACCGCCGGGAATTGCGCGTGTCCGGCGAACGTTGAGTCCCCTGAGCCTCGATCACGCATGGAGTGAGCATGGAAGACATGAGGGTGGACAATCCGCGCCCGTCCCGGCGGCGGCGCACGGTCATCATCGCGCAGGCGGTGCTGGTCGCGGCGCTCGCCGCCTGGGTGCTGGTGTTGCAGCGGCCGGTCGGCTGGCCGAGCGAGTGGAGCATCCCGGTCATCGGGCCGGTCTATCCGCTGAACTTTCTGCTGCCGCCGGTGCTGACGCTGCTGGGCTTCGGAGGGCTGCTCGCGCACCTGTGGCGGGCGATGCGGCGTGAGAAGATCGGCAGCCATCGCCGAGCCCTCGCGTGGACGATCGCCCTCGGCCTCGCCATCGGCGCGTGGTCGCTGCAGGTGGCGCTGTGGAGCGTGGCGCCCGACAGCGTCGAGCGGATGGCGGCGGTGCAACTCAGCGACGTCTCCACCGGCTACCTCGGCGAGGCCTTCACGATCCGCGATCTGGGCGACTATATGCGGGGGTACGCCGACGAGATGCCGAACAAGCCCGAGCATGTCGCCACCCATCCGCCGGGCGCGGTACTCTTCTTCTACGGCGTGCGGAAACTCGGCAGCACCTTCCCGGCGCTGCGGCGGAGCGCGCTGATCGCGTCGAGCACTGCCGTCGGTGTGAGCATTGAGGAGCTTGGCGCGGAGGTCGTCGCGCACCCGACCACGCGCTGGCTGGGCAGCGACGGCCTTGCGACCGCGATCATCGCGTCATGGCTGCTGGGCGCGGCTGGGGCGCTGATGCCGCCGGTGGTCTTCGCGGCGCTGCGAGCGGTGGCGGGTACCGAGCGCGCGCTGGCGGTGGCGGCCGTCCTGGCGCTGACGCCGAGCATGCTCTTCTACTTCCCGACGCTTGTGATGCTCGTGGCGCTGGCGTCCACGCTGATGATGGCCGCGCTGGCGGCGACCTGCCGGCACCCGGCGTGGGCGGTGGTGGCCGGGCTCATCGCCGCGGCGGCGCTCTTCGTCTCCCTGGGCGCGATGGCGCTGGTGGCGCTGGGCGGGATATTCCTGCTGCTGCGCGCGGCCCGTCAGGCGGGCCAGTCCGGTGACACGGCGTGGACCGACACGCGCTCGGCGGCGGTGCCGGTACTCGGCTTCGGTGCGGGCGTGCTCGCGGGCCTCGGGCTGTGGTATGCGGCGGGCGTGGACGCGGCAGGCGTGTTCAGCCAGGGCCTTGGGGCGCACTCGTCGATCACCGGCCTCGCGTCCTACCGCAGCTACGCCGTCTGGGTGTGGATGAACCTCGTGGAGTTCGCGGTCTTCATGGGCCTGCCGCTCACGGTGCTGGCAGCCGCGTCGGTCCCGCGGATGATCAGCACGCTCCGGGAGACGTCATCACGGGCGCTCGTGGCGTACTTCGGGACGGCCGCGTTGCTGACCCTGCTGATGCTGGACCTCTCGGGAGTGGTGAAGGGGGAGACCGGCCGGCTGTGGCTCTTTTTCGTCCCGTGGCTTGCGGCGGCCGCCGCGCCCGGTCTCGTCGATCGCGGCGGCGGTCGGTGGCGACTGCTCGTGGCCACCTGCGCGCTGACTGCGCTTCAGCTTCTCCTCATGGCATGGACCATGCAGCCAATCGTGCGGCCTTACTGACGCTGTGAGGCTGAGTCGTCCACACTCAAACAGGCACACGGTCAGAATTGTTGAGCATCATCATCGAGATGCTTAAGCTTGACTCTCTTTGCCGCCTGTGAAAGAGTGCTGACGCAGTTGGGTGTACCAACCGCGCGCTTCCGCGCGCGGTTTGATTCTGGAAGGCAGAAAGTGAGGCGTAACGATGCGCAAGAGCACATTGATCCTGCTGTCAGTTGTCGTGGTCGGCCCGCTGGTGCTGCTGGGGTGCAGCGGAAGCGGTGACGGCGATGGGGATGGCGGCAACGGAGCGTCCGTTGATGCGGCGCTCGCAGGCACATGGCAGCCCTACATGGCATCCGCTGATGGAGAGCAGGTTGCACCAGCGGCTGCTTTCGGCTGGGACGAGGGCGTCGTCGGTATGTGGATCGAGTTCGGGATCGACGGGACCGTCACCGTGCGCCAGTACGACGAGGACGGCGTGGTAGAGACTGAAAGCGGGACCTGGACGGCACAGGGCGGAAGCGGGACCCTCACGATCGAGGGGGAGCAGACGGACATCACTTACGCGGCCGACGGCCGGGTGATGGTCATCACCTTCACGGAGGATGGAGCGCAGCTTACCACGCGCTGGGTTCCAGTCGTAGAGGCCACCGAGCAGGCGGCTCACCTCGCGAGGGCGTGGCAGGTGGCACAGGTGCAGGTGAACGGGTCCGACGCGAACCTCGCCGATTTCTTCGACGTGCCTGCCGGCAGCACCGTCGTGCTGGGGATGACCAACGAGGGCATATTGCACTTCATTGTGCTCGACGCGACGGGTGAGATCCTCGACCAGATGGCGGGCAACTGGGCCACGCAGGACGAACTGCTCGTGGTCAACCCGCCGGGCTCTTTGATGGCGCTGCGCGGCGTCTGGGCGCCGGACAACACCTCGCTCACGTTCCTCGATGAGGACGGGACGACCGCGAAGTTCGAACTGACCGCGTGGGCTCCGGCCGGTGAGCGCGACGCCGCGCTGCCCGGCGATTGGACGGCGCAGAGCGCCACGGTCAACGGCGAGGCCGTTGACATGGCCGCTTTCTTCGACTGGGCGCAGGGCGCCGACCGGATGATCCTCGACCTCTGGACGGACGGGACGGCCGTGGTGCGCGAACTATCCGCGGCTGGCGATGTATTCTACGGCCAGCTTGGCACGTGGAATACCGACGGCGGGGACCTGGCGCTGAACCTCGACGAGGCGATGGTCATGGACTACGCGATCGCCGGCGACACGCTGACCGTCAACTTCACAGAGGACGGCGACGCCATCGAGATCACCTGGGTTCGCAGCAACTGAGCGAGCCGCCTCCAACACGGCGCAAACGCCCCGGGCCGGCGCGGCCCGGGGCGTTGCTTTTGCCGGCAGCAACCGGGCATGGCCCCCCGCTCCCTCGTGCACTCCGGTTGAAAGTGGGTGCCCGAGCGTTGCGCCGGGAGCGGGTGAGATCGCGGTTGTCGCCTCCCCGGAGGAATCGGCGCCGCCCGCGGCTAACCTACCCCCAGCGAACGACCACGCCCGCAAGGAGCATCTTCACCGTGGCTGAGAGTGATAGCCTCACAAAGGATGACATCGTTGGCGACCTGCGCGCGCTTGGCGTCGGACCGGGCATGACCGTGATGGTTCACTCAAGTCTCTCCGCGCTCGGCCGCGTTGAGGGCGGGGCCGAGACGGTCATTGAGGCGCTGCTCGAAGCCGTCGGTCCTGAGGGGACCCTCGCGATGCCCGCCATGACCGGCGGCGGCGTCTTCGAAGTGGACACCTCGCCATCGACCGTCGGCGCCATCACCGAGGCGTTCCGCAACTGGCCGGGCGTGGGGCGCAGCTTCCACCCGAGCCACTCGGCCTGCGCCATCGGCCCCCGCGCGGCGCACCTTCTCGAAGACACCCTCGATCACCCCACCGCGATCGGCGCGGAGAGCCCGTGGGGGCGGCTGTCGCGGCTGCCCGAGGCCCACGTGCTGCTGCTCGGCGTCGATCAGGACCGCAACACCCTCCTGCATCACCCCGAGGAGATCGTGCGCGCGCCCTACCTGAACACCATCGAGCGCCAGTACCTTGACGAGGGCGGGAACGTGCAGACGAAGACGCTCGAACTCTTCCCCGGGCCGCACCGAGACTTCATCGGCCTTGAGCCGACCATTCGCGAAAGCGGCGCCATGCGCACCGGAAAGGTCGGCGCCGCCGTCGCCCGTCTCATGCACGCGACCACGACCGTCGAGGCCGTCACGGAGGCGCTGCGCGAGGACCCGGCCGCGGTGCTGTGCGACAACCCCAACTGCGATGACTGCGTGATGCAACGCGCGAAGATCAAGGCGCATGACCTCGTGCAATACGACTTCACCACCTCCGTGCTGCTCGACGAACTGATCGACGACCTGCGCGACGCCGCCACCGGCCCGGCCGGTGAGCATGCCGGCGGCCTTCAGGCCGCCTGGAATGAGGGCATACGCTCGGTCGAACTGGGGGCTGAACTCACGCGCCAACTGGTCGACGAGCCCCAGGCGACGGCCGGACTCGCCGCCGACCTCGCGGAGCTTGAGATGACCATCAGTTGCGTTCACTGCGGGCTGACGGCGCAGCAGCTTTTCTCAGACGAGGAGACGGTCGGCCGGTGTGTGAGCGATGCGGCCGAGTTGGCCCGATCGTTCGAGTGCGAACTGCTGAAAGTATCCGCGCCACCCCGGGGCACAGGCGAGGAGGAGGCCCTCCGGCGGCTGCGAAGCGTATGCGTGGCGGCGGGCAACGACCTGACGGTCGTCTTTGAAAACACGCCCGGCTCCGCCTGGGACACCGGCGCGGCCTGCGACCGCCTCCTGAAGGCGCTTGCCCGCGAGTGCAACCTCGGATTCGCGTTCAACCCCGCGCACTTCGCCAACGTCGGCGAGCGGCCGTTCCTCGGCACCTGGCGCTCGACGAAGCTCAAGCGTCACACGCGCATCATCTACGCAACCGATGGCTGCTTCCCGGGGCGACCGCAGTATACGTTGCCTCTGCAGGGCAATGGGGAGGTCAAGGAGGTCATCTCCATCTTCCGCGCGCGCAGCTTCAACGGCTGCGTCACGCTGAAGATGGGCGACCGCCACGGGACCGACCATTTCAGGCGGCAGGCCGCCGCATTCCGCAAGCTGCTGGAGACAGGCTGAGAGCGGTACGCGAGGGATCAGGATGTCGTGGAATCGTCATTCCGCCTGCGGCGGTAGTAGCCGCTGAGAGCGCCCACACCGACAATCAGCATGAGCGTGGTCGCCGGCTCCGGCGTCTCGTAGGCCTTCATCAGGAAGTTCGCTGTGTCGTTGTAGCTGTAAAGGTCCCCCCAGGACGAGCCATCGAAACTGTAGAAGCTCTGGCCCGGTTCTGATACCGACTCGCAGTAGCCCTCGTATGTCCTCTCGAAGGCCTGGTAGAGCGTGTCATCGCCCCAGGGAGCACCGCTGTCGAGGTAGAGGACCACGGCGAAATCATCATCCGGCAGCGTGATCCACTCCTCGAAGTCAACCACATGGAAACCCTCATACGTGGCAGTCCCGGTGACGCTGGCCAACTGACCGGAGAGACCGGAGCCGGGCGTGTAGTCATCGTAGACGCGCACCTCAAAGCCCGCGCCGTCTACAAGCGTGTAGAAGCCCACCGAGCCGATGGGTCTGCTGCTCTGCCGCTGGAACAGGTTCATCGCCCACGGGGTGTCCAGCATGCTCACGACTCCGAAGTCGTCGTGCTGGTAGGCCCCGCGGATCGTGTCATCGGGTCTGACCTGAAAGCTGGAAGCTTCTTTTGCCCCGACGGTGTCGGCGTAGGAGAGCCAGAAGTAGCCGTCGTCACCCCACGATGGCCCCCATGAGTTCTTGATGCGCCATGCGCCGTTCCCGGCTTCTGTCTGCTTGTTGTCATCCCATCCGACGATGGTCACGCCATGGTTGGCGGAGCTGCTGCCGTTGTAGTAGTACGTATCATCGCTGGTCCGATAGTAGCTGCTGGCCCAGTACATGTTCGTCGCCAGACCGCCGTGGTTCATGAGCGCGTTCTTGATCTCGTTCTCGGTGTCGAGTCTGGAGACCTCGTGGAGGAAGTAGTCGCGCGCGTAGCCATCATTGGTGGTGCTTGTGAGAGCGGTGTGTCCCAGGCTGGTGAACGAGTAGGGGTCGTCGGACTCATAGACGGGCCCGTCAAGCCGGCTGAGGTAGGCGGAACTCATGTTGTAATTGCCGCCCTCGCACGGGCCCCACTCGAAGTCGTGGTTGTTGATGAGGTGATTCTCCGAGAAGTTCTCTTCGGGTCCGCCGGACATCAGGATGTTGCTCTCGATCGAGCCGTAGGTGGCAAAGGCCCAGCACGACCCGCAACTGCCCTGGTCCTTGACCGGGGTCACGTAGTCGGGCTCGAGCGTGAAGCTGCCGGGCGCAGTGAAACTCTCGGGAGCATTGAAGGTGGAGGGGGTGCTGTCAACAGCCACGGGGGTCGCGTACAGGGAAGCGTCGAAAACGCTGTGCTCAATGAGATCTGCCCACGAGACTCCGCACACGCCCAGGAGCAAAGCCAGACTGATTCTTAGAATCCGCATCCGTCTTCACATCCGATGACACCACAAACTGCCACGCGAACTTAAGAATTCTTCACAACGGGACGCGCCACCTCCTCCTGAGAAGGTTCGTATCAGCGGTTAAGGATTCGGAGACCGCGGCAACGACTCTCCAGGCGAGGGCGCCTGGAGTCCGGAAGCGCAAGACCGACTCTCCAGGCGAGGGCGCCTGGAGTCCGGAAGCGCAAGACCGATCGGAGTCCGGGCGCCTCGCCCGGACGTCGTTTCCCGCCACCCGGAACCACCTGCGCGGCGTGACATGCCTTTCCTGACCCTATCCTTAACCGTTGATACGAAGCCCTCCTGAGAGGACTGAAACGCATCCTCTGACAGCGCATCTCCGAAGACAGTGCGCGGATCCAGATAGGAGGACCGACGCCATCAGGCTGGAAATACCCACCCGATGAGTACCTCAAACAAACACGCGGGGCACGTCCGCGATGGCGATCAGGCCTCCGGACCAGACCCGGCAGAAGTATCTTCATCAGGACACAGGAAAGCAGGCACAGACGTGAGCGAACCCAGCGACTTCGATCTCATTCTCACTGACGCTATCATCATCGATGGAAGCGGCCGCCCCGGATATAAGGGCGACGTCGCGGTGGCCGACGGCCTCATCGCCGCCACCGGCAACCTTGAGCGCGCGACCGCCGGCGAGTTCATCGACTGCAACGGCCTCACCCTCATCCCGGGCATCATCGACTGCCACGCCCACTCCGATCTGACACTGCTGGCCGACCCGCGCGGGCAGTCGAAGATCCAGATGGGCGTGACCACTGAACTGAACGGCCAGTGCGGGCTGGGCATCTTCCCCGTCAAGCCCGAGGATCGCGACGAACTCAAGAGCGCCGTCAGCTTCATCACGGCCGGCGTGGACTGGACCTGGGAGAGCGCCGACGACTACCTCAGCACCCTCGACCGCGCCCGCCCGGCCTACTCCGCGGCCGCGATGGTCGGCCACGGCTCCCTCCGCTCATACGTGATCGGCTTCGAGGGCCGGGCCGCCTCCGATGACGAGATTGCGCGTATGCAGGACGCTCTGCGCGAATCGCTCGACGCCGGCTGCTTCGGCCTCAGCTTCGGCTTCGAATACGCGCCCGGCTTCTTCGCCGATGACCGCGAGGTCCTCGCGCTGCTGGAGGTCGTCGCCGAGCGCGAGAGGCTCGTCTCCGTACACACGCGCTCGCAGCGCGAGGAGTTCACCGACGCGATCAAGGAGATCGCCGCGCTCTGCGTGATGGCGCAGGACAACACCGACGGCCTGCTGCGCCTGCAGATCGACCATCTCAAGCGCTCGGGCCAGCGCTCGTGGGGCACGATGGACGAGCCGCTGCAGCTTATCGAGGACCTCAGCGAGGGCGGCCTCGACATCGCCTATGACATCTACCCCTACATCGCCGGCAGCAAGCACCTCGCGGGGTCGCTGCCCCGGTGGGTGCATGACGGCGGCTCGGCGGCGATGCTCGAGCGCATTGCGCAGGCTGACACCCGCGAGCGTCTGCGCGCCGAGCACGAG
>JBNJEK010000163.1:0-9878 GCA_051745855.1 Armatimonadota bacterium
CGGAGTCCGGGTTCCTTGCTGAACGCTGCTGCGGCACCGACAATCTCAGGATACACCCCCAGAACGCCGACCAACGCAAAGGGCGGGGCCCCTGTGCAGGCCCGCCCTTTGTATGCATACGCCGCGGTGAGCAGTTCCTACTGCTCGCCACCGTCCTCGCCGCTGTCCTCCTCGGCGTCTTCAGCATCGGCCGGCACCTCAGGCTGCGCGGTGACCTCCTCTGTGTTCTCCTGCACCTGCTGGTAACGCTGGCTGTCGCGATAGCGCTTGAGTTCGGTCAGCAGCGTGTCCATCCGGGAGATCAGTTGATCGAGGACATCATCGCCCACGATGGCCTCGTACACCTCGAACTCGCCCATGCCGACGCCGAAGTCCGAGCCCCAGTTGCTGGTGATCTCAAGCTTGATCCACTCCGCCTCGGCGGGAGTGAAGTCGAAGGTCTGCTTGATGCCCTGCCGGACGACGACGTACGTGCCGACCGTCTTGAAGGGACCGTCGGCGCTCTCAGTTGACACCGAGACGCGAATGTTCTTGGCCCATCGACCGAGCCACTCAGGGTCGTCGGTCGTCGGGTCCACCACCACGCGGCTGATGAGGCGCTGCTCGGGCATTTTGAAGATGACCCACGCCGGGTCATCGGGGGACGGCACACCCGGGGTGGACCAGCCGTAGGAATCTTCGGGCGTGTGCGAGCCGACCACGTGTTTGCCGTCGATGAGGTTGGTGACCGCCCACTGAGGGATCGGCTGGCCGTTCTCATCGACCGCCTGACCGGAGAAATCAACGATCTCCCCGCCATTGTCGCGCGCAACGAGGTTCGTCGTCCCGGCCACGGTGGGCGCGGCCAGCACAGTCGCATGCGCCATCAACGTCGCGATGACGGCGATCGGGACTATCCACTTGAGCTTGCTCATACTTCATCACTCCTGCTCTTCAGCCGGCGCCTTTGATCTACTGAGACGACTCGTCAGTCTCCGGAACCGGCATTGTCTCCGTGAAGACCACCTGATCGTCGTGGTGCACCTCGATGGTCACGGTGCCCTGTGCGCGAATCGGGACCGTCTCGGTCTGACCGGGCTGCATCGCCCCGCCTCCGAGCTGCTGTGTCAGGGTGTTTCCGCTTTCGTCGCGCCAGCGGACCTCGATGTCCTGATCGGGGCGCTGCCCCTCGGCAACCACCGTCACCTCGAAACGCCGCACGCTCGGCTCTTCGGGCCGGTAGCCCGCGTCCTCACTGACGCTCACGTAGGGATCGCTCGCCGGGGGTGGCTCCTCTTCCCCGTCTTCATCTTCGACAGTCTCATCGTCGTCCGGTTCCGCCACCTCTGTCTCGTCCTGCTCCGGCTCATCCTCCGGCTCGTCCTCCTCCGGCCCCTTCGAGACGATGAGGGTGATCGCCGTGCCCTCCTCCACGATCGTGCCCGGGCTGGGCTCCTGGTCGTAGGCGATCCCCGCAGGCTCGGACGCGTGGAAGAACTCCTCCACCTGGCCAAGCGTCAGGTCGTCGGCCTCAAGCAGCGATTGCGCCCGATCGATCCGCGTCCCGGTGACGTTCGGCACCGAGACCTGGCGCCTGCCGATATTCACAACGATGTCGATGGCGGCGCCCTCCTGCACTCGCGCCCCGGCCTCGGGCGACTGGCTCAACACGCGACCGGCCGGCTGGTTGGGGTTCTGCTCCTGCTCGATCTCGCCGACCACCAGCCCTCGATTCTCGATCTGATCGCGCGCCTCCCGCTGCGTCAGGCCGAGCAGATTCGGCACCTCCAACACCGCCGGCTCAGTATTCGGGTAGAACGCCGCCCGCATCAGCATCACAACCGCGATGATGACAAGCAGCGCCAAAAGGCCGATCCCGACGCCCATCAGCGCGGCTCTCGCGGTGCTGTCCTCGGATTCCTCGCGCTGCTGGACCGGCCGCGAAGGCGCCTGCGGCGGTTCGTCGTAGTCCGGTGGCGGCGCAGAGGTGGCAGGCCGCTGCCTCTCGCGTGGGGCAGCGGGCTGTGCCGAGCGCGGAAGCTGCATCGTTGCGTCGGGTGTCGGCTGCATCACGCCCGTCTGATCGAGGTCCATCCCGCGCTCGAGCTTCTCAATGTCGGAGCGCATCTCATCCGCCGAGCGATAGCGCCGCTGCGGGTCGCGGGACATCGCCTTGGTGATGACGAACTCGGCGGCGGGAGGGATATCCTCGTTGATCGAGCGCGGCGACGGCGGAGTCTCACGCAGATGCTGGGCCGCGATGTCCGCGGCGGTCTCACCGCCGAACGGCAGCTTGCCAGTCATCGCCTCGTAGAGCGTGACGCCCAGCGAGTAAATGTCTGAGAGAGGACCCGCAGGCGCCCCCTGCGCCTGCTCCGGGGAGATGTAATGCGCCGACCCGAGGACCTTTCCGTCCTCGGTCAGCCCGGCTTCACCGGCCGCGGCGGCGATCCCGAAGTCCGAGAGCTTCGCGCGCCCGTCGTCGGTGAAGAGCACATTGGCCGGCTTCACGTCCCGGTGGACGAAGCCCTGCCGATGGGCGTGGGACAGGGCCTCACAGCACGCCGTCCCCACCTCCACCACTTTGTCCAGCGGCAGGGGAGCGTAACGCTTGATGATCTCCTTGAGATTCAACTCAGGCAGGTACTCCATCACGATGTAATACCTGCCGTCGTCAACGCCGGTGTCATATATCTGGACGATGTTCGGATGGTTCAGCTTCGCGGCCGCATGCGCCTCGCGCCGGAATCTGGCCACCACATCCTGCTGGTCGCTCAGTTCGGGACGCAGGATCTTGATCGCGACCCGGCGGTCGAGGGTTTCGTCAGTCCCCCGGTACACCAGCGCCACTCCGCCCTCACCGATCAGGTGATCGACGCGGTAACGGTCGGCTATCAGGCTACCCTCCACTGATCTCTCACCTCGAATCGCTTAATACCTTCATTTACTGAGAAGCTGTCGGGCCTGGCCGGCAGGCATCACAGCGCCTTCTACCTGCCGAGCAGGTGCGTCATAACTTCGCGGACGATCGGTCCGGCTGCCTCCGACCCCGTGCCGGCATTCTCCACCACCACGGTCACAACGACTCGCGGGCTGTCCGCGGGCGCAAATGCCGTGAACCACGCGTGCGCCTGTCCGTGCGGATTCTGTGCCGAGCCGGTCTTGCCCGCAACGTCGAACCCGCGGATCGCCGCCACCTCGCCAGTTCCCTCTTCCACGACGTTCACCATCATCCCTGCCACCGTCGCCGCGACCTCGGCGCTGACAGCCCGCCCCTCCTCCCGCGGGCGAGCCCTGCGGAGAACCTTCCCCGACGGCCCGGTCACCCGCTCTGTCAGGTAGGGCTCGATGACGACGCCGTCGCTGGCAATCGCCAGCGTCATCCGCGCAATCGCCAGCGGAGTGACAAGGGTCTCTCCCTGCCCGATCAGGCTCTCGGCCAGCAATACGTCGGGGTTGTCGCCGGTGAAGTCAGGAATCGAGCCTGCAGACGACGGGATCGGAACTCGCGCCCGCTCGGGAAGATGCAACCGCTCGACGTAGTCAACGTACTCATCGTCCGTCAAAAAGCTGCCGAGCTTCGCGAACGTCGTATTGCATGACACCTGCAGGGCCTCGTCCAGCGTCACGGTGCCGTGAGAGCGCGGGCAGGTGATCGTGGCCCCGTCGATCGTGTACTCGCCGTCACATTCGAACTCCGTGTCCCGCCTGACCCGGCCGAGGTCGAGCACAGCCGCCGCGGTGAGTATCTTCATGACCGATCCGGGCGGATAAAGGCCCTGCACAGCGCGGTTGATCTCCGGCTTGTCCGGGTCCTCCTGGAACATCTGATAGTCCCACTCGCTGTCGAGGACCTTCGCCGGATCGTAGGCCGGTGCGCTGACCATCGTGAGGATCGCCCCGGTGCGGGCCTCGATAGCCACCACCGCGCCGCGATTGCCTCGCAGAAGCCTCGTAGCGAGTTCCTGCGCTTCGAGATCCACCGTCAGCGTGACGTCGTTGCCCTCAAGCGGCCCCTCGATGAAATCCGCCCACGGGCTCTCATATGCGCCGATCCCGAGCAGCGCATCCCGCAGACCCTTTTGAACACCGCTGTTGTTGTTATACCCGGTGATATGACTGACGAACTCCCCCGCCGGATAGGTTCGCTTCCACTCTCCGACTTCACCCGTCACGCCAAGGAGCGTGTCGCCGTCGATGTCACGGACCTCGCCGGGGCGGGTGTTCTTGAGACGTTCGCGCGCCCGGGTGTTGTGCTGGCTGGCGCGCAGCTCCGGCGCCTTCACCACCTGCCAGTATCCGAGGACGAGGCAGAGCAGCCCGAAGCCGATCGCCGGGATCATCGCCGCGCGCCGGATGTTACGAGCCATCTCCCACGCGTTCTTCATCGCTCTCCCTCATGGAGTACGCAGTCGCGCGAGATGGTCATGAGCAACGCCAGGGCGATGAAGTTGACGATCACCGAGGTGCCGCCGTAGCTGACGAAGGGCAGCGTGATGCCCGTCAGCGGGATCAGCTTGATCACCCCGCCGATGATGACCAGTGCCTGAAGGGAGAAGACCACGGCCAGCCCGGCCGCCAGCAGCGCACCGAAGCTGTCGGTGGACTGCCACGCGATCGCAAACGATCGATATGTCGCCAGCGCGAAGAGCAGGACAATCGCCACCGCCCCGGCGAGGCCCAACTGCTGCGCGCCGACCGCGAAGATCAGGTCGGTGGTCGCCGCGGGGATAGCCCCTCCGCCCCCGGTGGCAAAGCCCGTCCCCAGCAGCCCGCCCTCGGCCAGTGCGAAGAGGCCCTGCAGTATCTGATAGCCGCGGTCGGTCGGCTCAAGCCAGGGGTTCAGCCACATGTCAACCCGCGTCGCGACGTGCGGGAATGAGTAGTATGCCGCCACCGCGCCGCCGGCGAAAAGCACCAGTGCGATCACCGAGTACGCCTTGCGCCCGGTGGCGATGTACGTCATCGCAACGAAGAGGCCGAAGAAAAGCACCGCGGCCCCGAGGTCGCGCTGCCCGACAAAGATCGCGAGCGCGAAGAGCACCATCAGTACCAGCGGCGCAATGTGGCGCAGCCGTGGCATCTGAAAGCCCCCGACGTTGCGGGTATCCTCGCGCAGAAGTTCGTGCCGCTCGGAGATATACCCGGCGAGGAAGATGCACATCAGCACCTTCACAAGCTCAGTCGGCTGAAACGTGAACAAGCCGCCGACATCCAGCCACAGCCGCGCGCCACCCTTCTCCACGCCGAACGCCAGCGTCAACCCGACCAGCAGGATCGCCAGCACGCCGCTTGTGTACTTCAGTCGCGCGAGGTCGCGCACATCCTCGACCAGGTAGTACACCGCGACCATGATGCCCGATCCGGTGATCATCCACACAAGCTGGCGCGACGCGTCACGGGCGCTGAGCTGCCACAGCAGCACGAAGCCGATGCCCGCGAGCACCGCCACGATCGGCAGCAGCCACCGGTCGCGGCGCGGGTCGGCGAGGTCAAGCATCATCGCGCCGGCGATGATCGCTCCCACCACCGCAAGCCCCCGTGCCGCCTGCAGGACGGGAAGCCCCATCCCCACGCACACGAGCGCGCTGCCCACGCCCACGATGAGCGCGGCGAAAAGCAGTAGCAAAAGCTCGGTGCGACGGTCGTCCTGGATACCTGTCACCTCGGAGGCGCGGCGATGGTCTCTGCGGCGGAAACTCGGATCTCAACTAACCCGCGTGGTACTCAACGACCGTGTTGCCCACCGCAATCCGGTCGCCCTCTGAAAGCTCGACTTCGTCCTCGACGCGCTCCCCGTTCACGAATGTACCGTTGGTGCTTCCGCGGTCAACAAGGATCCTCCGGCCATCGCGCAGGCATACGAGCGCGTGACGGCTGGAGATGAAGCGGTCCGCCACCTGCAGTGAATTCTCCTCCGACCGCCCGATCGTCACCGCCGCGCTGAGGGGGATCCTTTCGCCCGCATCGAGCGACTCATCCACGCTCTCCAGCACCAGCAGATGCGGGCTGGAAGCCTCCCGGGAAGACGGCGGCTCGGAGACGGGAGCCGGTTCCGGCTCGGGAGAGACGGCAGGCTGCGGCCCGGAGGATTCCTCGGGCTCGTCGAGCAGATCGATCCGCGTGGCGCGGCGCTCCGGGGGGCCCGGCACCGACGAAGCCGCAGGCTCAATGTCAGGCACAGGCGGCTCTGCCTCCCGCGGGGGTTCGACGGGGCGTCGCGGTTCAGCCTGCGGCTCCCGCGACGGAGGCCGCACCTCCGGCCGCGCGGCACGCTCCGCCGCAGGGCGCACACGGCTTCTGCGCCGCGCGATCTGACGCGAACCAGCACCAGCGCCGGCCTCCCCCGCATGTTCCCGGCGAGAATCTGCGGCCAACTGGCGCATCATGCCGCGAAACACCACGAGCACGAATACGTAGATCGCGACAAGAATCGCGTACTTGCCGATGGTCAGAATGATGGTCAGATCCAACACTGCACCTCCCGCGCCCTTCACGGGCGCGAATCATCACCAGCGCGCGCTTCCGTCACCGCCATCTCTGTCAGACAGGCCTGCGAAAGCGCATCTGCACCAGCCCCACCTCAATCAAGTCATCCTCCGACAGCAGCGACTCATCGATCTCCGTCGAGTTCACGAACGTGCCGTTGCTGCTGCCGAGATCGCGGAGCACGTATCCCTGGTACGTCCACTCGATCTGCGCATGGCGGCGTGAGACCGCCGGCTCATCAAGTACGATTTCGCAGCCCGGGTCGCGACCGATCACGGCGCTCTCCCCCACGTCAAAACTCCCGCCCCCGGGCAAACCGGCGATCACCCGCAGCCGCGCGCCCGGCGCTCTCTCATCCAGCGTGTGCTCGACGGCGATCCGCCCGTCGCGCCCCCCGCCCTCGATCGTCACCTGCAGGCCACCGCCGAATGCCCATCCCTGCTCCTGCGCGTAGTCCTCGAGCGACCCCGCGATCTGCTCACCGATCTCGTCTGCCACGTCGCCGAAGTGTGCGAAGTCGCGATCGCCGAGCCTGACCGTGAATCGGTTCGGCGCGTAGGGCACGTTGGTGCCCAGCAGACGGTTCTCCGCCATCTCAGTCTGCAGACGGCGAGCGATCTCGATCGGATGCACGCCGCTGCCGTCGAGGCGCGCCAGGCCGCCGTCGATGACGGATGCGAGCGTGTCCTCCAGTCGCCGCAGAAACGCCACGCTGACCGCCTCCCGAAGCTTTCAGGTGATTATAACAAACGCACACGCCCTCCGCCACCGGGTGAACGTCGGCCAACATCAGCAAACGACGGGTAACGCCCGCAAAGGCGATCTACCCGCCGCGCGCGTACGCCTTCACCGCCTCGGCCACCCGCTCGCCAAGCTCGCGCGCCTGCTCAGCGTTCACCGACGGGAAGCACGCGCGCACCGACCACTCGCCCGCGCCGAAAGCCTCGCCGGGCGTCAGGATCACCTTCCACTCGCGCGCGAGGTACGTCATGAACTGCCACAGGTCACGACTCTCCAGCGCCCCGGCAAGTTCCACTCCGCCACGCGCCCGCGCAACCTCGACCAGGTCCACGATCGTCGCGTAGCGGCTGCTCGGGCCGTCAGCCCACGCGGGTCGAGGCAGCCCGAGCCCCGCGAAGAGCCCCTCCACGCGGTCGGCCAGCACCCCGCGCACCCACGCGAAGTAGCGCTCGCTCTCGTCATCGATCAGATCGTACGCCGCGCAGAGGCATATCAGCGCCTGCAGCGAGGTCGAGATGCCGCTCATGTGCGTGAAGCTTACCCCGCGGCTGTCGGCGATGATACGCTCGGCAAGTTCAAGGTCGCACGCCTCCAGCGCCCGGCGGCAGTAGCGGTCATCGGCGCAACTGCGTGCCTCACCCGCCAGCCCGATCAGGGCCCTCTGCCCCGCCCCCTCGGGGTGCATCAGCACGGTGCCCAGTCGCATGCCCGCGAGGCCGAAGTCCTTGGAGACCGAATACACGCCGATCGTGTTGAGCGGCAGGCGCCCGATCTCCGTCTCGACCGGCTCATCGAGAAAGTGCATGTACACGTAGTCGGCGATGATCAGCAGGTCGGGATTGCGTTCCACTGCCCGTTCCAGCGCATCAAGGCTCCCCGGATCGGTCGTCACCGGCACCGGGTTGCCCGGTGAGACGATGATCGCAAGCCGGATCGCCGGGTCGTCGAGCTTCTCAAGCTCCTCGGGGATCGCCGCCCAACCGGTGTCGGGGTCGCGGTGAATCGGCACGACCTCGCAGCCAAGCTGGCACTCCACGAGGTCGCGCAGCGGCTCGTAGGTCGGCCACCACATCGCGACGCGATCGCCCGGCTGCACGATGCGGTTGCGCGCGAGCGTGGCGGCGGCCATCGCGATGCCGGTGGTCGCGCCCTCGCAGCCGATCACGTCGAACTGCGCCGCGAGTTCCTCGTCGCCGTCAAAGAGCAGCGGGGCGAGGTAGCGTGTCAGGATCGGCTGGACGAAGTCGAGCGTGGGGGGGCTGGCGTAGGCGCGGCCGGCCGCGGCCTCCGCGAATTCGTAGATGATGCGATCGCGCGGGCGGTCGGGCAGCACCTCTCCGGCCAGCCAGTCCCACGTGGCCTGCAGCAGTTCGCAGCCCTCGCGCAGCGGCTCGTCGCTGATGAGATCGGCGAACGCCGCGAAGCTGTCGGCGTGAGGAGCATCCGGGTCGAGCGCCAGCGCGACCTCACCATCATCGGGCGGGGTCTCGGGCACCCACGCCGCGTACATCCCCAGCGCGTGCCATGCGTTGAGCACGCGGCGAAGCTGCCAGTTGGCAGCCCCTCGCGACGCGTCGAGCAGCTTCAGGTCGTCGCGCTCCGACTCCGCCGCATGCGCCAGCAGCAGGTCGCGGAGCAGAAAAGGACTCTTGTCAGCAACACTCAGCGTGGCCTCGCGCGGATCCACGGACATGCCTCCGACAGGACAGGGTATCTGTGCGGCTTCAGTGTAGCGGCTGACCTCACCGCGGTCAACTCCAGCCTCCCGCCCGGAGGTTGTGCGGTCAACACACACAAGACGCGCATTCACCGAACGACCGGAGCAGGGCTTCGTATCAACGGTTAAGGATAGGGTCAGGAAAGGCGTGTCACGCCGCGCAGGTGGTTCCGGGGGGCGGGAAACGACGTCCGGGCGAGGCGCCCGGACTCCGATCGGTCTTGCGATTCCGGACTCCAGGCGCCCTCGCCTGGAGAGTCGTTGCCGCGGTCTCCGAATCCTTAACCGTTGATACGAACCTCCGGAGCAGGCGAAGGACAATGTACGCTGCGTGCCGAACAAAGATGCACGTGCGCGGATTGAAGTGTCTTCTGTGTGTCGGATGGAAAGCAAGGAGCGACCGATCATGACTGACAAGCCGACCGTTGTGTTTATGAATCAGAACGAGACGACGCTGGAGTGGTTCTACCGCGGGCCCTCGAAGGAGCGCGCGGCGGAACTGATGGAGGAACATGGGTGGGAGATACGCGTCAATGACACCGGGGGGCCGCTCGAGCCCGAGGAGTGGGCGGAGATGGTGGCCGATGCCGATGCCCTCATGACCACGTGGGGCTCGCCGCCGGTCGATGAGACGGTGCTCGCGAAGAACGATTCGCTTGAGATCATCGCCCATGTCGGCGGCTCGGTGGCGGCGTACGTGCCGGACTCGGTGTTCGAGCAGAACATCCGCGTGAGCACCGCGAATCCGCTGATGGCCCGCACCGTGGCCGAGCACTGCATCATGCTTCTGCTGATGGGTCTGCGACGCGCCCACGATCACATCAAGCTGGGCACGCGCTCGGAGAACATGCAGAGGTTCAAGGACTGGAAGGTCCGCGTGCCGGAGGATTGCGTCATCGGCATCTGGGGTTTCGGCGACATCGCGTCGTACGTGGTAGATCTGCTCGAGCCC
>JBNJEK010000164.1:0-9870 GCA_051745855.1 Armatimonadota bacterium
GCAAGCTCGACATACCAGTCCGCGAACTCGCTCCAGATGTGCTCGTAGAGTGCATCGGTCGCCTGCGCGATGTTGTACCTCTCAAGCTCGCGATCCACGGTCGCCAGCATCCGGTGATGCCGCGAGAGGATCCAGCGATCCGCCAGCGACAGGTCTGACTGCGAGAGGTCGATCTTTTCGTCAGGTGCATCCTCAAGATTCATCGTGACGAAGCGCGTCATGTTCCAGAGCTTGTTGCAGAAGTTGCGCGCGCCCACTACGCGGTCCTCGGAGTAGCGCAGGTCCTGCCCGTGGGTGATCATCTGCATCAGCGCGAAGCGCAGGGCGTCCGCGCCGTACTCGTCGATCAGTTCAAGCGGGTCAACGCCGGTCCCGAGCGACTTCGACATCTTCTGCCCGTCCTCGGTACGCACGAGGCCGTGGATGAAGACGTTGTCGAAGGGCTGCTCGCCCATGAAGTGCATCGAGTCCATGATCATCCGCGCGACCCAGAAGAAGATGATGTCGTATGCGGTCACGAGCACGCTGGTCGGGAACCAGAAGTCAAGCTCCTCGGTCTCCTCAGGCCAGCCGAGCGTGCTGAAGGGCCACAGGCCGGAGCTGAACCACGTATCCAGCACGTCGGGCGACTGCACGAGGCCGGTCACCCCGCACGAGAGACACTCGGTCGGGTCTTCGCGCGAGACGATCCACTGATTGCACCTCGTGCACCACCACGCGGGGATCTGATGCCCCCACCAGAGCTGGCGGGAGATGCACCAGTCCTCGATGTTCTCAAGCCACTCGCGGTAGACTTTGGTCCAGCGCTCCGGCACGAAGCGCACGAGGCCGTCATCCACCGCGCGCAGGCCGTCGGCGGCGAGCTTTTCCATCGCCACGAACCACTGCTCGGAGATCAGCGGCTCGACGATCGTGTCACAGCGCGAGCAGTGGCCGACCTTGTGATGGTGCTCCTCGATGCCTTCAAGCAGCCCCTGCTCCTCCAGCGCCGAGACGATCTCGCGACGGGCCTCGAAACGGTCCATGCCCGCGAACTGCCCGGACTCGTCGGTCATCTTCCCGTCCTCGCCGATGACCACCACGCGATCGAGGTTGTGATTCTGTGCGATCGCAAGGTCGGTCGGGTCGTGCGCCGGCGTCACCTTCACCGCACCCGTTCCGAACTCCGGATCGACCAGTTCATCGGCAACCACCGGTATCTCGCGGTCCATCAGTGGCAGGATCACCGTCTCGCCGATCAGGTCGGCGTAGCGTTCGTCATCGGGATGCACCGCGACGGCGGTGTCGCCGAGCATCGTCTCCGGCCGCGTGGTCGCGACCATCACTCCGGGGCCACCGTCGGGCGAGGGGTAGCGCATGTGCCAGAAGTGACCCGCATCGTCCATGTGCTCGACCTCGAGGTCAGACAGGCCCGTCGAACACCGGGGGCACCAGTTGATCATCCGCGCGCCACGGTAGATCAGCCCCTCCTCGTAAAGCGTCACGAACGCCTCGCGCACGGCGTCGGAAAGCCCCTCGTCGAGGGTAAAGCGCTCGCGCGACCAATCGGGCGTGCAGCCGAGGCGCTGAAGCTGGCCGATGATCACGTCGTGGTGCTCATCGGCGACTTCCCACGTCTTCTCAAGGAACTTTTCCCGGCCGAGGTCGTGGCGGGTCTTCCCCTCTTCCTCCAGCATCTTCTCGACGACGTTCTGCGTGGCGATCCCGGCGTGGTCGGTGCCGGGCAGCCACAGCGCCGCGTAGCCCTGCATGCGCTTCCAGCGCGTCAGCAGGTCCTGGATGGTGTTGTCAAGCGCGTGTCCCATGTGCAGCGACCCGGTCACGTTCGGTGGCGGGATGACGATGCAGAAGGGTTCGCGATCGCGATCAAGCTCGGCGGAGGGCACGTCCTCCTTGAGCCAGTAATCATACCACTTGTCTTCGACCTGCTCATGGTCATAGGCCGGCGGCATCTTCTCGGGCATATTCCTGCTCCTCGCTGTCGGACGCGTCAACTGCTCAGAAAGCCACAGAATTCAACGTCATTAAATGCAAAAACTCTCATCCCGGCGATCGCGTACATCGCTCTGGGACGAGAGACGGTGAAGAACTCCCGCGGTACCACCCACATTCCGCTTGCGATCGACTGGGCCGATCGCGCGGCACTCGGAGACGTTGTAACGATCGTCAGTCGGCGGAGTCTACTACGCGTTCGGCTCCGCGGCTCGGGGGCGACCAGCGACGGACGCAACCGCCGGCTCTCAGCACGCCGCCGGCTCTCTGTGGATCACGCGACCGCCGCACCTCCCCGTCAGGGCCTGTGAGGTGGGGCTGGTTGTGAAGTGAGTATAACGGAGCAAGGACGCGCTCGTCAAGCTCAGTCCTCGTGGGCCGAAGTCAGCGCCCTCTCCAGCACCTCGTCCATATTCGTGACGTAGACGATTTCCAGGTCCTCGAAGACCTCCGGCGGAAACTGCTCCCCGTTCTGCATGTCCTTCTCGTTTTCCTCAGGCAGCAGCACGGTCCTTATGCCCGCGCGATGGGCGGCAAGGACCTTCTCCCGCACACCGCCGATCGGCAGCACGTTCCCGTGCAGCGAGATCTCGCCGGTCATTGCGACATCCTCGCACACCGGGCGCTTCGTCAGCGCCGAGACGAGGGCTGTGCAGATGGACGTGCCCGCGGAGGGTCCCTCCTTGGGGATCGCGCCGGCAGGCACATGCACGTGGATGTCATGCTCGGCGAAGAACTTCGGTCCAAGTTCGAACTTCGACGCGCGGCCGCGCACGAAACTCAGCGCCGCCTGGGCGGATTCTTTCATCACGTCGCCAAGCTGACCGGTCAGCAGCAACTCGCCGTCGCCGTCAACGACCCCGACCTCGATGGAGATGATGTCGCCTCCGGCGGCCGTGTACGACAGCCCTGTCGCGACACCGATCGCGGGTTCACGCCGACCCGCCCCCCACGAGTGGCGATGGGGGCCGAGCATCTCCTCTACGGTCTCCGAGGTGATCTGCGCGCAGTCATCGCTGCCTGACGCAACGCCGCGCGCGACCTTTCGGCAGACCGTCGCGATCTCCCGCTCGAGGTTCCGCACCCCCGCCTCACGCGTGTAATGCCGGATCAGGTCGCGCAGCCCCGACTCGTGGAAGCGGATGGAGTTGCCGGTCAGGCCGTGCGCGTCACGCTGCTTCGGCACAAGGAAGTCTCGGGCGATCTGCAGCTTCTCCTCCTCGATGTAACCCGGGAACTCGATCACTTCGAAGCGATCCTGCAGGGCGGGCGGGATCGGGTCGAGCAGGTTGCCGGTGGCGATGAACAGCACCTGTGACAGGTCGAAGGGGACCTCAAGATAATTGTCCGCGAACGCGTCATTCTGCTCCGGGTCGAGCACTTCGAGAAGAGCCGACGAGGGATCGCCGCGGAAATCGGCACCGATCTTGTCCACCTCGTCAATCATAAAGACCGGGTTGTTCGCGCCGACGCGCCGGAGGGCCTGGATGATCCTCCCCGGCATCGCGCCAACGTAGGTGCGGCGATGGCCGCGAATCTCGGCTTCATCGCGCACACCGCCGAGCGAGACACGGATGAACTTGCGCCCCATCGCCCGGGCGATCGACTGACCGATCGACGTCTTCCCAACTCCGGGCGGCCCGACAAAGCACAGGATGGGGCCTTTGACGTCCTCGACGAGCTTGCGCACCGCAAGGAACTCAAGAATCCGCTCCTTGGGTTTCTTCAGGCCGTAGTGATCCTGAT
Organism: Armatimonadota bacterium; assembly: GCA_051745855.1. Taxonomy (GTDB): domain Bacteria; phylum Armatimonadota; class Zipacnadia; order Zipacnadales; family UBA5352; genus UBA5352. Next base: position 3,739 of record JBNJEK010000164.1, read on the forward strand.
CCAGCGTGCTGGCCGCGGCCTCGATGTCAAGCTGGTCGCGGGTACTGTCATCCCACGGAAGCTCCAGGATCCAGTCGAGGTAGGTGCGGATGACACTGACCTCGGGAGAGGCCATCGGCATGCGCTCGAGGCGATCAACCTGCTCCATCGCGGCCGTGAAAGCCGCCTCGGGAAGATCCGCCGCATCGATCCGATCGCGGTACTCCCACGCCTCGCCCATCGCCCCCTCGGCACCGCCAAGCTCGTCCTGGATGGCGCGGAGATGCTCGCGGAGATAATACTCCCGCTGACTGCTCTCCATCTCGTCCTCGACCCGCATCCGCATCTCCTCTTCGAGTCGGAGGACGCGCAGTTCCTCGCGTAGATGCATCGAGGCCGTCTGCAGCCGCCGGGTGCAGTCCGGCTCCTCAAGCAGCGCCTGCCGGTCTTCGAGGTCAAGATCGAGGCATGAGGTGATAATATCCGCGAGCTGCCCGAGATCGTCGATGTTCAGCGCGGTGACGAGCGCCTCGGGCGGGATACGTCGTGAAAGTTCGGTCGCCTCCTCGAACTCCTCGAGGGCCCGGCGCTTGAGCGCCTCAACCCATGGGGCAGGATCGGGGCGGACCTCGATGATCGGCTCGATCTCCGCCTTCATGAGCGGATCGGTCTCGATCATCTCCACGATGTGTACTCGCGTCATGCCCTCGAAGACCGCGCGCACGGTCCCGTCGGGCAATTCGAGCGCCTGCAGGCAGCGACCTACCGTGCCCACGGTGTAAAGCTCATCGGGCTGAGGATCGTCCTGCTCGGGGTCGCGCTGGGCGACGAGCAGTCCGAGGGCGTCCTCGCTGCGCGCGCGTCGGAGCGCGCGGAGGCTGCGCTCGCGTCCGAAGATCAGCGGCGTCACGGTGCCGGGGAAGACGACGACGTCGCGGACGGGGAGGACCGGAATCACCGCCGGCCCCGCGCCGGACTGCTGCTCGCCGGGATTGGCAAGCCAGTCGGCCGGGGGGCCGGGGTCAGAGATCGCGGACCGCCGCGGTTCGTCCTGCGGTGGGTCGGGTGGAATTTGGCGCATCGAGATCGCACCTGCGTTATACGATGATTGCCTGCTGCCCGCGCCTACGCGACTTCGCGGTCATCGTCGGACACATTCTCCAGACAGGGCGACTTGCCCTCCCGGATTGTGTCACCATCGATGGTGCAGCGGTTAACATCATCGCGCGATGGGATCTCGTACATCACATCCAGCATGATCTGCTCGATCACAGCGCGCAGAGCGCGGGCGCCGGTCTTCCGCTCCAGTGCCTGCTCGGCGATAGCCTCGAGCGCCTCGTCGGTGACCACCAGGTCCACGTCATCGAGCAGCGCGAGAAGCTTCTTATACTGCTTGAGCAGCGCGTTGCGCGGCTCGACCAGCACGCGCTTGAGCGCATCCTTATCGAGGTGGTTGACGGTCGCAATATTCGGCAGCCGGCCGATGAACTCGGGAATCAGCCCGAACCTCATCAGGTCCTGCGGCATCACGCGGGCAAGCAACTCGTCGTCGGTTGGCTCGGCGATATCTTCCGCGGCCGCGCCCCGGAAGCCCATGGTCCGGTTCCGCGTGCGCTGACGGATGATGTCGAGCAGCCCGTCAAAGACGCCACCGCAGATGAAGAGGATGTTCGTGGTGTCTATCTGGATGAACTCCTGCTGCGGGTGCTTCCGGCCACCCTGCGGCGGAACGTTCGCGACTGTGCCTTCGAGGATCTTCAGCAATGCCTGCTGCACACCCTCGCCGGAGACGTCGCGGGTGATCGACGGGTTGTCGGCCTTGCGCGCAATCTTGTCGATCTCGTCGATGTACACGATCCCGTGCTCGGCGCGCTCAACATCGCCGCCGGCGGCGATCAGAAGCTGCAGCAGAATGTTCTCGACGTCCTCACCGACATAGCCGGCCTCGGTGACCGAGGTGGCATCCGCGATGGTGAAGGGCACATCGAGCATCCGCGCCAGCGTCTGTGCCAGCAACGTCTTGCCGCTGCCGGTCGGCCCCAGCAGGAGGATGTTGGTCTTATCAAGCTCGACGTCCGCATCCATCGCTCCGAGGCGCACGCGCTTGTAGTGATTGTACACGGCAACCGACAGCACGCGCTTGGCCCTGTCCTGGCCGATCACGTACGTGTCGAGGTAGTCACATATTTCCCTGGGCGTGGGGACTCTACCCTCGGCGGCAGAGGTCTTGGCTTCCTTCTCAGCCTTGCCCCGGATGATCTGATTGCAAAGCTCCACGCAGTCCACGCAGATGTAAACTCCGGGACCGGCGATGAGTTCCTTCACCTGCTTGGGCTTTTCTCGCCCGCAAAAGGAGCAGCGCAGCGGTCTGGAGTCCCGGCCCTGCCCATCGATGTCCATCATCCACTCTCCTGACGGCGAAGTTCGTAGTATACCCTCCGCGGGTCGGCGCAACAAGCCCTGCCCGCGTCAATGTCCGGCTTACGCTTCATCCTCAGGCTGGCGCTCAACGACCGCATCCACGAGGCCGTAGTCCGCGGCCTCCTGCGCGGTCATGAAGTAATCCCGGTCGCTGTCCTTCGCGATCTTCTCGACCGACTGGCCGGTGTGATTGGAGAGGATCTCGTTCAGCCACGTCCGCAGGCGCAGGATCTCCTCGGCCTGGATCTGAACGTCCGCGGCCTGCCCCGAAAGCTGCCCCCACGGCTGATGGATCATCACCCGGGAGTAGGGCAGCGCATAGCGGTGCCCCTGCTGGCCGGCCGCGAGCAGTACCGCTCCCATGCTCGCCGCCTGGCCGATGCACCACGTGTGCACCTCAGGCTGAATGTACTGCATCGTGTCATAGATTGACAGCCCCGCAGTGATGCTCCCGCCGGGAGAGTTTATGTATATCGAGATCGGCTCCAGCGGGTCCTCGTCCTGCAGGAAGATAAGCTGAGCCACGATCGAACTTGCAATCTCATCGTTAATCGCGGTGCCGACGAAGATGATGCGCTCCTTCAGCAGCCGCGAGTATATGTCATACGCGCGTTCTCCACGCGGTGTCTGCTCAATGACGGTCGGAATGAGTCTCAAGTCTGCTCACTCTCCTGGACGTCGCGTCGCCGGCCGATGTCAACTCTTACTTCGACGCCTGTTCCTCTTCTTCCTCATCAACGTCCTCAGATGCTACTTCCAGCTCTTCCTCGGGCGTCTCTTCGGCGCCTTCCTCGGCCGCTTCAGATGTGTCTTCTGCCTCTGGCTCCCCATTTCCCTCTTCGGAGGCGTGGAGTTCAGCGACGTACTGCGCATATTCTTCCGCCGAAACTTCCTCGACCTCCGCGTCCTCTATGATGTCCTCAAGCACCAGCCGGCGCGTAACGCGGTCCTGCACTTCCTCCATGAAGTTCGGCTGGAGGGCGGCGGCCTGCTGCACGAAGGACATGTCACCGCCTGCGTCGGCCGCGATCCGCTGCAACTCGGCGGTGACGGCCTCCTCGGTCAGTTCGACTTCCCGTTCCCGCGCCAGCGCCTCAAGGGCGAAGTGCAGCTTCAGGCTGCTGAGCGCCCTCGCGCGCTGATTCTCGCGCAACTCTTCCTCGTCGAGGTCGTTGGCCTCCGCGAATTCCTCGATCGACATGCCTGTCTGCTGCAGTTGGGTTCGCAGGTCGTCGAGGCTTCGGTCGGCAGCCTCGTCCACAAACTGCTCGGGGAGTTCGAGCTCGGTGTTCTCAAGTATATGACGAAGAACCTGCGACCGAAGTTCTTCTTCGGCCTCCCTTTCACGCTCTCCCTGAAGCTGCTCGCGAATTGACTCACGAAGCTCGGCCAGGTCCGCGTAGTCGCCCAGCGACTGCGCGAACTCGTCGGTCAGCTCGGGCAATTCGCGTGCCGAGAACGAGTCGACCTCAGCGATGATCGTGGCGGTGTTGCCCGCGAGCGTCTCGTCAGGGTGATCCTCTTCGAACGTGTATTCCACTTCGACGATGTCGCCCGGCTCATGACCGATGAGCGCCTCGTCGATGTCGCCGATGTAGTCGCGTTCGCCGACAATGATCTCTTCCTGGCGGGCCTCTGTCTCGTCGGCATCCTCGTCCTCGAGAACGATCTTGATGTCGACAACGACCTCGTCGCCCTCGGCGATCTGGTCACGGTCGGTCTCAACCTCTTCGGCGTTGATCTGGCGGAGTTGCTCGAGGCGTTCGTCGATCTCCTCTTCAGGTACCTCGGACACCGGACGCTTGAGCTTGAGATCCGACAGGTCGGGCAGGTCGGGGCGCGGATAGGCGGTGAAGCTCACGTAGAAGTCGAAGGGCTCGCCCTCTCTGAGCGGCACGTCCTCCATGGTCTCCTCGAGGGCTTCCTCGGGGGCCTCGGCGGCCTCCTCCAGCGCCTCGGCAGCCTCCGCCTCATCGTCTTCTTCAACTTCATCTTCATCTTCAGCCAGACCGGACTTGATCCGCTCGGCGAGTTCCTCGTCCTCATCGGGCGGGGTGCCGTGCTGGACGTCAAGTTGGTCGATCGGGCGCAAGTTCTCCTGCTCCATGGCCTCCTCGAGGCGGCTCTGGATCAGGTCCTCGTAGGTGAACGCCCGGATGATGTCTTCTTCGTAGTAGCGGTCCAGGATCTTCCGCGGAACCTTCCCGGGCCGGAAGCCCCTGACGCCACCGCGTTCGGAAAGCTGCTGGTACGTCCGGTTGAAAGCGTTATTGACCTCGCCTTTGTCGAGAGACACATGCACGGTGTACTGGCTGCCACCGTGATCGCGCACGTTTACATCCACGGCTGATCGCTCCCGTTCGTTTCGGCCGCCGGGGATCGCTCCCGGCTTGCAACACGATTGATACTGCTCACGCGGCACGACTGATCGTTGCCTCAAATGTGAATCGGGCCGCTCACGCGGCCCTGATGGAGGTCACCTGGTGGGCGCGGGGAGATTCGAACTCCCACGGGTTGCCCCACATGATCCTAAGTCATGCATGTCTACCGTTCCATCACGCGCCCGGGCCCGACTTCGCCGGCCGTGGCGCGGGCGACGCATACAGATAGGGCGCGCCGCCTCCAGCGCGCCTGACCGGTGAGAGAGTTTGTGGTGGACCGGGGAGGATTCGAACCTCCGACCTTGGGATTAAGAATCCCCTGCTCTGCCAACTAAGCTACCGGTCCACGGACTGTGGCGGACGTGTATCCTATGTTTTTCCGCCCACCTCTGTCAAGCCCCGATTCTCGCGCGCGAGTCGAGGCGGAAAGTCGCATGTTTCTGGCGCGCCCGGAAGGATTCGAACCTCCGACCTACGGATCCGAAGTCCGTTGCTCTCATCCACTGAGCTACGGGCGCGCTGAACGTCAGCGAACGACGGCAGACGACAGCGAAAACCTGCGAACGTCAGCAACGGCGACCAGTCGGTCCGCACCACGCAGTTTGCGCTGTTGCCGTCGCTGTCGTTCACTGTCGTGTGCAGCCGTTCGCCGCTGTTAGCTGCCGTATGGGGTGGGCGATGGGAATCGAACCCACAACCACCTGAGCCACAGTCAGGTGCTCTGCCTTTGAGCTACGCCCACCACACGGTCCTGCGCTCGACACGTCTAAGGAGTGTCGCCTCGCTTCGCACGGCGAACTCCATGGCGTGCCCGAGGTGCATCGTGGTTGGTTGGACATCTGTCAAAGAATCATATGGCGCGCCCGGCCCGATTCGAACGGGCGACCCGCGGCTTAGAAGGCCGCTGCTCTATCCCCTGAGCTACGGGCGCTCTCGACGTCAGCCGCCGACAGCAAACGTCGTCGAAAGACGTCGCACGTCAGCACCGGCAAACGTAGCCTGTTGCCGTTGCTGGTGTTTGCCGCCCTGTGCTGCCTTTACCTGTCTTTACGTCGGATGGAGCGGGCGATGGGATTCGAACCCACGACCCTCAGCTTGGAAGGCTGACGCTCTACCACTGAGCTACACCCGCACCAGGAACACATCTTCGTGCCGCCATGGCGCCCTCAAGTGATCCATGGTCGGGGCGGCCGGATTTGAACCGGCGACCTCCTGCTCCCAAAGCAGGCGCGCTGCCAAGCTGCGCCACGCCCCGATCACCGGCCGCCTGACCCTTCTTAGTATACCCAATGCCCGGAGGTCCCGTCAAGACCTCATTGTCCAGCCAGGTGCGACCGGATTTTGTGGGTAG
>JBNJEK010000165.1:0-9860 GCA_051745855.1 Armatimonadota bacterium
GGGCGGATAGCTCAGTTGGGAGAGCGCCTCCCTCGCACGGAGGAGGCCGTGGGTTCGAATCCCATTCCGTCCACCATATGATTTCAGGCGCCGGGAGCCACCACGGCTTCCGGCGTTTTTGGTGTACGCGTGGTCGAAAAGCGCGGGTTCCACGTCGTTTGCTGGCCCGGTCTTCCGGTCCGCGGTCGGTCTTGCCGTGCCCCTCCCCCGGCGATGCAAACGGCGCATCGCCACGCCCTCCCCCTGCACGCCACAAACGACGTGGCGTGGGTCGGGAGAGGGGGGACGGATAACGGCAACGGCCGCGGGCTGGATGCCGCTTCCCCCGCGGGCTGTCCCGGTCACATCGCCATGTATCGCGCCAGGGAGGTCAGGCAGACCACCAGGAAGATCGCGCCCTCGTCGGGGAGCATCTCATCGGTCGCGTTGCGCAGGTAGCCAATGATCGCTGCTGCCGCCGCGCGAGATGTCTGAGGCATCCGCTCGTCTTCGAGCACCACGGTCGCGAGTTTGCGCGCGTGCTCTGCAGCCGCGGAGTAGTCGTCCCTCGCGATGGCGTCCCGGAAGAGACGGGCCAGTCGCACGAGCGGAAGCTCGGTGCGCGCCGGGACGGGCGCCTGCTCCAGCAGCCTCACGATGCGCGACGTCATGCCCTCGAAAAGGCCCGCGCGCGTCAGCCGATCGGACGTGAGCAGGCGGTAGAAATGCCGCGGCTCACCCAGCACGCGGCAGACCGCGTTGATGATCTGCATACGCAGCACCGGGGTGCGGAATTTCGGAAGGTGCTCCAGCGCCGGTCCGACGATCCGCTGGTCGCCCAGCCGACTCGCGGCATCGACCAGCGCGGCGAAGGTGGACTTTTGAAAGCCCGAGGTCAGGCGCTGATACAACGCCTCCTCGGTCCGCTCGCCGCCGATCTCGGCGAGCGCAAGGGCCGCCGATGTACGCACTCGCGGGTCCTCGTCATCGAGCGCTGCCACCAGCGCCTCGACCGAGTCTGCGGCGCCGATCTTCCCGAGCGCGGCAGCCGCCTCGGGGCGTATGTCAGATTCATCGTCGTGGAGCCTGTCCACGAGCGGCTCAACGGCCTCCTCGCGCCCCATCTCGCCGAGACTGCGAGCGGCCTCACTGCGCACCCTCGGGCTGAGATCCTCGAGCGCGTCCACGAGCTGGTCAACCGCCAGCGGCGTGTGCGAGCGGCCCATCCCCCGCGCGGCCTCCGCCCGCCGCTCCTCGCTCAGCCCGACGTGGTAGAGCGCGTAGTTGAATGCGTAGCCGAGGAGATTGCCACGGAACTGGCCCAGCAGGTAGCGAGGTGATGTCGCCTCGGTCTCCCGCAGCCGGAACGAGAGCAACGCCGGCACCAGGCAGATGGCCGCGGACAGCGCGAAGACCGCCTGAAGAGGCGCGAACTGCATCCCCGCGACGACAAAGCCGGTCTCGGGCAGGGCGTTGCGCAGCATCCCGCCGATGAACGGACCACCCGCCGAACCCAGCGCCGTGAACGCCATCCAGTTGGCGAAGTATGAGCTGTTGCCCTCGCCCTCGGGCACGAGCTTGTAAAGCAGCGTTGAGTTGGCCGTCTGCGTCCCCGACCAGCACAGGCCCGCCAGCGCGCGCTGCACGGGGATCAGCCAGTAGGCCGTCACCGGGTTGATGAAGACCCATGTTCCGAGAATGCCGACGTAGGGCCAGACGGTGATCTGACTGACCGGGCGGCAGCCGTAGCGCTGCACGAAGATCCCCCACAGCGGATACGAAAGCACCATCGCCGCCAGCGTGATGTTCGTGTAAATTGCGACCTGTGAATACGACAGGTCGAGGTCCTGAAGCATGTACACCGAGTAGAACGCCCCGGACATCATGCCCGAGAGCAGCCACGTGGACATGAAGAGCGCCAGCGGCCGGTAGTCCCCGTCAGACAGCGGCCCCGTGAGCGCTCCGCCGGGCGGCTGCGGCGGGGCAGGCTCGGTCTTCGGATAGGGCGTAAGCCCCATCACCACGTAGCCGAAGATCCCGGCGATCCAGCCGACGGCGAAGATGACCGCGAAGCCGGTCATGTCCGGGCGCAAGTCGAGCCAGCGGCTTGCCGCGTAGAGGTAGACGATGCTGGTGATTGAGATGAAGGCCAGGCGACGGCCGGTGTAACTGCCGCGGATGTCCGCGGGCAGGACGTTCGAGAGCCACGAGTTGAAGTTCGGGTTGACAGTGTGCCCGAGAAGGTAGGCGATGGTCAGCAGCCCCGCCATCGCGTAGAAACGCAACTCCTCCGGCACGAGGATCGTGGAGAAGACGAGGCTTCCGGCGGTGATCTCAAGCAGGCCGAGCGTCACACAGAGACGACGCTTGTTGCGGACCGGGCGGGTGAGTTGCGAACTGACAAGCTGCCACAGGCCGAAGAGCCCGACGAAGCTGGCGAGGTAGCCCACCTGTGCCTGGCTGAGGCCGAGTTTGAGAGCAAAGCCCGAGAGGATCGGCCCCGAGACGACCGCGTTGGGACCGTACACCGCCCAGAGCACGCCCATGATGATGAAATGACGCAGGGCGCGCGCTGTTTTCTGCCGGCTCAGAGATGAGCCCTCGGATGGGTTCGGACTCGGCTGCTCGGGCAAAGGGGTTCCCGCCCCGTGGAACAACGAGTCAAAGACAGCAATGAAAGCGACGAGAATGACGGCGCGTCAGAGATCGTAGGGGGCGTCGGTGATCGGCTCGGCGCCCTCCTCGGTGACAAGTACAAGCTCCTCGAGGCGCACCCCGCCCCAGCCCTCGATGTACACCCCGGGCTCGATCGTAACGATCATCCCGGCCTCAAGCGTGTTTTCGCTCTTCTGCCCGACCGTCGGCAGCTCGTGGACCTCAAGCCCCACCCCGTGCCCGAGGCCATGCCCGAAGTACTGAGCGTACCCGCTCTCCTCCAGCGATTCCCGTGCGATCGCGTCTACCTCCCGCCCCTCCATCCCCGGCCGCAGGCCCTCCATCGCCGCGAGTTGCGCTTTCCGCACCGCCTCCCACACCTCAAGCTGCCGCGTGTCCGGCTCACCGGCGATCACCGTGCGGGTGCAGTCCGAGCAGTAGCCATCGACCACCGCGCCCCAGTCGATCACGATCAGGTCACCCGCGGCCACCACACGCTCGCCGGGTCGGGCGTGCGGCTTCGCGCCGTTGGGCCCCGCCGCGAAGATCACGTCGAACGACGGCCCCTCCGCTCCCGCCAGCACCATCAGTCGCCGCAACTCCTCGGCCGCCTCGCGCTCGCTCATACCCGGCTCAATCCGCTCGCGCAGATCAATGAATGCAGAATCCGCCATCTGGGCCGCCCGCCGGATCAGCGCGACCTCCGCCGAGTCCTTCACCGCGCGCAGGCGCCTGATCTGATCCCCGAGCGGCTGAAGTTCCGCGCCCTCGAGCTTCTCGGCAAGCCGCTGGTAGTGGGCGTAGGGGAGATGCGCCGCCTCGAAGCCCGGGCATTCGGCCCCCGTTGCGACAAGGCGCTCGATCGCCTCGTCGAGATGATTGCCGTCGGCGACCAGTTCAAGCTCGGGCGCCTCCTCGCCCGCCTGCACCGCGTAGCGACTGTCGGTGCACAGCACCGGCCCGGCCTCATCGAGCACAAGCAGTCCCTCACCGCTGAAGCCCGTGAGCCAGCGCACGTTGGGTTCCGCGCTCACCAGCAGCGCATCCACGCCCTCATCGTCCATCCAACTGCGCACCGCGGCCTGCCGGTCGGCAAAATGTCCCTTGCTCATGAGCCGGCCTCCACGAGCGCCACGATTCCCCGCACGGCCAGCAGATAGCTGTCCACTCCCAGGCCGCCGATGATGCCCTCGCAGGCGACCGCCGTCATCGAGCGATGCCGCCACTGCTCCCGGCCGAGGATGTTGCTCAGGTGGACCTCGATCGCCGGGACCGGGACGGCCTTCAGCGCGTCGTGGAGGGCCACTGAGGTGTGCGTGTACCCGGCAGGGTTGATGACGATCCCATCGGCCTCGCATCCGGCCTGCTGGATCGCGTCGATCATCTCGCCCTCACCGTTGTGCTGGCAGATGGTCACCTCGATCCCAAGCTCATCCGCCAGCGCCTCGATGCGTTCGTTGATCTGCTCAAGCGTCACGGTGCCGTAGACATCAGGCTCCCGCACTCCCAGCAGGTTCAGGTTCGGTCCGTTGATCACCGCCACCATCATCGCTCGTCACGCTCCTCCAGTTGTTCCAACCGTCGCTCGGCCTGTTGCTCGAGGCGTTCGGCCTCCACGACCTCCGCCTCGTCCCAGGTTCCGAGTTCGCGGAGAATCTCCTCGCTGTTCCTCCGGGATCGCGCGAACTGCCCGGTCAGTTCGGCCGCTCGCCGGTAGTACTGCGCGGCGTCATCATCATCGCCCTCTCGCTCGGCCTCCCGCCCCAGCGCATACCAGGCGTGCGCCCACGAGATATCCGTGGGGTCCTCGATCGCCTGATACTGCCCGACCGGCGACTCATACACTTCCTCAAGCGCGCGCCACGTCTCCAGCGCTTTGTCCTCGGCGCCGATCGATTCCTGCAGTTGCGCCAGCACCACGTACGCGCGCGGGAAGTTCGGATGGACCTCGACCGCCCGCCTCGCCGCCGCGATCGCCGACTGCTCCTCGCCGAGCGCCGCGTAAAGCTGCGCCAGTGCGAGGTAGTTCCCCGCGTCGAGCGGGTTGAGCGTGGCGGCCTGCAGCCGGATGGGCACCGCGCGCTGCGGACCATCCAGCGGGGAGGCGCTGATCGCCCGCGCGAGGTCGCCGAGTATCTCGGCGTCCAGCGGATCAAGCACCGCCGCGCGCCGCAGGGGCGGCACCGCCGTCTGATAGCGTCCGCGGGAGAGCATCGCCTGCCCCTCCGCGTGCAGCATCTGCGCCCGGAGCCCCCATCCTGCGGCGCCTGCCGCCACGAGCAGCATCGCCGCGCCGATCCAGCAGAGCCGGTGGCGACGGTGAGTCGCGGCCTCTCCCCGACTGGCGGCCAGCGCCAGTCCCGCGACCGCCGCGAGCGTCAGGCCGACGGCCGGGACGTACCACGTGTAATCCGCAAGATTATGCAGACCGATGGCCGCGAGAGCGGCCAGCCCCGCTGCGGACTCGACTGCGGGCAGGCCCTCCGAGCGCAATCCGCGCACGAGACGCCGGCCGATCAGCGTCACGCCGCCGAGCACAAGCAGCAGTGCGGGCAGGCCGGCCTCCGCCGCGACCTGCAGCGGTGTCTGATGGGCCATCCGCGTGAAGCCAACGCGGGCGAACTGCGGATGCGCGTGCTCCCACGTGCCCGGACCGAAGCCGAGCACCGGTTTCGCCTGCACCATCTCCGCAGTCCCCACCCAGGTGTACCATCTGAACACCGCCGAGTGTGACTGCGTCGTCGCGGAGACGATGCGATTGCGCAACGGCGGCGCGAGCACCATCAGCACGATGAGCCCCAGCGCACCTATCACCAGCCAGCGCGCTCGAATGCGCGTCGGCGCCGCGGCCGCAAAGACTATCACTCCGAACATCGCGCCGAGCAGCCCCGCGCGGGAAGCGGTAAGCAGCAGTGCCGCACACCCGATCAGCACGGCGAAGCCCGCGCCGATCAGCGCGAGTCGCGGCCGGTCGGGCTGCTCCCGTGTCCCACGCCACGCCATCGCGAGCACCACCGCGCCCGCGGCGATCGTCAGCACCAGGTAACTCGCGAGGACGTTCGGATTGTACATGGTGCCGAAGATACGCCAGCTTGGGTCCCCCTGGAAGATGACCGTCTGCGTCCAGTCGCGCAGGCCGATGATCCCCTCGATGGCTCCGGCCGCCGCGATGGCGATCCACGCCCACCTGCGCCAGCGTTCGTCGGAGAAGAGTGATGCGAAGACCGCGATCAGGGCCACGTAGGAGCCGATCTGCAGAACGCTCATGAGACTCGCGTGGAGGTACACACTGCCGACGGTCGCGACGACCATCCACGCGAGGAAGCCCGCCAGCGGCCATGCGGCCCGCCCCAGGCCCTCGCGGACACGCTCTGACCCGAGCGCGCATGCGGCCGCCGCCGGCAGCGCGCACAGCAGTGCCCACAGCGCGGTACCGACCACGTGGCGGTCGAACATGTACCCGCCCGCGAAGGGCAGCGCCAGCACCAGCGCGAGCGCCAGCACACGCGCGGCGTTGGCCAGCCAGTCCGCGGCGCTCTTCACTTCCGCCCACCCACCAGTCGGCGCAGCCCTTGCCACGCGCCTCGGATAAGCCGGCGCATCTCCCAGCTTGCGATCAGAAGGACCGCGCGGAGCCAGACGCCGAGCCAGACGAAGCCGCGCGAGAGCGCATTGCGCGCGAAGTGCTTCGAGTAAAGGCGGTACATCCCGCGGTGCGTGCGGACGATCGTCGGGACGACCGCCTGGTCGGTGCTGCGGCCGACCGCATGCACGACCTCGGTGACCGGCGAGTAGAGGACGCTCCATCCTTCTTTGTGCATGCGGAAGCAGTAGTCCACGTCCTCCGAGCCCCAGACGAAGCCCTCGTCAAGCTCTCCCACCTGCTCGTACGCCTCGCGGCGGATCAGCAGACATGCGCCGGACGCCCAGTCCACGTCATGCTGGGTGTTGTGGTCGCAGTCACGCATGATGTATTCGGCGGCCGGCCGCGCCTGCGGGAAGAGACGCCCGAAGACGGTGTTGCGGTACACGGCCGCGGCGATGGTCGGAAAGCGGCGGCAGGAGTACTGCAGCGAGCCGTCGGGGTAGATGAGGCGCGGCGCGACGATCCCGGCTTCGGGGTGCGCGTGGGCGACCGCCACGAGCTTCGCAAGGCTGTCGGGCTCGAGGACGGTGTCGGGGTTGAGCATCATCAGGTAGCGCCCGCGCGCGGCGCGCAGCGTCTGGTTGGTGGCCTTCGCGAAGCCGAGATTCTCGTCGTTGACGATCAGTTCGACCTCGGGGAAATGCTCACGGAGCATCGGCACTGATTCATCGGAAGAGGCGTTGTCCGCGACGATGATCTCCCACGTCGGCGGAGTCTGCTGTGCGCGGATTGACTCGAGGCAGGCGCGGAGGTCGTCAGCAACATTCCAGCTGACAATGCAGACACTGACGTCGGGTGAGGGCTGGTGCATGATTGCCGCAGGGTGAGGCCCGGTCATCCGTCAAAAGGCCCGAATTCCTCCACCGAGCGCCGGTGGAGGTGGCGTCGCTCAGGGGATGTTCTTCGCCGTCGGGTCCGGGACGCCTACTCCTCGTCCTCGCGCTCCTCAAGCGGCTCGGCCTGGTCGATGAGCATGATGGGAATCCCGTTGCGGACGGGATATTTGAGGCGGCATTCGTCGCAGACGAGCCAGTCGTCTTCCAGCCGCACGTCCTGCTTGCACTGGGGACAGACAAGTATCTCGAGCAGCCGCTCATCAACCATTTGCAGCGCCTCCTGAAGCGGTTGGCGTGGACCGCGCGCATTGTACCACCGCCCTGAGGGGCTGTCAAACTGAGCGCCCGCGCGGGTGTAAACGCAGACTGTCGGTGGCTGCCTCCGTGTTATCTCTTTCCGGGGAAATCTCGCCCCGAGTCTGGAGTCCAGGCGCCTCGCCTGGACGCCGTTTCCGCTTCAGACGTCGGCCTGAGACGACTCTCCGGGCGGGGGCGCCCGGAGTCCGGGTTCCTTGCTGAACGCTGCTGCGGCACCGACAATCTCAGGATACACCGCGGCCCTCGCCACCGCTTGACTCGCACCTGCGCGCGTAGTACGCTTCTACCACCAACACAATCAGATGTGCCTCGCTGGGGGAGGCCCGGGTTCTTCGCGGAACCCACCTGAGAGGGTGGAGCGCAGCATCTCCACCGACCCCGGAACCTGATCCGGATAACACCGGCGTAGGGAAGCGTGGCTTTGCGGCATTCTTCGCCGCCGGCCTCGCTCGCCGGCGGCGCCTTCGTGAAAGCAGCCGCGGTGAGCGGGCAGCCATGAGGCGAGCACAGAAAAGGAGCATCACAGATGGGCTTCACGAGGGACGACTTTCAGTGGGATGAACTGACAGTAACGCGAGGGATCGTGGAGACCTTCATGAACGACTTCCTCGACGCCATCGACCTCGACGTCGCGGTCGTAGGCGCCGGGCCGTCAGGCATCACCGCCGCGCGTCTGCTGGCCGATGAGGGCCACAAGGTTGCCATCTTCGAGCGCAACCTCCACATCGGCGGCGGGATCTGGGGCGGAGGCATGCTCTTCCCGCGCATCGTCATCGAGGAGCAGGCGGCCCCGCTGATGGAGGCGGTCGGCATCAAGCTGCGCGACTGGGAAGACGGCACCGTCATTGCTGACGCGGTCGAGTCCGCCACGAAGATGACCGCCGCCGCGATCGACGCAGGCGCGCGCATCTTCGTCGGCATCGAGGCCGAGGACGCGGTCGTCGATGACGACCAGCGCGTCAGCGGCGTCGTCATCAACTGGGGCGCCGTCCCCGCGGCCGGCCTGCATGTCGATCCGCTGGCCGTGCACGCGAAAGTCGTCATCGACGGCACGGGCCATCCCTGCGAGCTTTCGCGCCTCGTTGAGGCGAGGGTGCCCGGCGCGTGCCTCGACAGCGACTTCGACGTGGTCCCCGGCGAGGCGTCGATGAACGCTCCGGCCGGTGAGGCCGCGCTGGTTCCGAACACGCGCGAGATCTACCCCGGCCTGATCGTCACCGGCATGGCCGCAAGCGCGATCACCAAGTCGCACCGCATGGGCGCGATCTTCGGCGGCATGCTCATGTCCGGCCAGCGGGCCGCGGAGCTTGCCTCCGAGGTCGTCAAAAGCCGAAGCTGAAAGGTCGCCCGCAGATGCGTTCCGTGCCGCGGACACTCCTGTTCGCGGGCTGTTCCGCGCTTCCACTGTGAGAACGGCGCCCGGACAACAGTGTCCGGGCCACGGTCCTTTTCACTGTGTGAGGGAGTCCTGTCATGACTATCATCGGCGAACCGATCGCAGCCATCGACACCCCCGCGCTGGTCGTTGACATGCACAGGCTCGAGGAGAACATCCTCCGCGTGCACCGCGCGACCTTCGACGCGGGCCTCGAAATCCGCCCGCACATCAAGTCACACAAGACCCCCGAGATCGCCCAGATGCAGGTTGACGCCGGCGCCGTCGGCATCACCTGCGCGAAGATCGGCGAGGCGGAGGTCATGTCCACCGCCGGCATCGATGACATCTTCATCGCCTACTCGCTGATCGGCGAGACGAAGATGCGCAGGCTCGTCGCGCTGGCGAAGCGCACGCCACGGCTGTCGATCGCCGTGGAGAGCCTCGAAGGCGCTCGCCAGGCCTCCGAGGCCTTCAGCGCGGCGGGCATGGAGCTTGAGGTGATGATCGATGTCGATGCCGGCGCGGGCCGCACCGGCGTGCAGCCTGAGGAGGCGGTCACCTTCGCCGACCAGGTGGCCGAAATGCCGGCGCTGCAGATCGTCGGCGTGATGGGCTATGCCTCGCACTTCGCCTACGGCAGGCGCGGCGATGAAGCGCTCATCGAGGGCGCCGCCGAGGAGGCGCGCGTCATCGGGCAGATCGCTGAGAGCCTGGAGAGCGCGGGCCACGAAATGCGCCGAATCTCCGGCGGCTCGACGCCCACCGCCGGCCGCTACCAGCCCGACTGCGGCCTGACGGAGATACGCTCCGGCACCTACGTCTTCTACGATCGCAACCAGGTGGACATCGGATCGGCGCCCATGGAGCAGGTGGCGCTGAGCGTGCTGAGCACCTGCATCTCCACGCCGACGGATGAGCGGGCGATCATCGACGCGGGGACGAAGGGGCTTTCCCAGCAGGTGGGCGACTACTCCGACGGCTACGGCTGGCTGCCGGACGTGGAGGGCGCGAAGGTCTACAAGATCAACGACGAGCACGGCTTCGTGGA
>JBNJEK010000166.1:0-9808 GCA_051745855.1 Armatimonadota bacterium
GGCGGTCCGGTCGATCTGCTGGACAACGATCGCGGCCCGTTCGGCAAGGTCAACCTTTTCCCGGCGGAGACGCGCGAGGCGTTCGAGGAGCGGGGATGGCGGACAGTCTGCGCGTTTCAGACGCGCAACGTCCCCCACGCGGGTCACGAGGACCTGCAGAAGACGGTGCTGGGGCTGTGCGACGGCCTGATGATTCAGCCGGTGATCGGCAAGAAGAAGCCGGGCGACTACCAGGACGCGGTGATCATCGCGGCCTACGAGGCGCTGATTGGGAATTACTTCCACCCCGAGCGCGTGTTCCTGAACATCCTCCCGACGGAGATGCGCTACGCGGGTCCGAAGGAAGCGATCTTCCACGGGATCATGCGGAAGAACTACGGTTGCACGCATATCATCATCGGCCGGGACCACGCCGGGGTGGGCGACTACTACGGCGAGGAAGAGGCCATCGAGAAGTTCGAATCGATGGCGGATGAGCTTGAGATCCAGCCGATCACGATCCGCGGCGACTTCTGGTACTGCTGCAGTTGCGGCCGCGTGGCCAGCAACCGCACCTGCCCGCACGAGGGCGAGATATGTCTATCGTTCTCGGGCACCGAGATCCGCGCGATGATCACCGAGGGGACGCCGCCGCGGCCGGAGATCATGCGCACCGAGGTTTTCGAGATTATCCAGCAGTTTGACGAGCCCTTCGTGCAGTAAGAGCCGGGCCTCACCCCCCCGGCCCCCCTCTCCCTGTGCGCAATCAACGACATTGCGCCTGCGGGACGAGGGGGGAGAACGGAAACTGCGCACTGCAAGATGGTCCTTAGTTCTTGACAAAGCCCAGTATTTCAAGGAGTTCCAGCAGAAAGAGGAGAATATCATGGAGCATGGAGTCGTCATCTGGTTCACGGGAGTTCCCGCGTCGGGGAAGTCGACGCTTGCCATGGAAGTGCAGAAGCGTATTGAGGCGATGGATCTGCCGGTCGAGAATCTGGACGCGGACGAGGTCCGGGCGAACCTGAGCCCGAACCTTGGGTACACCGAAGAGGCGCGGGATGAGAACACGAAGCGTCTCGCGTGGTTCGCCGACAAGCTGGCGGGCTACGGCGCGAACGTGGTGATTGCGGCGGTCTCGTCGATGCGCCGCTACCGCGACCGGGCGCGTGACTGGTGCGAGAAGTTCGTGGAGGTCTACGTGGAGGCGCCGCTGGAGGTCTGCCAGGAGCGCGACCCGAAGGGGCTCTATGCACGCGCCGAGCGTGGCGAGGTGAACGACATCGCCGGGATGCACCAGCCCTACGAGCCGCCGCTGCACCCTGAGGTGCATGTGAAGACCGCGGAGAGCACGGTCGAGGAGTGCGCCGACGCGGTGATGGCGAAGCTGGTGGAGCTTGGGTATCTCCCGGCAGCCGCACAGGAGGCCGCTGAGTAAGCATGCTGAGATGGTTTCGCCGCAGCGCCGACCGTGACAACGACCGCAGGGCGCTCGTGATCGGCCTCGACGGGGTGCCGCATTCGTTACTGACGGAACTGATCGATGGCGGCGAGGTGCCGAATCTCGCCGCCATCGCCGATTCGGGTGATCTGCGGCGAGCCGAATCGACGCAGCCGACGGTGTCCTGCGCGGCCTGGACATCCTTCGTGACGGGCGTCAACCCCGGCGCCCACGGCGTTTACGGCTTCGTGGACCGTGAACCGGCGTCCTATCAGCAGTATATCACCGGGTCGGGCTACGTGAAGTCGCCGCAGGTGTGGCGGACGCTGAGCGAGCGGGAGCGGCGGGTCATCATCATGAACGTGCCGGTGACCGCGCCGCCGCCGGAGGTCAACGGGCTGCTCGTGAGTGGGTTCCTGGCGCCGTCGCTGGATGGGGCCACGTATCCGGATGATCTGCAGGAGCGCCTCGAACGCCACGGCTACCGGATTGACATCGACCCGTGGAAGGCGCGCGAGTCGCTGGACCTGCTCTTCGAGGACCTGCAGGCAACGCTTCACGGGCGCGTCGCCGCCGCGAAGGACCTGCTCAGGAACGAGCAGTGGTCGTACGCGATGGTGCATATTATGGGCACCGACCGGATCAACCACTTCGTCTGGGGCAAGTGGGCGGAACGCGACGAGCAGTTCGCGCCCCGCTTCGTTGATTACTACCGGCGGGTGGACAATGCCGTCGGAGAGATCGCGGAGGCGGCCGGAGATGAGTCGGAGCTTCTGATTCTCAGCGACCACGGCTTCACGAAGACGCTTCACGAGGTCAACATCGACGCGTGGCTGCGCGAACGCCGCTACCTCAACGTGCCTGCCGCGGAGGACGCGAACATAAGCGATGTCGGTGAAAGCACGCGCGTGTTCTCAATGACTCCCGGGCGGATTTACATCAACCAGCGCGGGCGCGAGCCGAAGGGGAGCGTCGAACCCGGGGACGAGTACGAGGCACTGCGCGACGAGATCATCGCTGGTCTGATGGAGTTGACTGGGCCGGATGGCGAGCGCGTGCTTGAGCGGGTGGCGAAGCGCGAGGAGCTTTGGAAGGGCGACGCGCTGGGCGCCGCGCCGGATCTGCTGGCGATCCCGCGGGACGGCTACGACCTCAAGAGCAGTCTCGCCAGCGAGGATATCTTCGGCTCGAGCCCGATCACCGGGATGCACACCTTCGATGATGCGTTCTGGCTGATCCGCGGGCGGAAGTTCGCGGAAGGAACGCCGCGCGTGATGGATGGTGCGCCCACGGTGCTCTCGCTTCTCGAGGAGGAGCTTCCGGGGCATTACGAGGGAAGATCGATGGTGTAACGGCAGCAACGACAGCAACGACAGCAACGGCAAAGGCGACCTCACCCCCCGGCCCCCTCTCCGTTCCGGCGAGGGGGGGTAAACGACGGGAACGACAACGGCTCCAACGGCCACGACGTGAAGACACCGATTCCCCCTCGCCTCCCTTGACGCGCCACCCCTTCTGTGCTACCTTCCGCGAAACCGTGCTACGGAGAGTGATTGACAGTGGCGCCGCTCGAGCGTTTCGGCGTGTCGATGCCGCAGGACCTGCTGCGTGATTTCGACCGCGCGATCGAGGATGCAGGATATTCCAACCGGTCGGAGGCGCTGCGGGATATCGCCCGGGACTACCTCGTGCAGCGGCGCTGGGAGCTGCCGGAGGGGGAGGTGGTGGGCACGATCACGCTCGTGTACGACCACCATGTGCCCGGCGTGGAGCAGAAGCTGACCGAGGTGCAGCACGACGCCGAGGCGACGGTGGTCTGCAACACCCATGTGCACCTCGATCATCACAACTGCGTCGAGGTGATTGTGGTGCGCGGGGCGGGGGAGAAGATTCGCCGCCTGGCGGATGCGATGATCAGCCTGCGCGGGGTCAAGCACGGGGAGTTGAGTTGCACCGCCGCGCAATCGTAGAGGAGTTTTGTTTTGCCGCTGAGTGACACGTTTGAGAAATTCATGCCACGACTGGAGGCCGTGATGTCACGACGAGGCTTCACGCTCATTGAGCTGCTGGTTGTCATCGCGATCATCGCGATTCTTGCCGCGATCCTCTTCCCGGTGTTTGCGCGGGCGAGGGAGAAGGCGCGGGAGATCACCTGCACGAGCAATCACAAGCAGATGGGGCTGGCGTTCTTCATGTACAACCAGGATTACGATGAGACCTTTGTGACGACCCCGGAGTGGAAGACGAAGCTGCAGCCTTACATCAAGAACCGTCAGATCAACTACTGTCCGAGCCGGATGCAGAAGCCGTGGGCGCCGAGTGAGGAGATGCCGTGGTACTACGGCCAGGGCTTCAACATCGGTGTGCCGCCGGGGCACGGGTCGGCGGTGGTGGCCGGATTCGTGGGGAAGTCTGAGGCGCAGATAGCAGCACCGTCGTCGAAGATCCTGATCGCCGAGTGGGACAGGTGCAACGCCGGCGCGCCGGTCGGAGATCAGGGGCTCTTTCACGGCGGCGCGACGTGCTTCTGGGCGTGCACCACGGTGCATAACGGCGGCTCGAACGTGCTCTTCGGCGACGGGCACGTCAAGTGGCTGCAGCCGTCGGCGTATCACTCGAACATGGAGAGCGTGGACGCGGACGGCCTGCCTGTCCCCGCGGACGCGACCGCGGTGGACGAGGCGACGTGGCGGACATACTGGGACACGAGGTACGAGGGCTGATGGGTGCGGAGAGTGCGGAGAAAACCGGACCGACCGTCGCGGAGGAGGTCGCGTACGCGCGCGAGTTGAGTCTCGGCGGGCTTTTCATCGCGCTGGGCATCGTGATTCCGATCGCCTTCCACGCATTCGGCGGAGGGAAACTCGGCTCGGTCTTTCTGCCGATGTACCTCCCGGTGCTGGCCTGCGCGATGCTGGTGTCGCCGCCGATCGCGGCGGCGGTGGGGCTGCTGACGCCGGTGCTGTCGTCGGCGTTGACGGGTATGCCGCCGGTCCTGCCGACGCTGCCGATGATGGTGGCGGAGCTTGTGGTGATGGCGACGCTGGCGAGCGTTCTGCACCGGCGGCTGAAGCTGCACGCGCTGCCGGCGGTGGTGGCGGCGCTGCTGAGCGGGCGCGTGGTGATGGGGCTGATGGCGTGGCTGCTGGTAAGCGCGCTGCCGCTGGGGATGCAGGAGAGCCTGCCGGCGATCATGCGCACGCCGCTGACATACGTGGGCGCGGCAACGGTGAGCGCGATCCCGGGGCTGATCCTGCAGATCGTGGCGGTGCCGGCGGTCGTAGCGATCGTGGAACGAAGACGCGCGGGCGGTTCGGGAAGCTGAGATGCTGTCACTTGAGATCGACACACTCGCGCGACTTGATTCGCCCGTGCATCAACTTGATGCGCGGGTGAAGCTGCCATGCGCGGTGGTGCTGATCGCGGCGGTGCTGGCAGTGCCGGTGGCGCAGAATCGGCTGCTGCTCGTATATGCGGCGCTTCTGGTGGGCCTCGCGGCAGCGGCGAGGCTGCCCGCGAGGTGGCTGTTCAAGCGGATGGCGGTGCTCGCGCCCTTCCTCGTGCTGGGGACGGTGGCAGTGGCGCTTCTGCCGCGTGCCGAAGCGATCGGCGTGTGGACGTCGGTCGCCGGGAAGTGCGCGCTGGCGCTGCTGGGGGCGATGATCCTCGCGGGAACCAGCGCCACCGCCGACCTCCTGCGCGCCGCCCGAGCGTGGCGCGTCCCGAGGACACTCACCTCGCTGACGGGCTTTGCGATCACATACCTGGCGGTCCTGTCAGATGAGGCCGGGCGGATGATCACCGCGATGCGCAGTCGCGGGCGCGTTCGCGGCATGACGAGGAAGCTCCGGACGTGGGCGGCGATGCTCGTGACGCTGATGTCGCGGGCGGCCGAGCGAGCCGATCACATCGCGCTGGCGATGGTCTCGCGCGGCTATCGGGGCACGATGCCGGCGCTTTCGCAGGAGCCGGTGCCCGCGGCGCAGTGGGCGTTGGCGGCCGGGACCGTGGCGGTGGCGGGCGCGCTGACGTGGGTGGCGATGAGCGCATGAATCCGCTGCTTGAGGTCGATGATCTTGCGTACGCGTGGCCGAGCGGGACGACCGCGCTACGCGGCGTCTCGCTGGCGCTGGATGAGGGGCAGTCGATGGCGCTGGTCGGGCGCAATGGCGCCGGCAAGTCCACGCTGCTGCTGCATCTCAACG
Organism: Armatimonadota bacterium; assembly: GCA_051745855.1. Lineage (GTDB taxonomy): Bacteria > Armatimonadota > Zipacnadia > Zipacnadales > UBA5352 > UBA5352. Next base: position 5,626 of record JBNJEK010000166.1, read on the forward strand.
GCATCTTCCACGGCACGCGGGCGGTGCGGGTGAAGGGAACTCCGGTCGAGGACTGGCCCGCCGATGAGCTTCGCGCGACGGTGGGGCTTGTGTTCGAGGACCCGCAGGATCAGCTTTTCATGCCGACGGTGCTCGAGGACGTGGCGTTCGGACCGCTGAACCTCGGGATGTCGAGCGAGGAGGCGCGTGATCGAGCGCTCAGCGTGCTTGCGAGCGTCGGGGCCGCGGACCTTGCAGAGCGCGCTCCGCATCACCTCTCGGCGGGGCAGAAGCGGCGGGTGGCGCTCGCGACGGTGCTGGCGATGGAGCCGGAACTGCTGGTGATCGACGAGCCGGTGATGGCGCTTGACCCGGAGGGCCGGGAGGAGATCATCGCGCTGCTGGCGGCGCTGCCTCAGGCGAAGCTCATCGCGACGCATGACCTCGACCTCGTGCTGGAGCTTTGCGACACGGTGGCGGTGCTCGATGACGGGCGCATCCATGCGATGGGGCCGGCGCGAGAGGTCCTCAGCGATGAGGCGCTGCTGCGGGCCCACGGGTTGCGGGTGCCGATGAGCATGCGGGCGGAGATGGCGTGATGGCGTCGTTGACGTCGGGTGGAGGGGGACGCTGCAAGCGGTCGTGAGGCGGCAAGACGACGGGCCGGTCAGGCGACTGAGTTCCGCAGGCGGAACTCAGCCCCTTCGGGGCCGGCCCCTCCGACGGCGTACGGCAGCAACGAAAGCAACGACAGCGACAAAAGCAACGACAGCGACGGCAACGACAAACGACGGCAACGACAAACGACGGCAACGACAAACGACAAACGGCGCACGGGTCCCGCTCTGGGGCGGGATGCCACGGACGGCAAAGGCAACGGCGTCCGTCGTGCTGTGAAAGGGGCGCCACCTCTCGACCGCCTCTCGAAATTGCGACGGAAGTATGTTTCATCCTCCCCGACAGTCGGGTATCCCATCAACACCGCCGACGGATGATCGTAACCCTGACCTGCGCGCGCCATGGCACGAATTGTGCTGCGTGTCAGCAGAGTATCAGCATGTATCCGAGGAGACTGTCCATGCTAAGGAAAACGAGTTTCATAATTCTGATTCTCGCCGCAATCGCGATCGTCTTCGCAGGCTGTGGTGGAGGCGGAGATGCGCCGGGCGTGCCCGACGGCACTGACGGCACCGTCGACACCTCCGGCAACGTCCGAGTCGTCCTGACCGACGCTCCTGTCGCTGATCTCTCCGAAGTCTGGGTCAACATCCTGCGGGTTGAGCTTGTACCCGCGGAAGACGGCTCGATCGTGACACTCGACAGTGGCGAACTGCCGGCGATGTTCGAACTGCTGAGCCTCGCCGCCGACCCGGTGGAGCTTGGGATCATCGAGGCGCCGGTCGGGGTGTACGAGCAGGTGCGCCTTGTTCTTGCCGCTGACGGGCATTATCTCGTCGATGCTGACGGTGTTGAGCACGCTCTGCGCGTCCCCAGCGGGGCGCAGACGGGTGTCAAGGTGAACTTCCCCGACACCGGCTTTGAGGTGAGCGAGGGGCAGACCACGTTGCTGCTGGACTTCCTTGCGGGCCCGTCGGTGCACCAGGCCGGGCAGAGCGGGCAGTGGATCATGCGGCCGGTGATTCACGGCAGCAGGTTCGGAGCGGATCTGCCGGAGTTTGGCGGAATTGAGGGCACCGTCGCGTATGAAGACGGATCGATCCCGCAGGGGCTTGAAGGCAACCCGCCGGCTGTGTTCCTTGACGGCGACGACGCGGAGATGATCGCTGAGATTGACACCGAGACCGGCGCATTCGCGGTCCCGTCGCTGCGCGCCGGCGAGTATGAACTTGAAGTCGGCTGGCTCGACGAAGAGGGTGAGATGGCCGACGGTGAGCTTCTGATCGTTGTCGATGAAAACGCGTACGAGGAGATCGATGTGGTTGTGGAGGCGGACGCTACGCTCATTGTCGATCTCGTGGTGCAAGCAGGCGAGGCCGACGACGATGATGACGACAATGGCGGAGCTCCGGCGATCCCGGACGAAGTCGATGACCCGCCGGCGCCTCCGGCAGACTGAGTCCGTCCGCTGAAGTAAGACCTGACACGGACCGGGGCCACGCAGGTGGCCCCGGTTGCACTTAAAGCAGCAGCCACACGGGACTCGCCCAGGCCATCTCTCCGTCGGTCTGCAGGATGCGGAGGTAGTAGAAAGCGAAGGCCGGCTGGTCGCCATCCACCGGATCGAGCGCCAGCGGCTCCAGCGGATCCTCGTCGGTCCACTCCAGCGACAGGTCCGAGCCGTCCGGGCGGACGGTGTGCACGACCTCGTTGTTACGCAGCAGCTCGACCTGCGCCAGCTTCGCCTCGCCCGCGATGAACGCCTCGATCGTGCGGCTTTCCGCAAGCTCGGGGCGCTCGGAGACCTCGATCTCATCACCCATGAACGCGTCGGCCACGCGGAAGAGCACGATGATGCGCGCGCCGGTGGTTGCGTAGGTGTGCCGCTGGTACATAGCCTCGAAGATCGCCTCGCGCGTGAGTTCCTCCGCCCAGACGCCCTGCAGGCCGTCGCGGTAGCGGAAGGGCTCGCAGCCGGTCCTGACCGGGTCGCCCGGATGGCCGAGGTGGTCGTCTCCGCCACCGGTGAAGCCGAGGCGTCGGCCCATCTTCAGCGCCCGCTGCACGAAGCCCACCGGGACTTCGCCGGCGTCCATCTCGACCTGCATCGCGCTCCCCGACGGGCTGCCTGAGGGGCGCAGCGGGTAGGGGTTGCCATCATGCACCGAGCACTCGGAGCTTCCCCACGATGAGTATATCTCCACGAGGCGCTCGATCTCGGGGTCGTGATCGGAGTAGTCGCAGAAGTTGCCGTTGGACGCGGGATGGTGCGGGATGACGATTGCGCGGCACTCGCTTTCATGCAGCGCCTCGAAAAGGTCGGGTGGCGAGGGGTATTCGTCATCGTCGGAACGGTACATCGGCAGGTCGCCGCGGCCGTAGTAGACGTTGCGGTCGCCGTCGCCGTTGCGACGCCACTTCGCCCACTCGTAGCCCAGCAGTGTGGCGAAGCGGCCGTCCTCGTTGAACTCCTCGGTCACCTGCTGGATGACCTGCCAGTCCGCGTCGGTCGTCTCGTACGAGTGGTCGTGATCGCCCACCGCGCCGAAGTCGAGGCGGTTGTCATCGCGCATGCAGGAGTAATAATCCTCGACCGTGCCGACGCCATCGGAGCGCCCCGTGTGCCCGTGGATGACGCCGAAGTAAAGCTGGGCCTGATCGTGCTTCGTGATGAGGATCGGGTTGGAGACGTACTTCACGTCGCTGATGTCGTCGATGGCGATGATGCGGACCTGTCCGCGGCTGAATGCCTTGAAGCCATCGACCGTCACCACGCCACCGGGCCCCTCGAAGTGCACTGTCTCCGGGCCGGTGCAGATGTCCGTGTCGGTGATCTTCAGTTCGAAGTCGCCCTGGTACATCGAGGCGACGTTACCCTCGACGTCCTCGGCCTTGAGCGCGATGGAGAACTGCTTCCCCGCCGGGACGGTGGCAGGAGCGAGGACACGAAGGTGGTCCATCGGCCCACCGACCACGTCGATGGTGACCTCACCGACCTTCGTGAACTTCCGCGCGTCGTCATCAGCAGGCTCGGCGAGGGCGACTTCGATGACCTTCTCAGGCTGCGAGAAGCTCTGCGGCGTTGAGCCGCCGCCGCCCTCGCTGGTGTCGCCGAGGATGATGGTGATCTCGTCGCCGGAGGTCAAAGCGGCGCCGGTCACGGTGAGATCGACCATCGCGCCGCGAGTCTGCCCCGGCGGGGGGATTGAGATGGTGAGCGCCGATTCGCCGGTGCACGCGGCAGTCACGTATTCGCGGGCATCGGGCTCGGACGCCTGCGGGCGGGTCCAGTCGCTGGGGTTGCCGCGCGAGCCGCTGAGCATGACGCGGACGACGCCGCCCTCGGCGACCTCGAGGCCTGAGAGGGTGATCTTCCACGTGCCGGGGACCGAGGCCATGGCCTCGGGCGGATCGATGGTGGCTGTGAGATTGCTGGCTTCATTCGGCATGGGCGCTCAACTGCCTGTGAGTCGGACTGAGTGTGCGGGGTGGTACTTCGCGGACGACGAATGACGGCCCTCCCTTGAGCCGCGAAACTGCGTCGGGCGTGGGCACGCCCGACCTCCGGACGGCAACGGCCAACGGC
>JBNJEK010000167.1:0-9803 GCA_051745855.1 Armatimonadota bacterium
GGGCGGAAAGTCGTCGGCGAGAAAGATGATGCTCATTACTTCCTCCAGGCGCGGCGGCTCCCACACGGCAGGAGGTAATCCAGCCCGCGACAGAGAACGTTAATCTCACACGGATCCGGTTTGCCCGTCAAGCGGGGAGGACGACATGACGTCATTGAACGACCAGTTGAAGCTGTTCTGCGGCAGCTCCCACCCGGTCCTTGCTCAGCGGATCTGCAACTGCCTCGATATACCACTCGGTCAGACGATGATCGACCGGTTCGAGAATGATAATCTCTTCGTGCAGATCGAGGAGAACGTTCGCGAAAAGGACGTCTTTGTCCTCCAGACCGCCTCACCGGCCGTGAACGAGCATCTCATGGAACTGTGCATGATGCTCGATGCGCTTAAGCATGCCTCCGCGCGCCGGATCACCGCCGTCATACCTTACTACTTCTACGTGCGTTCCGACAAGAAGGACATGCCCCGGATCTCGATCACCGCCCGTCTCGTGGCCGATCTGCTCAAGACCGCAGGGGCCGACCGCGTGCTGACGATGACGCTGCACAGCGGCCAGATCCAGGGCTTCTTCCGCATGCCCGCCGATCAGCTTTCAGCCATCCCCCTGATATGCGATTACTTCAGCGACTGGGACCTGTCCGACTTCGTCGTCGTCGCTCCCGACGCCGGCAGCGCGCGTCGCGCCGGCGCCTACGCAAGCCGACTCGGCCTGCCGATGGCCGTCGGTGACAAGCGCCGGATCTCAGACACAGAGGTCATCATCGATGCGGTTGTCGGCGACGTGACGGGCAAAAAGGTCATCATCTTCGATGACGAGATCGCCACAGGAGGGTCGATGCTCAACCTCGCGCGCTACCTGCAGGAGAACTGTGGTGTCGAGGAGGTCTACGCGGGAGCCGCCCACGGCGTGCTCGTCGGACCGGCACTGGAGCGGCTGTCACAGGATCCATTCAAGAGCGTAGTCGTCACCGACTCCCTTCCGCCGCCGGAGGGCGCTGAGGCAGCAGGGATCGAGCAGGTCTCGGTGGCGGAGCTTTTTGCGAGGGCCATCCACGCCATCCACACCGGCGAATCGGTCAGTCAGCTCTTTCGGTGATCGGACCAGTGGACATCCTGCGGCGCATTCTCCGCAAACGCTGGACCCTCCTCGCTGTCGCGCTCGTGGCAGGCGTCATCGGCGCGTGGCCGGCGTTCGAATCGGGCCTCACACCGCCCGAGCCCCATCGCGACCTTGATGTGACGGCACTCGAACGTGGCCTCGAGAAGTACCAGGACTTCGGCGACACCCTCAGTTGGTTCACCGGCTACTGGATCGGGCTCAACCCGTTCTGGCGACCGCTCTCAAGCTACGCGTTCTGGACCCTGCACAAGGTGCTGGGGTGGGAGAATCACGATCGCTATGAGCTTGTGCGCGCGGTCTGTCATGTGATCGTGACCGGGATGCTGTTCTGGTTCGTGATGGTGGTGACCGGCAGGCCGCTGCTGGCGCTGCTCGCCGTGGCGATGCAGAATCTGCTGATCCCCCTGCCCGTAATCGAGAAGCTGTATACTCCCGTCGGTGTCACGCCGGTTGCCCGGTGGATCTCGCTGCCGGACATCTGGCTCGCGATGGTGACGCTGCCGGCGTTGTGGCTGGCGTGGCGCGGAAAGCTCTGGTGGAGTGTCCCGCTCGTGGCCGCCGCGGCGATGCTCAAAGAGACCGGCTTCGTGGTGTTCCCTCTCGTGATGCTTTTCTACTGGTGGCGGCACCGGAGGCTCCACCCCGCGTTCGTGGCGCTGATCGCGATCGCAGTCGTTTTCGCGGCCCTCAAGCTCACCTGCGTGGGGCCGGGCTGGATACTCGGCTCGAATCGCTCGATCTGGACGCGGATGGCGCGCTTCGCTCTTCCGCGTCCGATCAACTACATGCTGACCGGCTCGATCCCGTGGACGCTGATGGGCATCGGCGCGGGGATTGCGGTCATCGTGGGCTGCGGGCCGAGGCGCCGCCCGAGGCTTGCGCTCGCGATCATCACCGGCTCATTGATCGCTTCGCTGGTCGCGTACCGCTACGCGGTAGGAATTCCGGGTGGCAGCCCCGACTGGGATATCGCGCTTGCAGGGCTGTTTGAGCGACGTTTGTACTCCACCACGACGCCGCAGATAGCCGTGTGGGTCATCGCGGCGTGGGCCGGACTGCGCGGGCCTGACCGTCGACTCGTGGTCCTGCTGGTGATCGCTCATCTCGTGATGGGCCTGCCCGCCACGATCGCCCCTCAGACGGGGACGCGGTCCCTGTACACGGCGATGCTGTTCTCAAGCGTAATCAGCGCCATCTGCGCATGGTCGCTGCCGCTGGTGTTCGGACGTCCCGTGAGAGAGCAGCCGGCTGTCGACCGCAGTGACACCGAGGAACCCCTCGTCGAGAACGCTTGAGTTACCCCCGAGATGCAACGAGTTGCGCATACCGTTGACTTGATGCAGCGGCGCCCTCGCCGAGCGTTCTTCCGGCGGGGGCGTTTGCCACACCGTCCACCCTGTTGCAATCTTCTCCCGTCGATAATCACAGCACATTGCTCTTATGCACAGTTTAGTATTGTTTACCGGTCAAGTTTAACGCGCTACGTAATTGTGCACGCGCAACACCCCTGCTATCATTGCGCACAGGAATCAATCGTTTCCACACTCGCTGCACGGGAGGCCCCCCATGAAGAGTCGCACATCCGGATTCACCCTGATCGAATTGTTGGTGGTTATCGCCATCATCGCGATCCTCGCAGCTATCCTGTTCCCGGTCTTCGCACGCGCACGTGAGAAGGCCCGGCAGACAAGTTGCATGAGCAACGTCAAGCAGTTGCAGCTTGGCATTCTGATGTATGCCCAGGACTTCGACGAGATGCTGCCGACCGAGGACTACAACTACGGTCTCGGTGGCACTGACGGCGACGGCAGTTGGCGCGGGGTCGTCTTCCCGTATGTCAAGAACAGTCAGCTTTTCATCTGCCCCAGCCATAGTCCGACCAGCAACGTCTTCGATGGAAGCGTTGCGGATAAGGGCATGAACGCGAGCTATGCGATCAACGATCTTCACCAGGACAGCGGAGCGCCGACCCCGCCGCGCGGCGCCACCCTCGCTCGGGTTGATGACCCGTCAAGTGTCATCTTCCTCGTCGAGAGCACCGGCGCCGACGACGACATCGGGCCCGCGAGCAATGAACACGGATGGACGCCGACGTCCGATGCGTTCACCCGGCACAACGGTGGCGCGAACTACTCGTTCGTGGACGGCCACGCCAAGTGGCTCAAGCCCGACGCCCTCTGCCCCGCCGGCGCGAGCCACGGCGAATGCCTGATGTCCATCGAGAGCTGACGCTGGACTTCGGCAACCCGGCACACTCAGAGCCCCCGCAGATTCCGCGGGGGCTTCATTTTGTTCTGCGCGTGTATCCGAGGAGGGTTTTCCCCCACCGACATCTCAGGGAAGGCCCCGCGTCATCTCCATGAAGAGTGAAAGGGTAGAACACGTGGTGGTCGGGAATACTCAATTAGTAGTAAGTGATTACTCGGAGGTGGTGCACGTGCAGCAACTAAGACGTTCGCGTTTGATCTGGTCTGTCGGAGTATTGGTCGTGTTCGCATTCGTGCTCATGGGATGCAGCGGAGACGGGGACGGCGATTTGGAGGGCACCGGGACTGCTCGCGTGGTCCTCACTGATGCGCCGATGTCGGACGTCCAGGAGGTTCACGTCCACATTACCCGGGTGGAGGTCGTCTCCAGTGGCGAGGGCGTCCGCACGCTCCTGACGGACGCGGACATCCCTGACGACATCGAGTTGATCGCTCTGGCGCAAGATCCGCTCTTACTCGGGCAGCCACTGATCCCGGCCGGGCAGTACACGCAGGTTCGTCTGATTCTCGATGCCGCGCCAGGGGCCAATTACATCATCGACGGTGACGGCGTACGCCACGATCTCACGGTTCCCAGTGGTTCGCAGACGGGGGCGAAGCTCGTCACCGGCGAGTTCACGATCAACGAAGGTGAAGTTGTGACGATCCTGCTTGATTTCCACGCGGCCGCGTCAGTGCATCAGGCCGGTGCGAGCGGGCAGTGGATCATGCGCCCGACGATCTTCGCCAGTGTACTCAGCGGGTCCGATCTGAGCTTCGGTACGGTGCGCGGCACCGTGCTCGACGAAGCGGGCGATCCTCTTCCCGTTCCCACTGACGAGGTCCTCGGCGTGTTCCTGGATACCACTTTCGGTTCAGTCGCGGTGGCTGAGGTCGATCCGGAGGATGGTTCATTCGAGGTTCCGGCGGTGCTTGCCGGGGAGTACGACCTGCGAGTCCGCTACGCCGATCCGGATGACTGGGAGCCGATCAGCAGTCCCCTCGACATGCTGGTTGGCGGCGACATCCAGCAGTTCATCACTATCGATCTCGACGACGATGAGGTGCTGAATCTCAGCATCGTCGTTGACCTGACCTGATCGCGAACTGCGCTGAATCGCAGCGGCCGCCACGGAGCGTGGCGGCCGCTTCTCATTTCTGGCGACGCCGTCGCTCAGACCACCCACGAGGAGAGCATCTCCTCGCGAGTGGGGACCTCAACCTGCAGCAGTCCAAGCTCCGGCCAGCGCTCGATGACCCGTCCCTCGCGCCCGAGTGTGATGGCCAGCTTCAGCGTCTCGCCGAGGTCCACGTCAACCCGCTCCAGCGGCACCCGCACTTCCACGATCTGATCGACGGCACATTCCGCCTCGTCGCACAGAGTGCCGTTTATCTCCACGGGATCGGTTTCCTCATCGGAGGTGCCGGTGATTACGATGGTGTGCTCGATTTCGCCGCCGAAGATGATCTCCATCCGGCAGTCCTGGAGGTCCTCGACGGCAGTCCGATCGGTGTCCAGCCGCAGCCACAGGTTCTGCTCATCGAAGCCGAAGTACATCTCCTGCAGCACGTACTGACTGCGCTGCATCGCCGAGGCGAGCCCGGAGGTGCGCAGCAGCGCCGCGCCCTGCCACTCGAAGTAGCTTGTGATCCGGCCATCGATGTTCGCGGTCATCGGGCCGACGGCCTCGCGTGTCAGGCGACTGACCTTCTCGGCGTAGATCGGCTCTTCGACAGCGGCCGGCGGCTCCTCCCCAAGTTCCCGGTAGACCTGTGCACAGTGTGAGCGGAAGATAGCGTCGAAGATGTCGGCGTCAAGCGTGTGCTGATTCTCGGAGTACCACCAGAACCAGTCGCTGCCCTCCGCGATCATCAGGTGGCGGCGCGCCCGCTTCAGGGCCTCGTCGTCCTCGTCATGCCGCTTCGTAGCCTCCAGCGCTCCTGTCAGCAACTCCCACGCCCGCCGGTGTTCATTGCCGCCGATCCACGTGCGGAAGGAGTGGTCGATCCACGAGCCCGGGAAGACCGACTGCAGTTTCTTCTCGGGCGGGAACTCGTCGAGGTGCTCGGAGACCGTGACCGTGCGGAGTACGTCGTCGGCCTCGATGCCCTCGTAGACGCCGCGCAGGAAGCCCTCACCCGCGTCCTCGTACCAGCCCCACGGATTCTCCCCATCGAGGATCACGGAGATCAGCGGAGGCTGGTCGCCATCGGTGGCGTCGGCCCCGGCCTTCTTCAGGCGGCCGATGAAGTCGTCCGCGGCATCCTGCGGGTCCCAGTCGCGGTAGACGAAGCCGATGAGGTCGGACAGCCTGTGGTCGCGGAACACCAGGGACACACGCCCGTCGGCGGTCAGCCACGGGCGGTAGAGCTCGCGCGGGCCCGGTCGTTCGCCGCCGGAGAGGCTCGCGGCGAGTACCTCCTCGTCCGACGCGGCCCAGCCCACGCCCTCCTCGGCGACGATCCGCAGGGCCTCGTCGCTGACCGAGCCCTCCGAGGGCCAGATGCCGCGCGGCCGCTCGCCGAACGTCTCCTCGTGGCGCTCGAGGCCCTCACGAAGCTGGCGGCGCGCCTCCTCCGGCTCACGCCAGCGCCGCTCCGGAAGCTGCGAGCCGGGGATTCGGCGCGTGGCGTCATCCATGTTCGCGAGCAGCGGAAGGATCGGGTGGTAGTGGGGAGAGCATATCAGTTCGGCCTTCCCTTCGGCAGCCACGTGGGCGTAGGTGTCGATGACCCGCTCGACGGCGCCATCTATCTCCGCGAGCAACGCTTGCTTCTGCTCATTCGTGAAGTTGCGGTCCTTCGCGCGCAGTTCGTGGACGACATCGCTGGTGTTGTCGAGGGCGAAGCCACACCAGGCGAGGTTGAAGAGCACCTGCAGGTCGAGGTATTCGTCCGGTGTGAAGACACGGCAGGCGCGATCTATCGTTTCCGGCTTGCGGTCAACGCCTCTCTTGTGCGATAATTCGCCGTACCTGGTGCTGGCCGCCATGGCGGCCCCGGGGTGTCCGCCGCACATGTGGGTGAGGAGGTAGCGCTGATCGTCGAGGGTCAGGTCAGAGGGGTCGCGGCGTGAAAGCTCCGCCGCTCGATCCACGATCTCCCCCTCCGCATAGCCCTGGATTTGCTCCACGAGCGATGGAACAAGGTTGAATGTCACGCGTGTGTCGTCAAAATCGCGCAGCAGCCACGGCATGTCGTAGTACGAGCCGGAGGCATGGAGCCTGGCGAAGGGGAGTGCCGCCCGATTGCTCGCCGGCCAGAGGTACCACGGCTGATGCATGTGCCACACGAATGCGACGTGTATCCGACTCATCCCGAAACATCATCTCCCTGCGCCACGGAGCGAACGCGAGTTCTTTGAGACATAGAGTGTCTGGAACGCAAGTTGCTGAACGTAGCCTGAACTGGAGTCCACACCATGAGTTCGCCGCCCGGAGCGTTTTGCCTTGTCCTGCACACACATCTGCCCTACGTGCTCGGCCACTCAACGTGGCCCCACGGAGCGAGTATGCTCTATGAGGCCACGGCGGAGTGCTATCTGCCGCTGATTCGGACGTTCCGCCGGCTGATGTACGAGGGGATTCGCCCCAGAGTCACCATCGGCCTGACGCCGATCGTGGTTGAGCAGCTTGCCGACGATCGCTTCAAAGAGTGGTTCCCGCACTACCTTGATGATCGGATCAACATTGCGGAAGCCAATCGAGGAGAGTTCAGCTTCAGCGGCGAGAAGCACCTCGAGTGGCTCGCCGAACAGTGGGTCGAGCGCTACAGCGAACTGAAACAAGTATACCACGAAGAGCTTGAGCGTGACATCGTGGGGGCATTCCGCGACCTGCAGGAGCAGCATGCGATCGAGATCATGTGCTCCGGGGCGACCCACGGCTACTTTCCCCTGCTGCACGAGGACGCGTCGATCCAGGCGCAGATCCGGCAGGGCCTGGCGACCCACCTGCGGCACTTCGGCCGTCACCCGCGCGGGTTCTGGCTGCCCGAGTGCGCCTACCGCCCGCGAGGGCGATGGGCTCCACCCGCGAGCGTGCAGCGGCCGGATGGGCACACGTGGCTGCGCAAGGGCGTGGAGGAGCTTCTCGGCGAGAACGGGCTCGACTACTTCATCATCGACAGCCACCTGCTGGCCGCCGGGGGCGACCCGCTGCCGGTGAGCATCGACCACGAGGACACACTCGGAAAGCTCTGGGGCCGGATCCACAGCACCGGTGAGCAGGCGCGGCCCGGATGGGAGAAGACCACGCACTGGGGATACTTCGTCGGAGCGCAATTCGAGGATCATCCGCCCGTGGCCTGCATCGCGCGGAATCCGGGCGTCTCACACCAGGTCTGGAGCGCCGACCACGGATACCCCGGAGACGGGTGGTACCTGGAGTTTCACAAGAAGCACGAGCCCGGCGATCACCGCTACTGGCGGATCACAGACGACCAGAACCGTCTTGAGACAAAGGACCAGTATTCCCCGGAGATGGCGGAGCAGCGGGTGCGCGATCATGCCGGACACTTCGTCTCGATGATCCATGACATCATGCAGGCGCAGCCACGTCCGCACGGTCGCCGGCCGATGATCTGCGCGCCCTTTGACGCCGAGCTTTTCGGCCACTGGTGGCACGAGGGCCCGATGTGGCTCGAGCAGGTCATCCGCTGGATGCACGAGGACTACCGGGTCGAAGCGATGACGGGGCGCGAGTACCTCGCCGACACCCCTCCCTCGACGGCGGTGACTCTGCCTGAGGGCTCGTGGGGCGCCGGCGGCGGACATCACATCTGGCTCAATGAGGAGACCGCGTGGTCGTGGCGGCGCATCTACCAGGCTGAGCGCCGAATGCAGCACCTCGCCGAGCGCTTCAAGGGCACGGAGGACCCGCAACTGCAGGCGTTCGTCGAGCAGGCGGCGCGGGAATTGCTGCTGCTGCAGGCGTCGGACTGGCAGTTCCTGATCTCCACCGATGCGGCGCCCGACTACTCGGCGCACCGGCTGGTGGCTCACCACTCGGACTTCAACCGCGTGGCGGAGCTTGCCGAGCGCTGGGCCCGGCGGGAGCGCCTGTCGGATGAGGACTGGGCGTGGTTCGGCGATCTGTGCGGGCGGGACAAACCCTTCCCGGACGTGAAGCCGGAGTGGTTCGCGAAGGTTGATTTCCCGGCGCAGTAACGACGGGGCAAAGGGAGATGTGAAGAGGGAAAAGGGAACGGCAGGTGCCGTCGTCGTATACTCCCCCTCTCCCGCCCGATCAGCGTGGTTTGCTGATGCAGGGAGAGGGGGGAGGGGCCGCCGTTGATGTCGTTGCAGTCATGGCAGGAGGGCTGGTTTTTTGTCCGAATTACGCAAAGATCCAATCGTCGATCGCTGGGTGATCATCGCGGCTGAACGTGGCCGCCGGCCCACTGACTACGATACCCCGGCGCCCACGCCCGGCGGGCCCGGCTGCCCGCTGTGTGAGGGCAACGAGCGCATGACGCCACCCGAGATCTGGGCGCTGCGGCCCGGCGACAGCCCGCCCAACGGCCCTGGATGGCAGGTGCGCGTGGTGCCGAACAAGTACCCCGCGCTGCGGGTCGAGGGCGCCCCGGATCGGCACGGTCTGGGGATACTCGACAGCATGGAGGGCGTGGGGGCGCACGAGGTGGTCGTCGAGAGCCCGCGACATCACTGGCAGATGGCCGACGGCCCGCCGGAAGACATCCAGCAAGTCCTGCTGGCCTGCCAGCTTCGCCTCGCCGACCTCTATCGTGACGAGCGGCTGCGCTACTGCGTGATATTCCGCAATCACGGCGCGGAGGCGGGCGCCACCATCAGCCACCCCCACTCGCAGATCATGGCCATCCCGGTCCTCCCCGGGCGGGTGAAGGCCAAGCTCACCGCAGCCCGGGAGTACTATGCGCAGAAAGAGCGCTGCATCTTCTGCGACCTCATCACACAGGAGCTTCGGCTCGAGGAGCGGATCGTCATGGACAACGGACGCTTCGTGGCCATCGCGCCCTACGCATCGCGGTTCCCCTTCGAGATTGCGATCTACCCGAAGCAGCACTCACACGACTTCACGGCGATGGACGAGCCCGGCCGGGCGGCGCTGGCGGAGATAGTGCATACCTGTCTCGCACAACTGCGGCCCGCGCTGGGGTCACCGGCGTATAACGCCATTATCAACGTGGCTCCGAACCGCACCACCCGACCGGGCAGACCCGAACTGTGGAGCACCCTGCACCTCGACTACCACTGGCATATCGAGATCCTGCCGAGGGTGACCAGCATCGCGGGCTTCGAGTGGGGCACCGGCTTTTACATCAATCCGGTGGCCCCAGAGGACGCAGCACGCTTCCTGCGGGAAGGCATGCAGCATCCATCCGGGGTGACCACCGATGGCTGACCTTATGTGCAATCACGACATCACCTGCCCCTGCCCGATCTTCGACAACGTGCC
>JBNJEK010000168.1:0-9795 GCA_051745855.1 Armatimonadota bacterium
AGCAACCGCCTCGGTCGCAAGCGCGACGGCAGCGAAGTCTTCGGCAAGGACGAGACGCTTGGCCCGGCCGGCCCGATCGACCCGGAGCTACTGGCAATGAGCGTCCGCGACGAATCCGGCACCGTCCGCGCGATGATCGCCAACTACGCCATGCATGCGGACACGGTCGGCGGCAACGGTATCTCCGCAGGATGGCCCGGGCGGCTGTCGCTGGCAATGCGCGACGTGTACGGCGACCAGTGCGTCACGGTCTTCCTGCAGGGCTGCTGCGGTGACATCAACCACCATCACTGGCGCGAGAGCCGCTGGCCCTCCAAGGGCATCGAGAAGGCCGCGCAGATGGGCCGCGGCGCGGCAGGCCTTGCGGTCAACGCCACAGAGCTTGGTGAGCCGCTGGAGGAGGAGGGCTTCGGCTGCCTCTTCAGGCGCGTCCCGATCCCCTACTACACGCGCGACGAACAGATGCGCGCCGAGGTCGAGGAGAAGCGCGCGATGGAGGAGCGTCCCGGCCGCTGGGATTCGATCATCGAGCGCTTCGACGAGTGGGATCTTGACGGCGAGATCGCGCAGGTGCCGATCCAGGTCATCCGCGTGGGCGAGGTGATGATCGTCGGCATTCCGAGCGAGGTATTCGTGGAGTGGGGGCTGGAGATCAAGCACTGGTCGCCCGCCGAGTGGACGTTCGTGGCTGAGCTTGCGAACGACTGGTTCGGCTACATCCCCACCACCGACCAGGCCCACCGCGGCGCCTACGGCGCCCTCCCGATCCTCTCGCGCCGCCTCGAAGCGGATGGCGGGCGGAAGATGACCGACGCGGTCCAGGTCGCCATGTGGGAACTCTGGGAGTAAAGGCAGCGAACAAAGCAACGAAAGTAACGGCAGCAACGAAGGCGACAGCGGGGGCGGAGTCCGGTGCTTTGCGGCTCCGCCCAAGACCACGCTCCGCCCTGTCGCGTCCGCAGGAGGAGATCGACATGAAGGTTGTCATGATCCACACGAGTCCGAATGAAGACGGCCTCACCGAAAGCCTTGCGAAGGCAGGCGTGGACGGCGCGCAGACTGCCGGCGCGGATTGCCAACTGATCAAGCTGACCGACCATGAGGTCGCCGCCTGCCGGCAGTGCAAGAACGGCTGGTACAAGTGCCGCGAGGAGGGCTGGTGCATCATCGAGGACGACTTCGAGGAGATTCGCGCGGCGGTCATGGACGCCGACGCGTGGGTCTTCGTGACACCGGTCTACTTCGGTGACCTGAGCGAGTCCGCGAAGTGCTTCGCCGACCGGCTGCGGCGCTGCAACATCGGCCTCAAGGGCGAGGGATTGGCCGAGAAGCCCGTCATCGGCGTGGCAGCAGCGGGCGGATCGGGCGGTGGAACCGCGACCTGTCTGCTGATGATGGACCGGCTCTTCGGCCACATCAGCGCGGAGGTCGCCGACCTGATCACCGTGACCCGCCGCTCCGCGGAGTACAAGCGGGAGGCCGTGCGCGCCGCCTCGCGTGCGATGGTGGAGGCGATCGAAGAAGCATAGTCCGCCGGCGGTTACCGGGCGATCTCCACCCCGTTCACCGTCACGCGCGCGGCCTCCGCCGCAAGACAGCGGACGGGCCGCTCACCGTCGAGTTCGACCAGCGCGGCGGCTCCCTCGAGGTCGATCTCGCCGAAGGTCGCGCCGCCCTCTGCTGCCGTCACGAGGATGAGATTCCGTCCGCCGACCGTGACCTCGAGGCCGAATGCGTCGGACGGGGAGAGTTCTTCGCCATCCCGCGTGGCACTCAGAAGCGTGATCTCGGGCGCATCATCACTGCCCCACCACATGGCGGTCGCCCACGCCGCGCCCTCCGCGTTCACCCGGCTCATGATGAACGGGTCGCGCGCGGTCCCCGGATTCCCGCGACCGATCGCGGCGAAAAGCTCCGCGGCGGGAGCCGCCGCGTGCGCGAAACGCACGACCGGCCCGTCCTCGATCGCCCAGTCGCCGGTGAATTCGTCGCGCTCTCCCGCGCTACGCCAGTCCTCCGCCCACTCATACATTCCTTCGCCGGGAGCACCCTCGAGCGGCGTCATCTCGGGGGACGGCTTCAGATCGCCGCGACCGTGGAACGCCCAGTCGTACTGATGCTCGTCGTCTGACAGCGCCAGCGTGATGTCCAGCATCCCGTCAGGCAGCAGCGCCATGACTCGCCGGAGCGTGACGCCGTGGTAGGCTGCGTCGCTCTCGACTCCGACGAGCCCGACGTTGTCGCCGAAGACATGAAAGAGCAGATCACCCTCCGTCGGCTGCTGACTCTCGCCGTCAACCACCACGGTGTTGTGACTGAGCGTCTGCTTGTACCAGCCGCGGTGGGCGGGATTGCCGTATTTCACCGAACCCGCGTCGGTGGCGAAGAGCCGGCCCATCACGTGCATCTCGAAGGCCAGCTTGTCAGGGTGCCCGTGGCCGCCGCCATGCGGGCCGTAGTCCAGCGCGAGGCAGTTCGCGGGGACGCCGTGAACAAGGTCGCCGGGCCTGTCGGCCGCCTTCGTGCGCAGCATCGCGACGCCCGCCGCCGGGAAGATCGTCGAACTCAGGCTGGTTGCGCCGGCAGGCAGTTCATCCGGCCCGAAAAGCAGTGCCTGGTATCCCGACCGCCGACCCGCCCCGGCCAGCACCACCGCAAGCTCATCGGCCTCCCAGTGTGAGGCGGCGTTTTCGTACAACTTCGCCCGGCCGGTTCCCATGGCGCTGGTGCGCCCCGAGTCGTTGAACGCAGGCAGCGTCCCCGTCGGCCCCATCATGCGGACGGGCGCGGTGAACATACTCAGGTAGCGGTCGGAGTAAAGGTCGATCCCCACGTGCTCGGCGGCAACCGCAAGCGGCTCGAGCGCGCTCATCGTGTAATAATGATATCCCCACGAGCCCTCGTACCAGACGCCGTCGTCATCCACGCCCTGCTCGATCTGATTGCGGAAGCCGAACTCGCCGTTGATCGCGTCGGATGCGAGATCGCTCACTCCAAGCGTGATCCCGACCATCCCGTAGGCCGCGTTCTCCCAGCACGGGATGTTGTGAATTGAGTTCGCGTAAGAGCGCACCAACTCAGCGGCAGGAAGCAGGACCTTCTCCGCGATCTCCGCGCGCTCGTCTTCACTGAGAAGATCGTAGATGCAGTCGAAGCCCTGCACGATGGGAATCAGCCACGTGGCCTCGCTCAGAGGCTGCGCGCCGACGTGACACGCACCGCCTCCGTCCTCGCCCTGCTTGTTGTGCAGCGGATAGTCGAGGTAGACATCCGCATAGCCGAGCAGTATCTCGCGGGCCTTCGCGGCATACCGATCATCGCCGGTGACCGCGTACGCAAGTCCAAGATCGCGCGTCGCGTTGGACAGATTGTTGTGCGTGCGCATGATGACGACGTCGTCGTAAGGCCATCCGGTGTACTCCGCGCCGCAGGCCCCGCACACGTGCTCGGTCGGCGACACCGTCTGCAGATTGCCCCCACACTCGTCGCAGGTGTACCAGTGGTACCACTGGCCGCCGCGGTCGGGCATCTCAATCTCGCGTTCCGCCCATCGGTCGGCACTGCGCAGGATCGGCTCCCATGCCTCTCGCGCCCAGTCCAGCGTCTCAATGAGCCCGCGAATCCGCGGCAGATCGTCGCGCGTCACCAGCAACACCGGATGCTCCAATTCAGGCAGCGGCACCGACACGGTCAACGCCTCCTCGACGCGGTCGTCATCGTCGCTCATCGCGGCGAACGTGGCCTCGATCTGCGTCAGCGGCGGGAGGCCGCCAGGGATCGACATGCTCGCGATCGCCTCCCTGCGCTCCCCGGCGGGCAACTCCACCGGGTCGGGCAGGTCCATCGTGGCGCCATCGGGCACATCCGCACCCTCAAAGCTGATGGTCATCGGCTGCTCAGCCGCTGAGCGAACCTCGAGCGTGAAATCGCGGCGCCAGCCGTCGGCGGCAGGCTCAACCCCACCGGGCTCCACGGACATGTGCAGCGCATCGCGAGCGACGCGGATATCATCGACGAGGAAGACCGGTGCTTCGCCCTGAACGCCGGATGCCCGCAGGATGATCGTCTGCGCGGTCTCGTTGGGTGAGTCACCCCACTTCATCGGCACAGGATGCAGCGTGAAGTCAGCGGTCGCCCACTCACCGAGCGCGACCTCGCTCTTCGGCACGCGGTAGGGCACCTGGAACCCGTCGCCCAGCGGGAAATCAACGACCTTCACACCCCACCAGTCCACCTCTTCCGCGCCCTCAATGCGGTAGCGCAACTCGAGTCGATCCCACTCGTCAAGCTCGACGCCGGAGAATGCGATGTTGAGAAACCACGGCTCCTCGCGATCCGGCGCCCACTGCATCACGCGGTTGCCTTCTACCTCAATGATCTCCGCGTCGTCAGTCAACTCCGGGACTTCCCCCTCGAAGTCCTCAACCACCCGCAGAACCGGCGCGGCCACGCAGGCTGTGACCATCAGCATCAGGGCAAGGACGGCGATTGCGCGAATCATGATTATCCTCCCGGCGTATCCCAACTGACCTCGCTCAACGCTTCGATGTACTCCGAGAGCGCGAAG
This sequence comes from Armatimonadota bacterium, assembly GCA_051745855.1. GTDB lineage: Bacteria > Armatimonadota > Zipacnadia > Zipacnadales > UBA5352 > UBA5352. The sequence goes on from JBNJEK010000168.1 coordinate 4,568, forward strand.
CTCCCGGCAACACCCGGTGTTCGCGGCTGATAGATGCTCTCCTCAAGGTGCTCGCCGAACCAGTAATTCCCGTGGTAGTACCACGTGCCCGGCGTGTAACGCAGGTTGTCCGCGGTGCGGCGCGCAAGCTGCTCGGGCGTATGCCAGATCGTCGCGAGGCCCGGCACGAAGAGCAGGTGCAGACCGTCCTCCTTCAGCCGCCGGCCCGGATCGATCGACATCGTCGGGGCGAAGGGCGCAGCGTAGGTCTGCTGCGAGCAGACGATCACCGGCTGCTCGGCGCTCCCGAGGCCCTCGATCCACGCGCGGTAGTACCAACTCTCGTCATAATGCCCGGAGGTCTCCGGCAGCGCCAGCACGGGCACCAGCGCCGGCTGATGCTCCCGCGCCTTCAGCAGGTACTCCCGCGCAAGCGCCGCAAAGCGCACGCGCTGATGGTCGACGTACGCGTCCCACAACCCACGATCACGCAGCCAGTGGTGGCGGTTCCAGCCGTCGATTTCCATCCCGCGCGCTTCTTCGTCATCGATCCCACGGTGGTCGAGGAAGCGCTCCCAGCAGTCGTCGCACATGCACACATCCGACGCGTGGCGGATGTTCGATCCACCGTAGCCGTCGCCCATCTCCAGTACGAAGCCGGCGATCGGTGTCTCGGCCGCCAGTTTCCCGAACTCCTCAATTTGATAGCCGAGCGTCAGTTCCCAGTACCCCTCATCAAAGTGGCACGGGAACTCGCCTCGGTCATACCCTTCCACGTCGCGTTCCGACTGATAGGCCCCGATCTGCCCCGAGGGCGTGATGAAGCGGCGGTACTCGTAGTCGCGGATGCGCTCGTGGTTGAACTGACTCCACCCGACCTGTCTGCCAGTTGCGAAAAGCGTGACGCCGGCGTCCTCGCCCCACCCGGCAACCTCCCGGAGATGCTCGCGGACGTCCAGCGGCGGGTAGAACTCGCCGTGCTCGATGTAATAAATCTGATAGAAGACAGCGTTGATCCCCGCGCGAGCGTACTGCTCCATCGCCTCGGGAGTCGCGCGGCCAGCGTTGACGTAGATCGCGCGCAGGCGCTCCTCGCGGATCATGTCATACACACCGCCCTCGCCCCCGATCTCATCAGGCGCAAGCTCGTACTGCTCGAAGCCCGCGTCCGTCACGAACTGCCCCGAGTCCGCGCTGCTGAGCACATCGAGGCCCCATCTGCCGCCGAAGATCAGGTGATCCGTGCTCGGAAGGTACGCCAGCCCCGCCACCGAGGCAATCGAGCGGTACGTGTGCAGCGCCGGTTCGGTCATCGAGTTGAGATACCCTGTCTCGTCCCACCGCGAGGGGTCGCTTGCCGGCGCAACGGCGACCGCGTGTGTCCACGTCGGAACGTAGAGCACATCGCGCCGCGTGTCCACCGTCACCGGGAAGATATGCTGCCCCGCAACGTTCGGCAGACGATCCGGATTGCACGTGTGCGCGACCCCCTCCTGCAGATCGACAGCGATGAGGCCCTCGCCCGCCGTTCCGGCGTAGAGCCAGCGTCCATCAGGGTGGACCGCCAGCGACTTCGGCGGCGCCGCGACAGCGTTTCCGTCGGCGTCAGCCCACTGCACGAACTCGCTGGCGTCGCCATCCCAGCGGCTCAGGCCGCGCCCGCCGAACGCGTACACCTCGCCGGTCGCCCCGCAGGAGGCCATGTACACCGCGTCACTGCCGAGCGATGTCCCCTCGACGCGCTCGAAGTCGCCGGTCGCGACGTCGGCGAGGTAGACGCGGCCATCGATGCTCACCAGCGCCGCCCCCTGCCCGGGCACTCCGGCGACCGCGCCGCGCGAACCGATCGGACAGGCAAGCTCGTGGATCACCACGCGCTCGCCGGTCGGTTTGATCAGCAGGAGCTTCTCCCGGTCGAGCGCCACCACGGTGTCATCGGCCCACGCGACGGCCTGTCCACCGATGAGAGGATGGCTGATCCCGGCCTCCCATGCTCCGTCGCGCAGCACCAAGGTGGAGACGCCGTCGGCGGTCAGCGACGCAAGCCGCCCATCCTCCCATGCGAGACGATGCGTCGCCTCGAATGCCAGCGCAGGCTCCGAACCGCTGTGCAGCAGTTCCACCTGGTCCCACGGCAGCGCCTCGGTCTGCGCCGGAAGCAGTATCAGCATAAGTGCGGCTACTATGCTCGGCATGGTGGACAGGACTCGTCTGCATAAGACCACAGCAATCACCCGAGTTGTGCCATTCTCACTGGAAACACCACGGACCGGCAGGCTCTCCGGTCATTTCACGGAAGGCGGATTGATACCTTCGACGAAGGGCAGTTCACCTCTCGTGGCGAAGTGGCCCTCGCCGGGCAGAGGAACATGACGCAGCGGGAGGCGTCCCGATGGCATCGGCAGGCAGTGAGATGAAGTGCCCGTCCTGCGGGGAAAAGATCTACGCGACCGACCAGCACTGTCTGTCATGCGGAGTTCGGCTTGATGAAGGCAGGCTCGTCGGGGCAGACGCGAAAGCCAAGGACGTGGAAGCCGCTCCCCGCGATGAACCGATGCCTCGGACAGCGTTCCCGGCGGATGAGAGCGCCGATGAGGCCTCTGCACGTTACGCAAGCGCGGAGGCCGCGCCGGGACAGGAGCCTCGCCGTGAGACCAGCTACGAAACAAAGCGCGGGCGCTGGGACCCTTCGCGGCTCTCGGGCGAGCGCGGCTTCATGGCCTCGCTCAAACGCGGATGGACGTTCCTCAAAGAGGCCGTCGCGATGGCGTTCCGCGACAAAGACCTGTTCATCCCCTCGGTGCTCTCTGTGCTCGCGAACATCGTGCTGATCGCCATCCTCGGCGGGGTGCTCTACCTCACAGGAGACCTCGCGGCGGCACGGGCCGACGACGCGGCCGTCAGCACGGTCGGTTACGTGGTGCTGGTCGTCGCGACCCTGCTGATCCACGTCACCAACTACTTCTTCACCGGCATGACGGTCCACCTTGTCGATGTCCACCTGCGCGGAAAGGACGCAAAGCTCGGCAGCGCCTTCGCCGACAGTGTGAAGAACTTCGGCGGGATCATCTCCCTCGCGGTGGCGACGCTGGTGGTCGGCCTCATCACCGGCGCGATCCGCGGAAGAAGCGGCCGAGGAGTGCGGCGGGCGGCCGCCGACACCATGCAGCGGGGCTGGGCGGCTATCACCTACCTGCTGCTGCCGATCATGATCCTCGAGGATTCGCCGCTGATGAAATCCGCCGACCGCGCGAAAGGGCTGCACTCGCACAATATCATCCAGATCGTCGTCGGCGAGCTTGGCCTGATGCTCGCCTCTCGAGTCATCGGTGCGGTCGTGGTCGGCATCGGCGTGATCGCCGGGGCCACAGTCTTCTTCGCGACACCCGCGCTGCTGCCGCTCAGCATTGCCCTGGCACTGCTCTTCTTCGTGCTGGCCAGTGCGTTCAACGCCTACGTGCGGACTGCCTTTTACACCTGCCTCTACCTCTGGGCGGTCGCGATGGAGACCGTCGGCGAGGAGGCGCCCGCGCCGGCGCCACTGCAGCCAGCCCTCTCCGCGGGCTGGTAGCACCACGCGGAGGACCCGGGCCGCCGCATCAGTCCCCCGCAGGTGCGATGTTCGAGTGAAGCACCTCCGTGTGCTCGCCCTGCCACCCGTTCACTCCGCGCGCGAGCAGTGTCGCGGGCGCCGTCGTGTCAGCGGCCATGCACGAAATCACGCTGCCACCGTCCGCGCTCGCGACGAAGATCGAGCGCCCGCTGCGAATCTCAACCCCGCTCAGCACGGCGTCGATCACAGCCGGCGACTCGACAGTCGTAAGCAACGAGGAATCCGCAAGGGCGACCGAGCAGTCCGCGAGGCCAAGGTCGAAGTCGCCTCTGACGCCGACGATGGCGCTCTCCCCCGCTTCAGCGCCATCGCTGACGGCAATGTCCACGCCCCGGAACGCGCATCCGCCACCTGCAAACTCCAGCGGCGTCTCACCCGCGAGGCCCGGGGCGAAGCGTATCACGGGCCGCGCGTCGCCTTCCTCGCCCACGAAAGTGACATTCCGGTCGCCCATTGCGAAGCGCCCGGTGACATCGCAGGTCGCCCCGTCGGCGATCGACACGGTCCAGTCGCGACGATCCGAGGCCTCGATGCGTTCGAGAGCGGTCGTCAGATCGACACGGGTCGTGGTGTCGGCGAGGCGAGTGTTGTCCACGTCCTCGGAGTCATCAGCGCCGACACGGACGTGGCCGCTCTCGCGATTCGCGTAGCTCACCACCGCCGGATAATGCTTCCACCCCGCCCTGTCCGGATCCGGGACCAGCACCGATATGCGGTTCGCCGTCGCACTTCCCCACGTGATCGGAAAGGCCGGACTGTTGCTGACCGTTGCGCGCACGTTCGTGCCCGCCCTGAGGAAGCGCCCCTCGCCGGTCATCGCAGGCTGGTAGATGTGCGGGTTTCGAAGATCGAGGTCCACCGTCACCAGCGCGTACCCCAACTCATCATTGCCCTCCAGCCAGCTTCCGGTGTCCGAGATCTGCCCGTGGATGTGAAAACGCGCGATCTCCCAGTGTTCGGTAATGACGTTGTTCAGCGTGATGTTGTGCCCGTAGTGACTGAGGATGCCTGTCTTCCGGAAAGGATAATCCTCGGGCATACTGCCACCGGTCCCGCGGTCAGAGAGGTTGCCCGGCGCCACGTTATCCTCATCGATCAGCCGGTCGGAACTGTGCATGTTGAGGTAGCAGTTGTCGATGAGCAGGCCGTTCACGTTGTAAAGCGCGAGCAGACCGTAGAGGTAGGAGCCGGACGTGCAGTCGCGCATCGCCAGTCCCCACCCGGCGTTGAGCATGTAGGCGATATCAACACCGAAGACGCCGACGCCCTGCAATACTGAGCCGGGGCAGGCCTGCAGACGGATGCCGCCGTAGGGCGGGTCGCCATCGGCGTTCTCCTCGCCGATGAGCAGAAGGTCCCGGATCTGAACCGCGTTGACCCGCGAATGCGTCCCCCGATCGTACGTCCTGCCGCTCACGATCTCACGCGCCGGCACAAGCTGCCCCTCGTGCTCGCCCTCCCTGAAGTACACCGCCGAGGAGATCATCCACCGGACCGGGTCATCGAAGCGGGCGATGATGACCGATCCCGCGTCCCGCTCAACGACCCCGCGTCGCTGGAAGCCCAGCGCGCTGCCGGTGCCCGTCAGGGTGGTGTTCGGCCCCACCAGGAGCGTGTCGGTGATGCGGTATTTCCC
>JBNJEK010000169.1:0-9767 GCA_051745855.1 Armatimonadota bacterium
CTCGCGGGCGTGACGATCGCCGTGGTGCCGCTGATGGTCCTCTACCTTGTCTTCCAGAAGCACATCGTCCGCGGCCTCACGGCGGGCGCGGTGAAGTGATGACGCGATAGGACTGATTCTCGATGGACACCGTCAATGCCATCATGACAATCAGCATCCTCTGTGGTCTGATCCAGGCGTGTTCGACGGTCGGCGCGAGTCCTGCCGATGACCTGTGGTCAGCGCTCGAGGCGAACCCGCCTGCGGCTCCCGTCACGCCGGAGCGCGCCGCGGCGGTTGAGGCTCTCGACACGTGGATCATGCGACCTGACTCGGACCGGCGGCCGGAAGTTATCGCTTACTATCGGCAGGCGGTCGACCGGGTACTCGACTCAATCGAGAGCAATCCCGTGACAGATGGTGTTCGCGTCTTCCAATTGTACTCAAGCTCGGTATTATTGCAGACACCCGAGGTCGTCTGTGCGATCGATCTCGATCAGGGGCCGAATCGTGATCTGAGTGTCTCCCCCGAGGAGGAGGGGGTCGATTTTCGGCTCAAAAATGAGCAGGTCGAGCGACTTGCGGACGTGGTGGACCTGTCATTCCACACCCATCAGCATCACGATCACATCGACCACCAACTGACGGCCGCTCTGTTGGCGGCCGGGAAGACGGTCATCATCACGCCCGAGATCATGCAGATGTGGGAGAATGAGGCATGGGCTGGCGACCTGACCATACTCGATCAGACCGTCGAGGAGCCGCATGAGATTGGCGGCCTCACTGTCGATCTGCTCCGCGACCACCAGTGGGGCAACGACATGCACACGTCAGGCACTGTCTGCAACGCATACGTCATTGCTACAAGCGATGTCAGTATCATGGCAAAGGGCGACATCAACTGCGGACTGCGACTCTACGGATGGCTGCAGATGCTCGTCAGCCGCGGGGAAAAGGTGGAGATGCTGGTCGGTAGTCCAGGCTACTGGCGCGGGATCGATTGTCGGCGGGAGATCGACGAGTTGCTCTCACCACTGTGGGCGCCGGGACACTGCTGGGAATTCACACACCGGCCAGAGGGTGAGGCACGTGGGAATTGCGGGACGTTCACATCGAGCCACCGGTCCGCCGAGAACCTCGCCGGGCCGGAGCGGGCGGTCGTGCTCACGTGGGGGGAGAGCATCGACCTGCCGCTCCAAACCGATGGGTAAGACCGATTGCCCGTCCGCACGCGGGCGTGGCGGATCGAATTCTGTCAGTAGTAGTACGCAGACAGCGGGCTTCGAATGTCTTCCCTCATGTGGCGCGGGCTTCCAGCCCGCGGCCGCATGATCATCTCTGACAACGGTGGCGGCTGAAGCCAGGCCCCACATGTCGGCTCGCGCCCAAAGCTGCGCGTGGTGCTCCTCCGCCCCGCCTACGTCGCCGCCTCCGGATCATGCGCGACGGTCGTGCCGCCGGATGATTCCTCCGCCGCCCCGTTGATCGTCGGGTGGACCCAGCGGACCACAAGGCCCGCCGACAGCCCCAGCAGGGCGCTCATGATCACGAACGGCCAGCGGAGCCCAAGCTGGGCCGCCGCGAAGCCGCCCAGAAGCGGCCCGAAGGCCATCCCCAGCGCCCCCGCGACCCGCGTGTACCCGAACGCCCGCCCGTAGGTATCCGACGACACGGCCTGCCCCACGATCGCGTTGAGCGCGGGCGCGGTGCCGCCTCGCGTCATCCCCGTGCCCACCCGCAGGATCGCCAGTTGCGAGACGGTCTGCGCGATCGCGTGTGGCGCGCTGAAGATCGCTGCGCCGATCGTACACGCCACCAGCACCGGCTTGTGCCCGACGCGGTCGCCTACAAGGCCGATCACCAGGGCGCTGATGCCCGCGGCAAGGCCCGAGATCGCCATCAATCCGCCCGCGGTCGATGCGATGCGCGTGGTGTCGGAGACAGCCTCAACCAGCAGCGGGAAGATCGGCCCCACGAAACTTCCCGCCAGCGAGATCGTGAAGAAGGCCGCCAGCAGTGCCAGCAGCCCGCTGCGACCGAAGGCTTCCTGCAGGCCGTGATTCTCCGCGGTCTCCCTGTCGGGCGGGGAGAAGTTCTCATGCGCGAGGAATTGCACGACAAGCCCGCCCACCAGCAGCATGGCGCCGGAGGCGTAGAACGGCACGCGGTATCCCCAGGCATCCGCCATCAGGCCGCCGACAAGCGGCCCGACGGTGATGCCCATCAGCACCGCCACCTGCATCATGCCGAGCGAGTAGCCCATGCGCTTGTTCGGCGTCACGGAGGCCACCAGCGTGGTCGAGGCCACGACGGTGCCGGTGAGGGCGCCCTGCAGCGCCCGGAGGCCGAAGAGATGCCAGACATTGCCCGCAAAGCCCATCGCCGTCATGACGACAGCGCCGCCGAACATGGCGCGATTGACCATCATCTTCCGCCCGTAGCGATCGGCGAGGGCGCCCCAGATCGGTGCGAAAATCGCCTGGGTGATCCCCGCCGCGAAGATGACCAGGCCGGCCCACATTGCGACCTCCGAGGTGCCGGTGACACCAAGATCGCGGATGTAGAAGGGGATGAACGGCATCACGAAGGCGAAGCCGATGATGGAGAGTAGTTGCGCGAACCAGCAGGCGTAGAGTGTCCGTTGCCAATGAGGAGAGGAGCCGTCGGAACGGCTCCCTTCAGGATCGGTTTCAGTTTCTGTGGGGCAGTCCATGTCAATACATCACACAGTCCGTTACGATGACTTTCATTCCAGGTTGAATGATAAACGAGTCGCGTATTTTGTGCAACGCTTCCACGAGTTCGGGAATATCCTTTTCGTCCATTGCGATCATAATGACGTTGTTGATCCCGGGGAAGACGGCGTCGCCTTCCTTTCGGCCGGTTTCCCCGGCGCCTTTGACCTGCTCGAAAAGCGTGTAATGCTCGAGATCACGCTCCTCAAGTGCCTCCATGACCTCTGCCTCGACGCCGCCCTCGGCGATGATCCAGACGAGTTTGTTGCAGTCGGGGCACGGTTCAACGGACGTCATTGCCGCTCATCCTCTTCGTCTTTCGGGGACATTCGGTGGTCACCGTGAGAAGCGTTGGCGCAGGCGCCGGAAAATGCCGCGAACTTCCTCACGGCAACTGATGTCGGGATCATGCAGGGCCCGGAAGCAGTTGGTAGCAACCTCGGCCACACGGTCCCAGATGCAGTACGAGGCCGGCACGACCAGCAGTGAGAGCGTGGTGCCGAAGAGGAGACCGAAGATGAGCACCCACGCGAAAGGCTCGCGAATCTCCGCACCCTCCGACAGCGCAAGGGCCGTCGGCAGCACTCCGAGGATCGTGGAGAGCACGGTCATCAGCACCGGCTTCATGCGGTGCGGCCCCGCGACCAGCAGCGCCTCTGTGCGCGACATACCACGGGCGCGCAGCGTATCAACGTAGTCAATGAGGATGATTGAGTTGCGCGCCACCAGCCCCACGAGCATGATGATGCCGATGATCGAGACGATATTGAGCGTGTTGCCGGTCACCAGCAGGCCGATCACCGCTCCGATAAGGGCCAGCGGCACCGTGAACATCACGTTGAGCGGCTCAAGGACGCTATTGTAAAGCGCCGCCGTCACGATGTAAATCAGGATGATCGACAGCATGAGGGCCTGGAAGAGTTCGGCGAACGATTCCCCGCGGAAGCGCGCCAGACCCGCCCACTGGTAATCAACCGCGCCGACATCCATCCCCTCGAGGATCGACTCAATCTGCTCTTCAGCATCGGCCTGAACGATGCCCGGATTGTACGCTGTAAGTGTGATCGACCGGCGCCGGTCCCGTCGCTCAACGCGGGTGGGACCGCTGCCGACCGACACGTCCGCGACATCACCGAGCCGGACCGGCTGATCCTGCTGATCGAGCCCCACGAAGATGTCCGCCACGTCCTGCACGCTGCTGCGATCCGTCTCCTCGAGGCGAACCCGAATGTCGTATTCACTGCCCGCCTCGCGGAAGCGTGTGTCGGTGTTCCCCGCAATACTTGTGCGCACCGCCGACCCGATCCCCGCAACCGAAAGCCCGAGGTCGGAAATCCGCCAGCGATTGAGATCGACCTGGATCTCCGGTCGGCCCGGTCGGCTGGAGATGTCCACGTGGATGAGCCCCGAGATCTCCGCGACCTGCCGCCGGAGTTGCGTCGCAACTCGCGCAAGCTGGTCGTGATCCTCACTCATCAACTCCATCTCGATCGGCGCGCCACCGCCTCCGCCACCCCCACCCTGAGCCGCGACAGTGATGTCCGCCGGCAGATCCCCAAGCTCCTCGCGAAGATCCACCGCAAGCTCTCTGTCCGAGCGCAGATTCTGCTCCCGGCGTTCGCGCGCGCCGTAAAGCGTAAGATCGATTGAGGCCCAGTTCGGTCCGCTCTGTCCGCTCCCCATGAAGCCCGATCCGGTGCTGCCGACCTGGGCGTAGACGTACTCGATCTCAGGATACTTCTCCTGATCCATCAGCCGCTCTTCGATCCGGCTGATCTGCTCGTCGGTGACGTCGAGGCGCGTGCCCGCGGGCATCTCCACGTCTATGCCGACCGCCCCCTGATCGGTGAGGGGGAAGAATTCGGCGCCGAGCATCGGGACGATGCTGCCGGCCACCACGATCAGGAGGCCGTAGGCGATCATTATCAGCATGTAAGGGTGTGCGACCGACCAGCCCAGTGCGACCCTGTACACGGCCTCAACTGCGTCGTAGATCGTATCCAGCACCGCGTAGAAGCCATGCCAGAAGCGTCGCCACGCGCGGACGAGGGGGTTGTCCCCGCTGTCGTCACGCTCCTCATCGGATTGCTTCCGCTCGAACCACCAGGAGGCCAGCATCGGCGTGAGTATTGCCGCGAAGATCAGGGCGGCCGTCGAGATCGCGACGATCGTGAGGGCGAAGGGATACATGAACTGCCCCACGATCCCGGCCATGATGGCGACAGGCAGGAAGATGGAGATATCAACCGCGGACGTGGCAATGACCGCCCAGCCAATCTCGGACCAGCCGTTCACCGCCGCCGCATCCGGCAGTTCCCCCCTGTCGAGGTGGCGTTGCACGTTCTCGAGGATAACAACCGCGTTGTCAACCAGGATCCCGACTGAGATGGCCATCGCAAGCAGCGTCATGCTGTTGAGAGTGAAGTCGAGCCCCAGGCCGGTGATCATAAACGACGTGATCATCGAGGTCGGGATCGCCAGCGCCGCGATGAGCATCCCGCGCACGTTGTGCAGGAAGAGAAACACGATGAGAGCAGCAAGCAGCGTGCCCTGGCCGATCGATGTGAGCACGTCCTCGACCTGGTTGCGCACCTGCACCGAGTCGTCGTTCGAGACGGTGATCTCGATGTCGTCGGGAAGACGCCGCAGGAGTTCGTCCACACCGGCTCTGATGCCGTCGGCGACTTCGACCGTGTTCGCGCGTGACTGCTTCACCACACGCACGCCCACGACGTCGCGGCTGTTGAGTCTGGCGTACTGGTCGGGATCGACGACGGTGTCCACGATGTCGGCGACGTCCGTCAGGCGGACCATCCCGCCGCGCGGCGTGTCGAGCCACAGACCACGAAGGACGTCAAGATCCTCAGCGCGGCCGAAGACACGAACCCGATAGTCGCGCCGGCCCTGCTCGATCGTGCCGGCCGGCACGTCCATGTTCTCGAACTCGATCGCCTGAGCGAGCGCTGTGATGCTCAGGCCCACGGCCTCGAGGCGCTCGCGATCCGCAAGCACCTGGATCTCCCGCTGCTCGCCTCCTGTGACGGTGACCGAGGCCACCCCGCCGACCGCGCCGAGGCGCGGGCGGATAATGTCCTCGACAAGCTGGCGCAGATCGCGCGGCGATCGGTCGCCACTGATCGCAAGTGTCAGGACCGGCATCGCGCCGAGGTCAATCTTGAGAACCGAAGGTTCCTGCACGTCATCGGGGAATTGCCCCCGCACGCGCGCGACCGCGTCACGAACATCCGCGGCCGCCGCATCGGTGTCGGCCTCGTAGCTGAACTCGACTCCGACGGTGCCCACGTTCTCCTGAGCCGTCGAGTTGACCCGCTGGACGTTCGGGACGACGGAGACCTCGTCCTCGAGAGGCTTGATGACCTCCTCCTCGATCTCCTCGGGGCCGGCGCCGGGGTAGTTGACGATGACCGTCACGAAGGGGAAGTCAACGTCCGGTGACTCCTCCCACGGCATGCGGTCGAAGCCGACCAGCCCAAGCACGACAAGGCCCAGGACGAACATTGCCACGGTGACACGTCTGGAGATAACTGCTTTTGCAAAAGCCCACATCTGTCGGTGGAAGCTCCTCAGTCAGGCAGGCGCGAGGCGCCCGTCAGGAATTGTCCATGTCTCCGGTCAGTCCGTCCCGGACCGGCTCGACTCTCTGGCCGTCGGCCAGCGCGTCCTGCCCGGAGACGATGATGGTCTCGCCCTCACGGACGCCGTCGGTGATCTCAGTGAGATTGCCCTCGATCACACCGACCTCCACCTCGCGGACCTCCACCACTCCGTCAACAACAACGTAGACCTCGCGCACATGATCGCGCTCAACCAGCGCGTCGCGCGTGACCACCACAACATCTTCGCGCGAACCCAGCAGCACCGACACGCGCGCGAACATCCCCGGCTTCACGACCCCACCGGGGTTCGAGACCTCAATGCGCGCGACGTAGTTCCGGCTTTCCGCGACAGCCTGCGGTTCGAGGCTCGTGATCGTGCCGCGGAAGTCGCGCCCATCGATTCCGTCGACTTGCACGAGCGCCACATCCCCGACGCTCACCCGCTCCACATCAAGCTGACTGAGGACCGCATCCACGCGGATCGGATCGATGTTCACGATGCGCATGACAGGCGTCCCCGGCATTGCCCCCTCACCGGCGTCAACCATCCGGGCGGCCACCAGGCCGGAGATGGGGGAGGAGACGGAGTGCTTGCTCAACTGCACGCTACTCACACGCTCCCCGGCCTGCGCCTGCTCAACTCCTGCCTGCGCGGAGGCAACCTGGCGCTCCTGCACCTGCACCTGCCCGCGGTTGGCCCCTGCCGCATTCAGTTGCTCCCGCGCCTGCCGCACACCCTCTTCGGCTGCGCGAACGTCCTGCTGCGCCACCTCGACCTGCGTGCGGTTCGCCTCAGCCTGCGCAAGCTGCTGCCGCGCCTGCTCGACATTCAGCTCCGCCAGCCGAACCTGCTCGGAGCGCGCTCCTTCCTCCACGAGGCTGAGCTGCTCGCGAGCCTGCTCGTAGTTCTGCTGCGCCACCTCGTACTCCGTGCGAACCTGGTCGAACTGCTGCTCGGCGATCACGCCGCCCTCCAGCAGGCGGCGGTGACGCTGGAAAGTCTGCTCCGCAAGGTCCAGTGCGGCCTTCGCCTGTCGCACCTGTGCCTCAGCCTGCCTGCGCTCCTGGTCACGCGCTCCGGCACGCACCTCGGCAAGGCGCGTTTCTGCGCTGCTGACAGCCGTGCGAGCCTGCTCGATCGCGCTGTTCACCTGCGATTCGACAAGCCGCGCGGAGGCCCTCGCCTGCTGCAACCGCTCCTGCGCGGTCGCCACGCCGACCTCAGCCTGCCGAACGCTGCTGGCGGTCGTATCATCCGTCAGTCGCAGCGCATCACGAGCCTGGTTGAGCGCGGCCCGCGCGCTCTGCACGCTTGCGGCTGCCTGGTCCCGCTGTGCCGCCGCTACCTGCGTGTCCACCCGTGCCAGTGTGCTCCCGCGCCTGACGTAGTCACCCACGTCCGCGTAGACCCGGGCGACCTTCCCCGAGGCCTCCGCCACCACGTCCACCTCGTCACTGGCCTCCGCCGTCCCGGTGACTTCAAGCGTCTCGTCGATGCTGGTGCGCATGGCGGTCGCCACCGGCACAGGCGTCGCGGACGCCTCCTCCGCCGCCGCGGCGCCGGGCGCCTGCTCCCCGGGCCCGCTGTCGCGTCCACATCCGAGACTAACGAGCGTCGCAATTATCAGTAATGTGGCGAGTGCCACCGCTATGATGACGCGACGGGGGACCATCTCGCCTCCCGTCGCCCTGAGGCGTTTCATTGTGTCTCGCCCTCCTGCTGCGGCGTCTCCACGATGCCCATGGCGGTCCGCAGTTGGGTCACGGCCAGTTGCCGATCGTATTCTGCATTTACGAGGCGAGCCTCCGCGGCCGCCAGGGCGGTGTCAGCGTCGATGACCTCAATGCCCGCCGCGATGCCCTCGCGGTAGCGAAGCTGCGCCATCCGCCGGCGCTCACGCGCCTCCACCAGTCCCTGCTGGGCGGTCGCGATCCGCTCCTGCGCCTCCTCCACCGACAGCCACGCCTCCACGACCTCCAGCGCCACCTGCTCCTGCGCCTCCTGAAGCTGCAGTTCCGCTTCACTCACCCGCGCCTCGGCCGACGTGATCTTCCCTCGCTTCACACCGCCGTCGAGGATCGGCTTTTCAGCGACAACGCCGATCTGCCACGAGTACTCGTCGCCGCTGAAGCCTGCTGCCGTCTGCCGGGTATACTGACCGGTCAGCGCAATCGACGGGGCCAGTTCCTTCGCAGCCAGCCGGCGATTGAGCCGCGCAATCCGCACGCTGCTCTCTGCCGCCGATACCTCCGGCCGCCGCTCCTGCGCCACGTCGATCAGTTCGGGAAGCTCGGGCGCGGGCATCTCGGGCGGAGGCGCCTCAGTGACCTCCAGCGCTGTCTCCTGTGGGAGCGCCAGCAACCGCCGCAGTTGCGCCCTGACCTGCTCGATTGCCGTCTGCGCCGCGATCAGGTCCTCGCGAGCCCGCGCAAGCTCGGTGCGTGCCTGGACGACGTCGAAGTGCGGGACGAGCCCCGCCTCCTCCATCGCCTCGGCGTTGCGCACATGTTCGGCCAGGGCCGTTACCTGCGCCGCCGCGATTCCCGCAAGCTGGGTAGCGCGCAGCACGCCGTAGCCGGCCGCGCGGGCGCCCTGCGTCACCGACAGCCCTGCAATCTCAGTGCCGATCTGTGCGGCGTCGATCCCCTCGCGCGCTATGTCCTCGCCCAGTCCGACACGCCCGCCGGTGTAAAGCGGCTTGCGGGCCGAGATGGTGGCCTGGTACTGCTGGTCGGGCGTCACCTCGACACTCATCGGCTCTTCGCCTTCCTCGGCAGGCAACTGCACGGTGGTGACCGGGCCCATCCGCATCGCGCTGGCCGACAGCCCCACCGTCAGAGCATCGCCCCCCTGCGCCTGCTGAAGCTGCCCCTCGGCCTCCTGAATCCGCTGGTATGCAGTGCGCAACTGCGTGTTGCGCTCAGCCGCCCACCATGCCGCGGTGTCGGGAGTCAGCACGATCGCTCCCGCTTCATCTGTCGCAACCCAGGCGGGAGGTTCAACTGCTTCGGATGCCTCCTGCGCCGAGGCAGGGATGCACGTACACGCAAAAAGCACCGGCGCAAGCAGTGCAGATCGGAACGATCCGCGCAATACTCTCGTGAGTGTCATCCTACTCCTCCGCATTCTCCTCCAACTCCAGGCGCCTTAGAAAGCTGCGCATACGTTCGATCATCGTCAACTTGCACAGGCAGACCATCTGCTTTGTGGGATGGCAGAATGCAAGCAGCTTGTCCCCGGCCTCCAGCCCCATCTGCTCCCGCGCCTCTGCCGGGATGACGACCTGCCCGCGCTCTCCGAGCGTCACCGAACCGACGAACATTCCCTCAATCCCATCCTGCTGCTCCATCTCCATCACCTGATGCCCCCGCCCTAATACGATTTATATGAATTGCATGATTAGCGTACGCTTTTGCGCGCCCCCTGTCAAGGGCG
>JBNJEK010000170.1:0-9719 GCA_051745855.1 Armatimonadota bacterium
CCCTGTCCCTCGACTTCACGCGCCTTTTCGATGCGCACGATCACCCGGCGTTCCCTCGGCTTCGTGCGGGCCGGGCCAAGGGCCTTCGGGCCGCGGTCGATGTCACCGCGCAGCCGCTCGATGTCCTCCTGAAGCTCCTCGATCTGGTCCACCAGCCGCAGGATGATCGAGACACCCGCAAGGTTCACGCCGAGGTCCTGTGTGAAGCGCTGGATGCGCCGGAGCAGTTCGATGTCGGCGTCACAGTAAAGCCGGACGCCACTTTCCGTGCGGTCGGGTTCGATCAATCCCTCACGCTCGTAAAGACGGAGCGTCTGCGGGTGGCAATCCAGCATACGCGCGGCAACGCCGATTTGATAGCGCGGTTCGTCGCGATTATGTCGCATCGCCAATCACCTGCCCCCCCGCCTGTGATGTTTGCTTCGGTACTATGCCTGCATCGAGCGACGCGGGTCCGCGTTCCAGCTCTCGTCGAAGCGTTCCAGCATCTCTCGCTGGTCGCTTGTGAGATCCTCTGGCACCTGAACGCTGATCTCCACGTACTGGTCGCCCCGTCCGGCATTATTGAGATGCTTTACGCCGCGGTTCTTGAGGCGCAAGTGGTCGCCGCTCTGCGTTCCGGGCGGGATCGTCATCGTCACGTTCCCGTCGATCGTCGGCACCCTGACCTTTGCACCAAGCGCGGCCTCCGTGAAGGTCACGGGTAGTTTAAGACGGATGTCATCGCCATCACGCTCGAAAGTCGGATGGTCCTCGACCTTGATGTTGAGGATCAGATCGCCGGGCTTGCCGCCCGCGACCCCGCGCCCGCCTTCGCCGCGCACGCGGACCTTCGAGCCGGTCTCCACGCCCGCGGGGACTTTCACGGTAATCCGCCGCGTGCGCGTGGCCTCGCCGGTGCCCTTGCAGGTCTTGCAGCGCGTGGTGACGACCTGGCCGGTCCCGTGGCATTGCTGGCAGGCGGCGCCAAGGTTGAAGAAGCCACCGCCGCTCTGTGCCTGCCCGCTGCCGCCGCAGGCCGGGCAGGTCTGAGTCTCCCCGCCCATACCCTCGCACTCCGGGCAGCGATCGGCCAGCGTCAGGGAGATCTTCTTCTCTGCGCCATGCACGGCCTCATCGAAGCTCACTGGAAGCTCGTACTCCACGTCCTGGCCGCGTGTGGGGCCGGGTTCGGGGCGCACGCGACTGCGCCCGGTGCTGAAGCTGAAGCCGCCACGGCCGCCGCCCATGTCGCCGAACAGATCGCCGAAGACGTCGCGGAAAGAGCCTGCGCCGTATTGCTGGTTCACAAAGTCGCGGAAGTCGCCCTGTTGCCACTGGCCGGACTGTCGGGCCTGCTGCCAGTCCTCGCCGAACTGATCGTACTTCTTCCGCTTCTCCGGGTCCTTGAGCGTCTGATAGGCCTGCGAGATCTCCTTAAACTTCGCCTCCGCTTCCTGGTCGCCCGGGTTGACGTCAGGATGGTACTCCCGTGCGAGGCGCCGGTAGGCTTTCTTGATCTCGTCCTGTGACGCATCGCTGTCAACGCCCAGGATCTCGTAGAAGTCGGGTTTCTGGTCAACTCGCACGGTTGCTCACTCTTCGATGTCTATCGTGATGCGCCCGCTCCCGCTGCGGCGCGCGACGGTGATCGTCAGCACGCCATCGGCGAGCGCAGCGCTTGTATTCGTAGTGTCGGCGTCAGATGGCAGGCGGATTGAACGGGAGAAGCGCCCAAGGGTCCGCTCGCGGCGAAGACGCTGGAGATGCCTGACGTCCTCCGGCGGGTTGACTTCGCCGCGCACGCGGACGATCCCCTCCTCCGCGGTGGCTTCGAGGTCCTCACGGGCCGCGCCGGGAACGTCGAGCACAATCACGTAGGCGTCCTCGGTCGCGCTCAGGTCCATCGGCGGTTGCCAGGTGCGCGCGGATGCGGCCCTGCGATGTCTCTGCAAGGCCATTGCCTCTCGCAGCCTCTCCGTGAGTTCCTGCATCTGTCGCAGCGGATCTGTCGGTCGGTTCACGTCCAGATCTCCTCAAATCGTCGTTGCCGTCCGGAGGGACGCATGTTCACATGCGTCCGTCGTTCGCCGTTGGCCGTCTGTCGTTGCTCGTCGCTCGCTACTCGTCGCCCGTCGCTTCCGTCACTTCAATCGTGCGCTCGCGCTCTGTTCGCGCCACTGTCACCCGCAACACGCCTTCCTCGAGCTTCGCGGAGACGCTGTCGGGGTCAAGCTCCCATGCCAGCGAGAACGAGCGGCTGAACTCGCCCGTCGGGCGTTCGCGGAGATAATGCTCTCCGTCACCGTTGCCCTCGCGGGTTCCGCGTATAGTCACGGTGCCGTTCTCGACCTCCACGGAGACGTCTTCGCGGCTCATCCCGGGCAACTCGACGAGCATTACGACCTGCTCGTCGCCTGCCAGGATATCCACGGGCGGGCTGAAGGATGGCGCGGTCTCCGGCTGCTCGCTCTCGAAGCTCTCGTCGAGCAGCCGGTAGAGTCGGTCCCTCAGCTCAAAGAAATCTTCAATTGGGTCCGTCAGTGTTTTACGCATCGCGTCTCCTGTGCGGCCGGTGGTTTATCAGAGCCGGGGCGGGCGGCTCCTGCTCGAACACGCCCGCCCGGCTGTCGCTTCAACCAGCGGAGCGGCTTACTCCTCGTCCTCCGCTTCGAACTCGGCGTCGATGACGTCCTCGTCCTCGCCGCCGGGTGCGCCTGCAGCTTCAGGGCCACCGGTCGGGCCGCCGCCGGGGCCGCCTGCGTCCGGTCCGGGTCCGGCCTGCGGACCGGCTTCGGCGCCTGCCGCAGCCTCGTAGGCCTGCTGCGAGATGCGGCCAAACTCGGCCTGGGCGTCGTCGATCGCGGACTGGATCGCGTCCGCGTCATCGCCCTTCGCGGCCTCCTGCATGGCCTCGATCTTCTCCTGCACGATCTCGCGGTCGGATTCGGAGACCTGGTCACCAAGCTCATCGAGCGTCTGGTTGAGCTGGTGGGCAAGCTGGTCGGCCATGTTGCGCGCCTGTGCGAGCTCCTCGAACTTCTGGTCCTCCTCAGCGTGCTCCTCGGCCTCGTGGACCATGTTCTCGACTTCGTCATCCGAAAGCTGACCGGAGCCGGTGATCGTGATATCCTGCTCCCGGCCGGTAGCCTTGTCCTTCGCGCTCACGTTGAGGATGCCGTTTGCGTCGATGTCGAACGTGACCTCAATCTGCGGCACGCCACGTGGCGCGGGCGGGATGCCTGTCAGGTGGAAGCGGCCGAGCGACTTGTTCTGACTGGCCTTCTTCCGCTCGCCCTGCAGCACGTGGACCTCGACGGTGGACTGATTGTCCGACGCCGTGGTGTAGGTGCGCTGCACGCGGGTCGGGATCGATGTGTTGCGCTCGATGAGGAAGTCCGACACGTCGCCGAGCGTCTCGATGCCGAGCGACAGCGGTGTCACGTCAACGAGCACCATGTCCTGCATCTCGTCGCCGAGCACAGCCGCCTGAATTGCAGCGCCGACCGCGACGACCTCGTCGGGGTTGATGCCCTTGCGGGGCGCCTTGCCGGCGATCTCCTCGACGAGGCTCTGCACCTTCGGGATGCGGGTCGAGCCACCGACAAGGATGACGTCGTCGATCTCGCCGGCGGTGAGTCCCGCGTCGCTCATCGCGCGCTCGACGCTCTCGCGGGTCTTCTTGATAAGATCGTCTACGAGGTCCTCGAACTTCGCCCGCGTCAGCGTCATCTCGAGGTGCTTTGGCCCCTCGCCCTCGACGTTCGTGATGAACGGGAGGGAGATCTGCGTCTGGATCGCGCTGGAAAGCTCGATCTTCGCCTTCTCCGCGGCATCCTTGAGCCGCTGGAGGGCCTGGCGGTCGTTGCGCAGGTCGATGCCTACGTCCTTCTTGAAGTCCTCGGCCATCCAGTCGATGATCCGCTGGTCGAAGTCGTCGCCGCCGAGCTTCGTGTCACCGGCGGTCGAGCGGACCTCGAAGTAATCGCGCTCCTCGGTGTTGGACTTGTCCACCTCAACATCGAGGATCGACACGTCAAACGTGCCACCACCGAGGTCGTAGACCATGATGGTGCCCTCAAGCTCCTGCATCTGATGCCCGTATGCAAGCGCGGCCGCCGTCGGCTCGTTGATGATGCGCAGGACTTCGAGACCGGCAATCTCTCCGGCCTGCTTGGTCGCGGTACGCTGATCGTCATCGAAGTACGCCGGCACGGTGATGACGGCCTGCGTGACGTCTTCGCCGAGGTAGTCGGCGGCGTCGTCCTTGAGCTTACGCAGGATCATACCCTCGATCTGCTCGGGCGAGTAGTCTTTCCCGTCGATGGTCGTCTTGTCGCGTGTTCCGATCTTACGCTTGATCGACGCGACCGTGCGGTCGGGATTGAGCACCGCCTGGCGCTTCGCCGGCTGACCGACGAGGCGCTCGCCGTCCTTTGAGATCGCGACGACCGATGGCGTGGTCCGCCCGCCCTCGGTGTTCGGGATGACCTGCGGGTCCCCGGCCTCAACGACCGCGACGCACGAGTTGGTGGTGCCAAGGTCGATTCCCACCACTTTTGCCAATGTGAGTCACCTCATTCTCAGGAATACAACCGCGCGTCGTGCGAAACTGAATGCGCACTCGGGGTCGCGCGGCCTGGGTTTGTATGTACGTCTCCAACAGCCACCGTGGGCGGCTACCGGAGCATTATCTTATATGTGAGAGACCGCCTGCTGGCGGCCCTGCTTTTCCTTCAGCGCCCGTATAATATCACTTGATACTATTGATGTCAAGGGGTCTTCGGCAATAATCTCAGGCCATGGGCATCCGGCCACAAGAAAGGCCCTCATCGCACCAGTCGATGAGGGCCTCGGGGCTGGTCTCACGTCGACAGAGTGGGAGGTCACTGCACCGCGACCGTCATCCCGGACAGCCGCGCCCGCGTGTTCGCCCCGGGGGCGAAGTATGCCGCGAGTGTGAAGTCCTCGTGACCGGCGACCCACTCCGTCAGATCGACTTCGGCACGCTTCCAGGTGTCGTTGTCCACACGCGCGACGGTCTCCCACGTCTCCCCGCGGTTGAATGACACCTGCCACTCGATCCACCCCGCGGGTTCGTCACTGTCGTAGGTCAACGCGTTGAGCGTGGCCTCCTGGATCGGCGCATCCTCCTTGATATACCACGCCGCGCGGGAGTCGTTGCCGAATATGTAGCCATCATCGACGCTGTCCGACCACTTGATTCCCTCCGATTCGACCATCCGCCCGAGAGCGATCGCCTGCTTCCCGAATGTATCCTCGCGGAAGTCGCCGGCCCACGGATCGATGGTTATCGCGCCGAGCAGGAAGTCGGCATCCTCCAGCAGCGAGATCGGCCCGCCCGCCCGCTGGGTGCTCCAGTACCGCGCGACATCGTATTCCCGGATGCGCTCCAGGACCGCCAGCATGCGCTCCCGCTGCGCCGCAAGTTGCGTCTTCGTCGCGTCATCCATCTCGCCGGCGGCGGCGCGAATCGCTGCCTCGAGGTCGTAGTACGCGCCCATCATCTCCATCGCATCCACCGACCGCTGCACCTGGAACCGCTGCCGGTCGGTCTCGGCGAGGGGCATCGCGACCTCAAGCTGCGCCCGCGCGCGGTCGATCCGGTCCGGCGGGAAGAGGTCGGGGATCTCATCGACTGCCGCGCGGGCTCTCAGCGACGGATCGGCGGCGGATTCGCGCAGGATCTCGAAATACGCGCGCATCTCGCCGGCGGCCGGCCCGTAGAGGCCCTCGAAGTACTCATCGACCACCGCGCCCGGGTCCTGCGTCGGGTCCCAGCAGAGTTGTCCGAGCAGGTACCAGCCGATCTCGGCCCCCTCGGCGCGGTACTCAAGCTCAGCATTGAAGCCGTTGAAGTTGCGCGAGGTGAGGTAGGGGATATCCGCTGCCACGGCAGGGTACATCGGCCACGGCGCCCACCAGCGGCAGTAATACTCGCGCACGAACATCTGCTCACTGACCGCGCCCCAGCCATCGACGTACTCCATGAACGCCGCGTTCCACTTCGACCGCGGGTCATTGATCGCGCGCAGGTGATCGGCGACATAGTGGGCCAGCACGACCAGCACGTTGTCATCCGGGTCGGCGTAGACAGGCGGCGCGACGTTTCCCGCGTAGGCGTAGAAAGCGAGCCAGCGGTCGGGGTAAACTTCCTTCACCCGCCGTGCCACCTCGTTCGCGAAGATCACGCTGCGATCGGCCCTGCCGTGGCGGTCATCGCGGCGCTCCGGCGGGTCAAGCGACACGCAGTCCTCACATTCGCACCAGTTGTAGTTGTCATTCGCCGACAGCGAGAACGTCTTCATCTGCGGATGCCCATCGAAGAAAGCGATGGCCGCATCCACGAAGAGCCCAATCACGTCCTCGTTGGTGGTGCAGATCTGCCCGTCCGGGATGCGCTCTCCGTCCTTCAACGAGAAGTACTCCGGATGAGCCTCGAAGTACTCCTCGGTGGGGACCACGCGGTAGAAGTTGTGCCCGAACTGCACCGGGGTGCCCTGACCCATGCGGTTGCGCCGCTGCCAGGTCTGCAGTTCCTCGTGAGCCACCGCGGCATCTTCAGGCGCGCTGATGCGTTTGAGCGCCGAGTACCACAGGTTGCGGTGCACCCACGCGGGTTTCTCAACCACGTCCCAGTCGTTCAGGCCGATTTCCGCGACCTCAGGGATGACCTCCGCGTCCGGCCCGGGCATCAGCCAGCGGCAGCCCAGTTCGCGCAGCCACCCGTACACCGCGTTGGCATGGCCGGGCTCCGTGCGTCCACAGAGCAGCAGCGTCTCGTCATCGAGTGAGCGGATGACGTAGCCGTCGTAGCCGATCCGCTCATCGGTCAGGTCCGCCCGAATGTCGTCAGGCGCGTACCCGTCGCCCAGCAGGATGCGTGGGCCGTCGGGAAGCTCCTGGCCCGCGTCTCGCATGGCCAACGGGACCTCCTCGCCCGACATCTGCTCCAGCGTCTGAGCGAGATCGTCGGCGATCACGAGCCGCGCCTCCGAGCAATCAGACGGCACGACCACACTCAGCGCCATCGCGGGGGACGCGACGAACACGGTCAGCACTGAGAGCAGCAGAAGACTTCGCGTCGGCATGCACATTTCGGCACCTCATCAGTCGGCTGTGAAGAGTTCACGATCCAGTGCCAGCAGCGCCTCGACCAGTTCATCGTGGATGTTGGCGAATGGCAGCGTGCCCTGCATAAGCGGCACCTGGTCGGCCGCGTAGCCACCACGCGCGGCGGCCTCCTGGTCCGGGGCGTAGCCCAGCGCGTCATTCGCCACGCCCAGCACCAGCGGGATCGGCGCGCGGGCCCCACCCACGACCTCGTTCTTGATCGCCTGAAAGACCTCGAACGGCGACGCGTAGAGCCCCAGCGGGCCGATGCGCAGTCCCTGAATGACGGTCGGCTCCACGAGCGGCCCGCCCTCGTCGAGCGCCTCTATGAAGCGACGGTAGGCCACGGCCCTCACGGTCGCCAGCCGAACCTCGCGGTCGGCATCGCTCGCCCCGGGCGCGTGGATGACCGCCTCCTGCTCGGCGAGCAGGTCCACGAAGTCGCTCCGGCTGAACTCGCGCCGGCTGAAATCCACCTCGCGGCGGACCACCTCCACGCTGCTGACGTCCAGCGGCTCCGCCTCCCGCAGGCCCTCGCGGATGCAGCGGGCGTAGCGCCCTGCGATCACGTCCAGTGCCAGCAGCGATTCCTGCTCGGGCTCATGCACCACGCAGGTGTTCACGTCACCCTGCGCGCCCTGCAGGAAAAGGCCGATCGCGTCAGGGTGCTCGCGCTCGATGAGGTTCGTGGCGACACCGCAGAAGTCGCCGTGGATCCAGCGCGTCTGCGCGCAGCAGACCACCGGATGACAGCCGAACGAAGTAGCGAAGCCGATCATCCCGCCGGAGTCGTCGCGGGCGAGCAGCACGTGCGCGGTGGTGTCCGTAAGCTCCGGATGGGCCGGGCGCCAGTCTTCGCGAAGCGCCTCGTCAAGCGACGGCCGCTGATCGTACTCGCGGTTGACGCCGATGCCTCCGCAAGGGACCTCGGTATGGCTCAGCGTCGCCGGGCGCAGGTCCTCCACGGCTGCGACCGCGGCGGCAGCGACGCGGTCGGGGAGCAGTTCGAGGTAAGGCTGGTCGGGCTGCCCCCAGCCGATGAGTCCCCCGGTCTCCGGGCCGCTGTGCGTGTGTGTGCAGGTCACCATGACGCGCTCGGGCGGCGTGCCGGTGGCCTCACTGACGAGTTCGCAGATGCGCTCGGTGGTCGCGCGGTAGATCACGCACAGGTCGTTGCTGACGATGACCGCGGGGTCTCCGCCCGCCTCAAACGCCATCGCCCGGGCCCAGAGCCGGTCGCGCACTCCGATGCTGTGGCGGTTGATGTACGCGCCGAAGCCTGCCATCTCCACGCCCACGCGCGGCGTCAGATCGCTTTTGCCCACGCCGATTCGCATCACTCATCGGCCTCCCGGTGCTCCTGCTGCTGGAAATGCTCGCGCACCTCGGCGAGGTTGTCGTTGACCTTCGCGACAGCCTCGACGAGTTGATCGATGTACTCCGGATCCGCGAGCAGCGCCCTGTGTGACATGATCACGCCCGTCGCCGTGCAGGCTTCCTCGATGTTCGGCAGATGGAGGTTCGCGTAGTCCTGCGTGCGCTCCGGATCGCGGAAGGGGACAGGGCTGGTCGGGTGCTGCAGGTCCATCAGCGGATGGCGGTAGACCGGATCGTAGGGCGTGCTGAGGCCGAGG
The DNA here is from genome assembly GCA_051745855.1 of Armatimonadota bacterium. Taxonomy (GTDB): domain Bacteria; phylum Armatimonadota; class Zipacnadia; order Zipacnadales; family UBA5352; genus UBA5352. The sequence goes on from JBNJEK010000170.1 coordinate 8,748, forward strand.
CCCTCTGCGCCGAGGGCCTCGATGTATTGCGCGCGGTCGAGCCCCTCGGCCTGCGCCGGGTCGAAGTGCATAGTCACCGCGTAGTATGCCTGCCGCGTGATACGCGGATCGCGCTCGGCTACACGCAATGGCCCTCCGATGCGCGCGAGGCCATCCGCCAGGCGGGCCGCGTTCTCCTCCCGGATACGCGTCTGCTCTTCGATCCGCGTCAGCCCGCCGCGCAGCAGCACGCACTGCATCTCGGTGGTGCGGTAGTTGTGCGCGTAGACACCCGCGGCTTCCAGCCCCTCGCCATCTTCCGCCGGGGCCCAGCCCACGTGCTTGAGCGCGAAGGCGGTGCGGTAGACGTCATCATCGTTGCAGGTGATCGCGCCGCCCTCGCCGGACGTCAGTATCTTGCTCTGCTGGAAAGAGAAGCTGCCGGCATCCCCGATCGAGCCCGCGCCCCGGCCCTTCCACTGGCTCCCGTGCTGGTGCGCGCAGTCCTCGACCACGCGCAGGTCGTGCTTTTCAGCGATCTCCATGATCGCGTCCATGTCCACCATGCAGCCGTAGAGATGCACGGGGATGATGGCCCGCGTTCGGTCGGTGATGGCGGCCTCGACCGCGGTGGGGGAGAGGCCCCAGGTCTCCGGATCGGCGTCCACGAGCACCACGCTCGCGCCCACGTCGAGGGCCGCCTGCATCGTCGCGACCCACGTGTTGCCCGGAACGATCACCTCGTCACCGGGACGCACCCCCACCGCCTGCAGCGCGGTCTGGATGGTCACCGTCCCGTTTGCGAGGCCCATCGCGTGCTTCGCGCCGATGAACTCCGCGAACTCCTTGCAGAACGCGGTCTCATGCTCTCCGACCCAACTCCAGTTGCCTGAACGCACGACTTCGTCCATCCAGTCGGCCTCCAGGTCGCCGGCGATCGGCCACGGCTGGTGCTCCAGCGTCACGGCAGGCGATCCGCCTTTGATCGCGAGT
>JBNJEK010000171.1:0-9658 GCA_051745855.1 Armatimonadota bacterium
GCAACTGAACGGCGGCGGGTCTCTTTGCTGTTCTCCCCCTCTCCGGAACGGAGAGGGGGCCGGGGGGTGAGGTCAGCCTTGCCGCCCCTTCCTGCCCACTCCCGTCAACCCCCGCAGCGCCACGCCCGGGTCCTCTGCCCGCATCAGCGCGGTGCCGATGAGCGCGGCATCCGCTCCGGCGGCGGCGAGGTGCTCGACGTCCTCACGCGTATGCACGCCGCTCTCAGCGACGAGCACCCGGTCGCCGCGGACCTTCGCCGCGAGGCACTCGGTGGTGCCGAGGTCCACCTCGAAGGTGCGCAGGTCGCGGTTGTTCACGCCCAGCACCTCCGCGCCGGACCCAAGCGCCACCTCAAGCTCCGCCTCGTCGTGGCTCTCCACCAGCGCGGTCATGCCCAGCGAGTGCGTGAGCGCCAGCAGGTCGCGCAGCAGAGCCGGCGGCAGCGCCGCGACGATCAGCAGCACCGCATCCGCCCCCGCCGCGCGGGCCTCGTGAAGCTGGTACTCATCGATAATGAAGTCCTTGCGCAGCACCGGGATCGAGCAGGCCTCCCGCGCGGCCGTGAGATACTCCAGCTTTCCTGCGAAGAACGCCTCGTCGGTGAGCACGCTCAGCGCCGCCGCGCCCGCCTGCTCGTACTGCCGCGCGATGGCGGCCGGGTCGAAGTCGCCCTCGCGGATGGCGCCCTCGGAGGGCGACGCGCGCTTGATCTCCGCGATGATCGCAACATCATCGCGTCCGGTCAGGGCGGCGGTGAAGTCGCGCGGGTCGGGGGCGTCGGCAGCCATCGCGCGCATCTCGGCGGGCGGCACGGCAGCACTCCGCGTGGTCAACTCCTCCCGCGTGTTCGTCAGGATCCGCCGCAGGATGTCAGGCATCTCCGTCGCCGTCATTCCGCCCGAGCCCCCGCCAGCGTGAGCGACATCTCGCGCAGACTGTGGAGCGTCTCGACCGCGGCGCCACTCTCGATCGTGGCCTGCGCGGCCTCCATGCCCTCGGCGATCGACCCGACGCCTCCGCCGACGTAGATCGCCCCGCCGGCGTTGAGGGCAACGATGTCGCGGGCCGGGCGGGCCTCTCCGGAGATCGCCCGCAGCAGGACCTCCGCGGACTCAGCGGGCTCGCCGCCGAAGAGATCGCGCGAATGTACACGTCGCAGACCGAAGTCCTCCGGCGTGACCTCGTAGGTGCGGACCTCGCCGTCACGAAGCTCGGACATGCGTGTCGGGCCGGTGGTCGAGATCTCGTCAAGGCCGTCGAGACCGTGGACGACGAGCGCGTGCTCGGAGCCGAGTTCGGCGAGCGTCCCGGCCATCAGCTCAGTCAGCGCCGGGTCGAAGACGCCGAGAAGCTGGCGGCGGGCTCCGGCCGGATTCGTGAGCGGGCCGAGCACGTTGAAGACGGTCCGCATGCCAAGCTCGCGGCGAGGGCCGATCGCGTGCTTCATCGCCGGGTGATGGCTGGGCGCGAAGAGGAAGCCGATGTTCACTTCGTCGAGGCAGGCCTCGACCTCGGCGGGCTCCAGGTCGATGCGCACGCCAAGTTCCTTCAGTACGTCGGCCGATCCGCACATGCTGGAGACCGAGCGGTTGCCGTGCTTGGCCACCGGCACGCCCGCCGCGGCCGTCACCAGCGCGGCGGCCGTGGAGATGTTGAAGGTGTCCATCGCGTCGCCACCGGTGCCGCAGGTATCCACCACGTTCGGGTGCTTCGTGCGGATGCGGACACAGGCGCTGCGCATGGCCTCCGCGAAGCCGGAGATCTGATCGACCGTCTCTCCGCGCATCCGCAAAGCCACGAGGAACGCGCCGATCTGCGCGGGCGTGCACTCACCGCCCATGATCGACGCCATCGCGGCCTGAGACTCCACGCGATCCACTGGCTGTCCGTTTACGACTTTCTCGAGCGTGTCATTGATCATTGTATTCACCTCTTGGCAAATCGTCTGCCGTTCTCCCCCTCTTCCGGAACGGAGAGGGGGCCGGGGGGTGAGGTCGCTGTTGTCGTTGCCTACTTCGCGGCCGCCTCCCGCACAGCGCCCTTCCGCGCGAGCGTCAGGAAGTTCTGCAGAAGCTCCTTGCCGGGCTTCGTCAGGATCGACTCGGGGTGGAACTGCACGCCCTCCACGACGAACTCGCGATGGCGCGCGGCCATGATCTCGTCCTGGTCGCTCAGCGCGGACACCTCGAGGCAGTCCGGGACGCTCGGCGGGTCGATGACCAGCGAGTGGTAGCGCACCGCGTCGAACGGCCTCGGCAGCCCCTCGAAGATAGTCCGGCCATCGTGGTTGATGGGCGAGGTCTTCCCATGCATCAGCCGCGGCGCGCGGACAATGTCACCGCCGAAGACCTGGCCCATGCACTGATGGCCGAGGCAGACCCCGAGGATCGGGATCTCGCCCGCGAATCGCTCGATGGTCTCGCACGAGACGCCTGCGTCATCCGGCGTGCAGGGCCCGGGCGAGATGACGATGCTGTCGGGCGCCATCTCGGCGATCTCGTCGGTCCTGATCTTATCGTTGCGCACCACTTCGACGGTCTCTCCGAGTTCGGAGAGATACTGATACAGGTTGTATGTGAACGAGTCGTAATTGTCGATCAGCAGGATCATTGGTGGGCCTCCTTGGGACTTCTCTTCGGACCTGCGGGCCTCCCCCGCCCTCGCGCCGCTAAACGACAGCGGACACTCGGGCACCCCCTCCGTTCCGGAGGGGGAACGACAAACCGACGGCGCCGGGTCTTACGCCTTTCTCCCCTCTCCGGAACGGAGAGGGGCCGGGGGAGAGGTCGCCGTTGTCGTTGCCGTCGCTGACAACTGGCAACTGCCCTACCTCAGCCCCGCCTCCGCCATCCTCGCCGCATCCAGCATCGCGCCGGCCTTCATGAGCGTCTCGTTGTACTCCGCGTCGGGGTCGGAGTCGGCGACGATCCCGCCGCCGGCCTGGAAGTGCACGGTGCGGCCTTTCACGACCATCGTGCGCAGGGTGATGCAGGTGTCCATCGCGCCGGAGAAGCTGAAGTATCCGACGATTCCCGCGTAGGGGCCACGGTGGACGGGCTCAAGCTCCTCGATGATCTCCATCGCCCGGATCTTCGGCGCACCGGAGACGGTGCCCGCCGGGAACGACGCCCGCAGCACGTCGTAGGCGTCGCGGTCCTCGCGCAGCTCGCCGATGACGTTGGAGACGATGTGCATCACGTGCGAGTACCGCTCCACCTTCATCAGCTCATCGACCGAGACCGTCCCGGGCTTGCAGACCCGGCCGAGGTCGTTGCGATGCAGGTCCACGAGCATGATGTGCTCGGCGCGCTCCTTCTCGTCGGCGAGCAGGTCCTCTTCGAGCGCAAGGTCCTCGGCCTCGGAGTTCCCGCGCTTCCGCGTCCCGGCGATCGGCCGGGTCACGACTTCGCCGTCCTCGCAGCGCACCAGCAATTCCGGCGACGCGCCGATGATCTTGTTTTCGCCGAAGCTCAGGTAGTACATGTAGGGCGAGGGGTTGATCGCGCGCACGCCGCGGTAGAGGTCGAAGGGGTCCACGTCAAGGTCTGCCGACATCCGATGGCTGAGCACCACCTGGATGGCGTCACCCGCGGAGATGTACTCCTTGGCCTTCAGCACCGCCTCGCGATGCTGCTCCTTCGTCATCGTCGAGCGCATGGCCGACGGGTCGGAGGGGATATGGGGCACCGAGCCGTTGCCCTCGGTCTGCTGGAGGGGCTGCTGAAGCGCATCCACGAGGCGGTCGATGCGCTTGATGGCCTCCCAGTAGGCTTCCTGCGGGTCGCCGGTGACGTGAGCGTTGGCCACCACGCGCATCTTGCGGGTGACGTGGTCGAAGATCACGAGGCTGTCGGTGAGCATGAAGTGGGCGTCGGGCATCCCGAGGTCGTCGGGCTTGTCGTCCGGGATGTCCTCGAAGAAGCGGACGGTGTCGTATCCGAGGTATCCGACGGCGCCGCCGTAGAAGCGGTCGCAGCCCTCGACGGGGACGAACTGGTAGGGGGCGAGCATCCCGCGGACGAGATCGAGCGGGTCCTCTCCGTCCTCAAGCTCGCGGGTGCGGGAGGAGCCGTTCTCGCCGAAGGTGGCAAAGTGACCCCTGGTGGAGACGACCTCGAGGGGGTCGATGCCGAGGTAGGAGTAGCGACCGATATTCTCGCCGCCGGCGACCGATTCGAGCAGGAATGCGTTCTCGCCCTCGCAGCTACGCGCCTGCGCGTTTTGGCGGAGCTTCATGAACGCTGAGACGGGGGTGTCGGTGTCGGCGACGAACTCGCGGTAGACGGGGATGAGGTTCCCCTCGTCGGCTTTCTTGACGAACTCGTAGAGCGTCGGTGTGTACATTGTCCGGACCTCCGATGGAGAGATGATATGCTTTGTGTTTCATCTCGCCGCCGAGGTTCGGGCGCGTCACACGTGGGTGGTGATCGGTGGTGGACTGCTGAAAAGCGAAAAACCGCGGCGGCTTCAGTTGGATGAAGCCCGCGGCCAGCGGAGGGGGAGTGTCGGGTTGATCTTCAGATTACGGAGATGGCGCTGGAATGGGCCACCCCGTACACCGAAAAAGCCGCGGGGGATTCAGCGAGCCGCCCGCGGCCTGGTTCTTCGTCTTTGTGTTGCAGCGTGAACCAGACGCTAAGCGACCCGCAGTCGCCAGCGCCAAGCCCAGATGGATACGACCGAATGGCTGCAACAGTCAGTAATCATGTTTGTTGGAGGGACCATAGCAGAATGTGGTGGGGGTTGTCAAGGGCGGATTTACGGAAGTCAGACTCGCCAAGTTGCAGGCCGCCACGATCACCGAAAGGACACGAACACTTCCTATGGCCTCCCTTGTCGCCAGAATCTTCCTACTCGGCATCAGGCGGGATTTTGTGACCGCGAGCACCCCTTAGGGAGTCCTCCTGCCATTGCCTCAACGCCCGCATCTGCTCACTGCAGGCCATCGTGACAGACATCGATGCCTGGCGGGTCTCACCTTCATCGAGGGCACGTCCCTCGTCCGAAATATTCCCTACCTCGACGATATCTACCTGTACACCGCGACGCATAAGAGTGCCCTCCACTCACGAATTAGCTGCCTGCATTAAAGGTCGATGAATCTTGTGTGGATACGGTCGATCGTTGGGGAGATCCTCATGTCTGACCTCCAGCGGCTTCCTTGGGTCATTCCAGAATAGGTTCCCCGGCACATGAACCGCGAACTCTGGATGGGAATGCGCGCTGGCGGTGGCATCCAGCACGATCTCGCCGATCATGCGCCTCTCTTTCTCTTCATTGCAGGCAAATAACTGCTCGGTACTCAACTCGACTACCCAGACGTAGCGACTCATGAACAGACACCGATACCTGTCAGCGAGGACATCGAGAGCCTCTGATGACGTGCCATCCTCTGCTAACTTGGACATCCGCGACTTGAATTCGTTGCTGTCGGTGAGATATGCCCTGAGGACCATTCGTTGGTCAGGATGATCCCGCTCATACGCGCTCTTCAACCCGTATGTCTGGCATACCTCTGTCTCGCATGCCTGCCGCATTGCTTTCTGAACGCGGGGGTCGAAGTGCAGGATATGATGCGCACGGATCTCGGCCGCTTCGCCAGACAAGACGACATTCCGAGGAAGCGGGATGATTATCATACGAATGTTCTCACTGATTGATGCATTGAGCACCGGGCCAGCGACCAGCCGGTTCGGTTCGCTCTCTCGGCTTGGCAATAATGCGAATGGCCCGGCGGCTTCGTCTTGAACGATAAAATGGGACACCCAACTGGTGGGAGTCTTGTAATCTCCGATTGAATCGTCTTCCTGCGGACGGTTCGGATCGAATGTGTGCCCGACAACGCACACCGCGTGTCCCGGGAGACCAACAATGACGGGTAGCCCGGACTCAACATATCGGTAGATTATGCCATCTGCAGGGGACCTCTGCGCGTCGTCTCCATAGTAGTAGTAGAGCGGTTCTGTACCCACACCGTGGACGCAGTTAAGAATCTGGTCTGCCCATAACCCTGTTGTGGGAAGCAAAGGCCCTCGTGTGATGTGCTGACGTGCCATCTCTGCTATCTCATGCGGATAATGGTCCTTCACCGTCGGCTCTGCCTTGCTGATGAGGCGGTTCATTACCCACACCGATGTGTGAGCGCAGTTCATAACCCGTCCGTCCTGCTGCACGAATGGCGTGCCGACAAGTCCATGGCGGACGCCCTGTATGTGCGCGGTGTACTCCTCACGACAGGTAACATAGTGGCCGGGCTGCTCGTAGCCGATGACGGTTCTGCCGACGGTTGCAGATCCTTCGGGGCTGGTCAATGGACCCACTACTGAATATCCCAAGTAGTGATCGGGAGACTGGTTTTCTCGAAAAAAGTGCAAGCGCGTCGGCCATCGCGGAATCTCCTCGAGGACGCGCCCGTAAAGAAACGCGTATTGAGACATGAAATCGCGACAGTAGTAGCTCTTCTCTACCTCAACTGACTGACAGCCCTGATCTACAAGAATCTCAGCTATCCGGTTGAAAGGGGCGGAAGCAGTAAGTTGGAGCCCTGTCGTCTCCTCGAGCCTCTGGACGAGGTCGGCGGCGTCATTGATCTTTTCTGGCTCCATGCTTCCCCCGGTCACGAACTTGATTGGCGCCACGACTCAGCGATCACTGGCCATCCCCTGAATGCAGACTTACTTTGTATCGTAGGCTGCATCAGATCTGGTGTCAAGCAACATACCGGATGTGATGATACTGCAATATCAACCATTGTCTCGCACAAAGCAAAACGTCCGCACTCCAGCGCAGTTCAACGCCAGTGTACTTGACGTCCCGCAGAAGCGCAAGATCGCACGTTCATGACATCCGAGCCGTGAAAGACGGCGGATCTCACAACCACACCACATGCGTTGCAGATCAAGTGTCCTGCGCAACTTCTCGGCATGTGGATGCGGCAGGCCCACCCCCGCCGCGTATCAAAGGCCTTACACACGACCCATCCTCGACTGAGGAGAGGTAGCGATGAAGCGCACTGCAGTCGCATTGACGATCGCGGCGATGCTGCTGGCGGCCGGCGCGGCCGGCGCGCAGCAGGAGCTTGAGCTTTTCATCGAGTTCGACTGGAGCGAACAGATGCAGCAGGAGGCCTTCGCGGACGGCTTCTGCAGTGCATACGAGAGCGGGATCGGCAGCCCCGCGCCCAGCCCACCCTCATACGCGCACCCGTCGTGGATTCGGGTGGAGGCGTTCGGGCACAACCTCCCCGGCATGCCCGAGGCCCGTGGCATCCTCGAGCGCACGGCGCAGGGTAACCCGCCCGGAAGCCAGACCATCGAAGCGGGCGAAGACCCGCTGATGGTCGGCGTCAAGGGGCCGCCGAGCTTCCACTCGCCGCGCATCCAGCAGGCCTACATCCTCGGCGACACACAGCCGAAGGCGCGGCTTCTGGTGGTGGCCGAGGACACGGGCCAACCGGTCATGAAGCTCGTCCTGCATGACGTCGATATCGCCTACTACGGCCTCACGCGACCCGCACAGCAGCATCAGTTCCGGCCGGATCTGCCGGTGAATCTCGCGGTGCCCCCGACCACGGGCGGCGGGTTGGGAGGCGGTCCGATCATCGGTGGTCCGGAGGAAACCGTGCTGCTCAATTGTGATCGGGTCCAGGTGGTCGCGTGGTAGCAGAATCGCTCAGCGGTCCCTAAACCCCGCCCCGACCCCGCGTCGGGGCTTCGTCATGTACGCTCGCACAAAGGACGCACGTCGGCCTGTGGCGAACCGACGTCTGAGGCATACACAGTCAAAGCGGTCAGACCATGCTGCTCACGGGAGTGTCGACACGATGCTTGAGTTCACGCTTGCGCTTATCGCCGCCGGATTGCTCGCTACGTCCGCGGTCTCGGCCGATGTATCACTGGACGAAATCCGGCAGATGCGCCAGCAGGCCGCCGAGCGCGACCGGCGCATCATCTTCAACAATGACGGCTGCGACGCCACCGCATATGACATCGAAGCCACGCCGGAGGCGCTGCTGGAAGTTCGCACCACGCCTCTGATCGGATCACAGGTGGATACCATCTTCTACTGCACCAACCGCGGCACATTCGCCCGCCACAGCCACGACGCGCGGGCATCGGAGACCTTCCTCGAGACGGAGGGGCGGTTCGAAAACTGCATCATGCCCGAACTCATCGAGCAGGGCATCGATCCTCTGGAGATCATGGTGCAGTTCGCCCGCGAGCATGATTACGAGATCTTCTGGTCGGAGCGGATGAATGACACCCACGACGCCTCGCGCCCGGAGAATCTCTCGCAGTGGAAGAAGGACCACCCGGAGTATCTCGTGGGCTCCAGCGATGACCGGCCACCGAAGGGGAGATGGAGTTCCGTCGATTACGCCCACGAGGCGGTTCGCGATAAGATGGCCGCGATCATCGAGGACGTCATCACGCGCTACGACGTCGATGGCATCGAACTGGACTTCTTCCGCCACCCGTGCCTCTTCGCCTCACAGGCGTGGGAGGGCGAGGCCAGCGCCGAGGATGTCGATACCATGACTGCCTTCATCCGGCGCATTCGCGATCTGTGCGAGCGCGTTGGAGCCGAGCGCGGCAGGCCGCTTCTGATCGCAGTGCGCATCCAGGATGACGGCGACTACCGCATGGCGCTGGGCCTCGACCTTGAGACGTGGCTGGCAGAGGACCTCGTGGACATCGTGACCGCCGGCGGCTACTTCCGGCTTAACGAGTGGGAGGAGACCGTGCGGTTGGGACACCGCCACGGGAAGCAGGTGTACGCGGGCCTGAGCGAATCGCGCCTGCGCGACCGCGAAGGGCGCAACGCCCTTGAGGTCTACCGCGCCCGCGCCACCAACGCGCTGCAGGCGGGTGTCGATGGCATATACATGTTCAACTACTTCAACCCGAATCGCCCGCTGTGGCACGAGGTGGGCAGCCGCGACACCATGCGCGGAAAGACGAAACACTTCTACGCCACCTACCGCGGCCCTCGCACGGCCCGAAGCTGGCTGGAGGGTGGCGATCGATTCTACGCCCGCCCGACGCTGTGCCCTGACGCTCCCGCGCGCGTGACGAGCGACAGTCCCGCCGAGAGTGACATCATCATCCGCGAGGACTTCGACGCTGCGAGGGAGACGGGCTTCACGCCCACGGTGACTATGCGCGTGCAGGTGGAGGACCTGTCTGACGTCGGGCAATTCGCGTTGACGCTTAACGGCCAGCGCCTGCCGGCAGGAACCGTGGAGGACGGCTGGGTTGCCATCGAGGCGGCCCCGAGCCTGCTCCGCGACGGCCGCAACACGGTGAAGATGTCACTGGCCGACGATGCGGGCGACGTCACGGTCACCGACCTGATGGTCGTGATCAGCTACGAGGAGGACGCGTAGGCCCGCACTGGAGGTGCGCCGTCGATGGGAGTTCGCGCGATCGTGTGCATCGCTGCCCTCGCCGCATCCGTTGCGGCGGGGGCTGATGAGATGGTGCTCAGCGACTTCGAGAGCCTCGCGAACTGGGAGGGGCTGGTCGCGGACACCGGGATCGTGCACGAAGGCGAGCAGTCCGGGCTCTGGGCGAACGTGCCCGAGCAGACGAGCGTCAGCTACCGAGGGGTGCGCGACTGGTCGCAGTACCGCGGCCTCAGCGTGTGGATTCACAATCA
>JBNJEK010000172.1:0-9658 GCA_051745855.1 Armatimonadota bacterium
CGTACACCTCGTCGGGGTCGAAGCACTTCTCGCAGAAGGTCTCCCACTCGCCATCGCGCAGTTCGCGGTAGAAGCATGATCGGTAGCCCACGTGACAGGCGCCGCCCTCCTGCACCACGCCGAGCATCAGCACGTCGGCGTCGCAGTCGGTGCGGATCCACCTGACCTCCTGCGTATTCCCGGAGGTCTCGCCCTTCACCCACATCGTCTGCCGCGAGCGGCTCCAGTAGGTGGCCTTCTTCGTCTCGACGGTGTTCTTCACGGCCTCTTCGTTCATCCACGCAACCATCAGGACCTCGCCCGACTCGTGGTCGCAGACAACCGCCGGGATGAGGCCCTTATCATTGAATGTCAGCTCATCGATGTACACGTGAGTCCTCCTGAGTGAGTGGTCTACGCCTCGATCGTATGTCGTACTCCGTTGCGGAGGGGAGGGCCTACGCGCCCTCCCGATCATTCGTCGGTATCCGTTCTGTCGTTGTGGAGGGGCCGGAGAGCGTGCGCTGTCGTGTAGCGCCACGCGACGCCGGCCCGGTCGTTAGCCGTTGCCGTCGTCGTGGTCGTGCGCCGCTACGACAACGACGGGAACGGCCGGGCCAGCCTCGCCTTCGCAAACGACGCTGCACGCTCTCCGGGCCCTCCACAAAGGCAACGACGGACGGCCTATGATGCGAGGCGAGGTCAGTCCGCCCCGCCAGCGGTGCGTCCATGCTCCTCCAGCAGCGCCTGCGCCTCCTCCAGCGGGACATCCCGCCAGTGGCGGTAGGCGCTGGCAACCGCGAAGCGCATTCCGCCGCGCAGGTTGCAGCAGTACACGCAGTCCACATCCTCAACGATCCGCTCAACCGACTGCGTGTGTGCCGTCGGGACGGCGACGATCAACTGCGCCGGATCGGCGCCACGGACCGCCTCGACCGCCGTCATCATCGTGAAGCCGGATGCCAGGCCGTCGTCGCACAAAACGACGGTCCGCCCTGAGATGTCCGGCAGGGCCCTCTCGCCGCGAAGCTCGCGCACCCTGCGCTCGACCTTCTCACGCGTGGCCGCGATCCCCTCCTCGACATCCTCGTCGCTGAGGCCGAGGCGCTCGCGCAGCGGCTCGTTGATCCTCACGGTCCCGTCGAAGGCGACCGCGCCGTAGCCCGCCTCGGTGTTCCACGGCAACGTGATCTTGCTGACAACCGCCACGTCGAGTTCGAGGCCCAACTCCTCCGCCAGTGGCGCCGCCACGGGCACCCCGCCCGCGGGCACGCCCAGCACCAGCGCGTCGGTTCCCTGCAGAGCGTCCATCATCTCCGCGAGTGCTCGGCCGGCCTCCGCGCGGTCCTCGAAGACCTGCTCGCGGTCACGCAACTCCTGCCTGTCAATAACGTTCTCCGGACAAAGCTGCTCGTATGACACTCCAACCCCTCCGCATCCACTGTGCGGCTCTATCTCAAAGCCTCACGGGCACACCCCGCTCGGCCAGTTGCTCCTTACATTCGCGGATGGTCAGTTCGCGGAAGTGGAAGATGCTCGCCGCCAGCACCGCATCGGCCTTGCCGTAGTCGATGGCCTCGTAAAGGTGCTCCACGTTCCCGGCGCCGCCTGAGGCGATCACCGGGATCTTCGCCGTCTCGCTGATGCGCCGCAGCAGTTCGACGTCGTAGCCGGACTTGGTGCCGTCCGCGTCGATGCTCGTCACCAGCAACTCGCCCGCGCCCAACTCCTCCGCGCGATGCGCGTACTCCAGCGCGTCCACCTCGGTCGGCTTCGTGCCGCCGTGTGTATGCACGCGCCACTCGATGTGCTCGTCGGGCGCCGGGCCGAGGTTCTCCTCGTCGCCCACCACCCGCTTGGCGTCGATCGCCACCACGATGCACTGTGAGCCGAAGCGCTCGGCGCCCTCGGTGATAAGCTCCGGGTTCTCCAGGGCGGCGGTCATGATCGAGACCTTGTCCGCGCCGGCCTGAGTGGTGTCGCGGATGTCCTCGATGGTGCGGATCCCACCGCCGACGGTGAACGGGATGAACACCTGCTCGGAGGTGCGACGCACGATGTCGAGCACGGTGTCGCGGCCCTCGACTGATGCGCCGATGTCGAGGAAGGTCAGTTCGTCGGCGCCCTGGGTGTTGTACCACGCGGCCTGCTCCACCGGGTCGCCGGCATCGCGGAAGTCAACGTAGTTGACGCCCTTAACCACGCGACCGTCTTTCACGTCAAGGCACGGAATAATGCGCTTTGCAAGCATTGTTGGTTGGCTCCTGATGACCTTCATCTCTGCTGCGAACGACACAGGTCCCGCCCGCGCGCGGGAGAGCCCGCCTCTCCAACGACAACGACGGACGCCCCCCGGCGAGGCGCCGGGGCCACAACAACAACGGCTGACGGCGGGCGTCAGCCCTCGGCGATCTCGACCGCCTCGCGCAGCGGCAGGTCGCCGGTGTATATTGCGCGGCCCGAGATCGCGCCCACCACGCCCAGCGGCTCAAGCTCCTTGAGCGCCCGAATGTCATCCAGCGACTTCACGCCTCCCGCGGCGATGATCCGCAGGTCGGTGTTCTCCGCGATCTCCCGCAGCGCCGGGAGGTTCGGGCCGGTGAGCATCCCGTCGCGGGAGATGTCCGTGTGTACGATCTCCCGCACGCCCATCGCCTCGACCTGCTGCGCGAACTCGAGCGCCGGGATGTCGCTGGTCTCCACCCAACCCTCGATCGCCACCTGACCGTCGCGCGCGTCCACGCTCACGCAGACCGCGTCGCCGAAGCGCTCGATGGCCGCCTCCAGCACCTCCGGGCTTGTCAGCGCGCTCGTGCCAAGCAGCACCCAGCGCACGCCCAGCGCCAGCACCGTCTCGATGTCGTCGAGCGTGCGGAGGCCGCCGCCCATGTCCACCGGGATCTCGATGGCCTCGCAGATCGCGCCCAGCGCCTCGAGGTTGATCGGCCGGCCCTCGATCGCGCCGTCGAGGTCCACCACGTGCATGCGCCCCGCGCCCTGGGTCTCCCACTGGCGCGCCATCGCGGCCGGGTCATCCGAGTACACCGTGCGCTTCGCCATGTCGCCGCGCTCGAGGCGCACGACCTCGCCCTCGGACAGGTCGATCGCGGGTACCACGATCATCAGCGTCCCGCCTCCCCGACGAAGTTGCGCAGGATCTGCAGGCCGACGTCCGAACTCTTCTCCGGGTGGAACTGCGTGGCGAAGAGGTTGCCCCGGCGGATCGCCGAGCAGAAGTCGTAGCCGTAGTCCGTCGTCGTCGCGATCACCGATTCATCGGCCGGCACCACGTGGTAAGAGTGCACGAAGTACACGTAGGAGCCGTCGGGGATGCCCTCAAGCTGCGGGCAGTCCTGCTTGATGTCGATCTGATTCCAGCCGATCTGCGGGATCTTCAGATCGTGCGTGAAGCGAACCACCCGCCCGGGGATGACGTCCAGTCCGGCGTGGGTGCCCATCTCCTCGCCCTCGCTGAAGAGAAGCTGCAGGCCGAGGCAGATCCCGAGGAAGGGCCGGTCCGAGGCGATGTACTCGCGAATCGGCTCGACCAGCTTGTATTCGCGCAGGTTGTCCATGCAATCGCCGAATGCGCCGACGCCGGGCAGGATAGCCGCCTCCGCCCCGGCCAGCACCTCCGGGTCGCTCGTGATTTCGTAGTCACATTCAATGAACCTCAGCGCGTTACTCACACTGCCGAGGTTGCCCATCCCGTAGTCGATCAAAGCGATCATTCACGCGTCTCCTTCATCCGCTCAAGGCGGTCGTTTGCCTTTGCCGTTCGGAGGGACGCGTCTTCAGACGCGTCCGCCGTTCGCCGTTTTCCGTTCGCCCGCCGCTCACAACGTACCCTTCGTCGAGGGCACCCCCGTCACCCGCTCGTCGAGGCTCGTCGCGGCATCGAGCGCACGCGCGAAGCTCTTGAACGTCCCCTCCGCGATGTGATGAGAGTTGACGCCCGACTGCTGCACAAGGTGCAGTGTCATCGCGGCATTGCTCGCGACCGCAATGAAGAACTCGCGGACAAGCTCGGTGTCGAACTCGCCGACGCTGGCGGTCGGGAACTCAAGCTCGCAGCGGCACCACGGGCGTCCGCTCAGGTCCAGCGCGACCTGCACCAGAGCCTCGTCCATCGGACAGGCCGCCATGCCGTAGCGCACGAGGCCCGCCTTGTCGCCGATCGCGACCGCGATGGCCGAACCCAGCACGATGCCGACGTCCTCGACGAGGTGGTGGAAGTCCACGTGCGTGTCGCCGGTGGCCTTCACCGTGAGGTCGAAGAGCCCGTGGCGTGCGATGTGCGTGAGCATGTGATCGAAGAAGCCGACGCCAGTGTCGATCTCCGCCTCGCCACAGCCGTCGAGGCTCAGCGTAAGCTCGATCTGCGTCTCCTTCGTGTTGCGCTGGATCGACGCGACGCGCGGCTGTCCGCTCTCCTCGTTCATTCTCCGCTCTCCTCCCGGCTCTCCGGTCCGAAGCCCGACCTCCGTCGCAGGCGCACCGCGGCCGCGTGTGCGTCGAGGCCCTCCGCGCCCGCCAGCAGTTCCGTGTCCTGCGCCAGTCGCGTGAACCCGCGCTCCGTCGCGTAGATCAGCGATGAGCGCTTCAGGAAATCATACACCGACAGGCCTGACGAGAAGCGCGCCGCGCCTCCCGTTGGCAGCACGTGGCTCGGGCCCGCGGCGTAGTCGCCCAGCGGCACCGTCGCCAGCTCCCCGAGGAAGATTGCGCCCGCGCTGTCGACAAGCTCCAGCAGCGCCAGCGGCTCGCTCACGCAAAGCTGCAGGTGCTCGGGCGCAAGCTCATTCGCGAGCTTCGCGGCCGCCTCCATGTCGGCGACCAGCGCCACCATCCCGTGCTCGCTGAGCGACTGCCGGATCAACTCCGACCGCTCGAGCGCCTCGGTCTGTGACGCGACATCCGCCTCCACCGCACGCGCGAGGTCCTCCGATTCGGTGGCCAGCACCACCGTGTTGTCGCCGGTGTGCTCGGCCTGCGCCAGCAGGTCGGCGGCCACCCACGCCGGATCGGCGTGGCGGTCCGCGATGATCATCGACTCGCTGGGGCCGGCGAGGTTGTCGATCCCCACCTGCCCGTAGACCATCCGCTTGGCCGCCGTCACGTAGGGGTTGCCCGGCCCCACGACCACCGCGACCGGCTCGACCATTTCCGTCCCGAATGCCAGCGCCGCCACGGCCTGCGCGCCCGCGAAGCGGTAGATCTCATTGACCCCGCACTCCGCCGCCGCCACCAGCACGAGCGGGTTGACCGTCCCGTCCTTGCGCGGCGGAGTTGCGATGCAGATCCGCTCGACGCCCGCGGCCTTCGCCGGCTCCACCGACATCGCCACGGTCGCGAAGAGCGGCGCGCTGAAGCCCGGCACGTGTACGCCCGCCGAGTCGACAGGGCGCACCCGCTCGCCCATCATCATCCCGTCGAAGTCCTCCAGCCACGATCGCGGCATCTGCCGCTCGTGGTAGGCCAGCACGTTCTCTCGCGCCCGGCGGAATGCCCGCACCCAGTCGTCGGGCGCGTGATCGTAGGCCGCCTGGATCTCATCGGGCTGCACGAGCATCTGACTGGCGTCGAAGGTCGGGCAGTCGAAGCGGCAGGTGTACTCGACCACCGCCGCATCGCCCTCGGCCATCACGCGCTCGACGATCTCGCGCGTGGCCTGCTCGATGTGCGCGGGCTGCCTGCGCAACCGGCGCTCGCTCAGTTCGGCAAGGCAGATCTCAAGATCGGCCCGGCCGTCAACTATGCTGATCAGATCGGACAGTGTGATGCACCTCTTGCTCGGATGATCCGACACTGCTGGCGAACCGGACCTCACCCCCCGGCGCCCCTCTCCGGCCCGGAGAGGGGGAGAACGCAATACGCCGCGCTGATGCGACAGGGCGCTATCTGCCGACACCTGAACTCATTCCCCCTCCGGAACGGAGGGGGTGGCTGACTGTCGTGTAGGAGGCCGGGGGAGGTCAGTCGTGCGGATGTGCCAGCCTCCAGTGTCAATTCCTCCTGATCTCCACTCCATCGACCCACTGGCAGCGGCCGATAGACTCCCTGAAGCCGTTGTCGCCGTCCACTGTCCACGATGGACCGAGATTCACCACGCGCGACCCGGCCGGTCCCGGGATCTCGACTGCCACCGGCAGCACGCCCGGATGGTTGAAAATTGCGCTGCGCAACTCATCGACCACGCACTCGCAGTCGCAGCCAGGCGTCAGGCGCACTCGCATCCGCGGCGGATTCGCCGCGAGACGCTGGGCCTCGCGCGCCTCCTCCTTCTGCCTGCGGCTCATCTCCGCGTCGCGCTGGCGCGTCTCGGAGATCTTCGTCGCCGTCTCGATCGGCGTGATGCGATTCGCCAGCATCCGCGCCTCCTCGATCTCCTCGCCACCCGCGCCCATCCGCGTCTTCAGTTCCAGCTTCGCCGTCACGATCACGATCCGGTCGTCCTCGATGATCTCCATCCGTTCCTCAAAGAGCCGCGGGAAGACAGTGATCTCGACCTCGGTGTCGTTGTCCATGAGCGTGAAGAAACACATCGCGTCGCCCTTCTTCGTCGTGTGCGGCTTGAAGTTGCGAATCATCCCGCCCACGACAAGCTCCTGCCCGTCAGAAAACTCCGTCAACTCCGAGAGCTTCGCGTTCGTGCACTGCGCTATCTTCTCCTGCGCCTTGAGAAGCGGGTTCTCGCTGATCCAGCAGCCCAGCAACTCCTTCTCAAGGTCCAGCTTCTCCCGGTCGCTGAGCGGCTCCACATCCGGCAGTGGGATCTCCTCCACCTCGCCCAATCCGCCGCCATCACCGCCGAAGAGCGAGTTCTGCCCGATCTCCCTGTCGGCCTGGCGCTTTTGCCCGGCGGCGTGTGCCGCCGGCGCCGCCGCCAGCAGCGCCGATCGCTCGCCAAACTCATCGAAGGCGCCCGCTTTCACCAGCACCTCCAGCGTGGACGCCGGCACATCCTTCGACGAGACCCGCCCGCAGAAGTCCGACAGGCTCTTGAAGGGCCCGTCCTCCTCCCGCTCGCACACGATGGCGTCCGCGGTCCCCCGGCCGATGTTCTTGATCGCCGCGAAGCCGTAGGTGATCTCCCCGTCCTCGTTCACACCGAACTCGGCGTCGGACCGGTTCACCGACGGCGGCAGCACCTCCAGCCCCATCCCCTGGCAGGCGCTCACGTACTTCGCCACATCGTCGCTGCTGTCCATCACGGTCGTCAGGTGCGACGCCATGTACTCCTCGGGGTAGTTGGCCTTCAGGTACGCCGTCCAGTACACAACCAGCCCGTAGCCGGTCGAGTGCGACTTGTTGAAGCCGTAGTTCGAGAACGTCTCCATGTCCTCAAAGATGCTCTCTGCAACCGCGCGGTCTATCCCGTTCTCCACGCAGCCGTCGATGAAGAGCGGCTTCATCTCCTGCATCTGCTTCGTCTTCTTCTTGGCCATCGCCCGCATGATCAGTTCCGCCTGAGGCATGCTGAAGCCCGCAAGGTCGGATGCGGTTCGCATCACCTGCTCCTGGTAGAGGATGATCCCGTAGGTCTCCTCCAGAATCGGCTTGATGTCCGGGTGCTTGTACGTCACCTCCGCGCCATGCCGCCGCTCACAGAGCGTATCCGCGTAAGCCATCGGACCGGGCCGGTAGAGCGCGATCATCTGGATGAGATGCTCGAAGGTGTTCGGCTTGAGCTGCCGCAGGATCCGCCGCATCCCCTCGCTCTCAAGCTGAAAGACCGCGTCGGTCTCTCCGTCGCCGAGCATCTCGTAGGTCTTCTCATCGTCAAGCGGCATATTGAGCGGGTCGATCTCATCGCCATGCCGCTGCTTCACAAGCTCGATAGTCTTGCTGACGACCTGCAGGGTCTTGAGCCCCAGGAAGTCGATCTTGACGAGCCCCACGTCCTCCACCGGCTTCATGGAGTACTGCGTGACCGGCATCGTCTCGTCCTTGTCACGCCGCAGCGGCACCTTCTGCATCAGTGGCTCGTCGGAGACGACCACGGCCGCCGCGTGCACCGAGCAGTGTCGCGCCAGTCCCTCGAGCTGCTCAGCCGCCTCCAGCACCTCCGCAAGCTCACCGTCCTCCTCCATCAGTCGCTGAAGCTCGCTCACAGCCTCCCGCGCCTCTTCGATGCTCGAGCCGCCCGGGATCAGCTTCGCCAGCGTGTCCACGCGGTCAAGCTCCACATCCATCGCCCGGCCCACGTCCCGGATCGCCTGCTTGGCGCCAAGCGTGTTGAATGTGATGACCTGCGCGACGTGGTCCTCGCCCCACTTCTCCTTGCAGTACTCGATGATCTCCTGGCGCTTATCATCCGGGAAGTCGAGGTCGATGTCCGGCGGGCTCTCACGGTCCGGGTTGAGCATCCGCTCGAAGATCAGCCCGTACTTCAGCGGGTCAAGCTGCGTGATCCCAAGTGCGTACCCCACCATCGAGCCTGTCGCCGAACCACGCCCGGGACCGATGAGCATTCCCCGGCGGTGCGCTTCGTCACACAGGTCCGCCACGATCAGGAAGTACCCCGAGTAATCCTTCTGCCGGATGACGTCAAGCTCGTAATCCAGCCGCTCGACGGCCTCGGCCGGCGGGTCCTCGCCCTCCGCGCAGTCGTAGCGGTCGCGCAGCCCCTCCATCGAGCGCTCGCGCAGGAAGCTGTCGAGGTCGTGGCCCTCGGGCACGTCGTAGTGCGGCAGTCGCAACGTGCCCAGTTCGATCTCCACGTTGCAACGCTCGGCGATCTCGACGGTGTTGCTCAGCGCCTCCGGATAGTCGGCGAACGTCTCCGCCATCTCCTCGGGCGACTTGAGGTGGAACTGCTCGGTCTCCATCCGCAGGCGATCCTGCTCATGCACGCACTTGTTCGTGCCGATGCACAGCAGCACGTCCTGATAGCGGTGGTCCTCCTTGTTGAGGTAGTGCACGTCATTGGTCGCCACCAGCGGCACGCCCATCTCCTCGGCCACCTGGATGATGCCCGGCATCGTCTGCCGCTCGATCTCGAGGTCGTGGTCCTGGATCTCGATGAAGAAGTTGTCCTCACCGAACATCGCGCGGTACTGCTCGACGAACTGCTTCGCGCCCTCGAGGTCGTCGCCCGCGACCAGCTTCGCAAGCTCGCCCTGCGGGCACGCGGTGAGGCAGATCAATCCCTCGTTGTACTCGCTGAGAAGCTCCAGGTCCACGCGCGGGTTGTAGTAAAATCCCTCCAGCGACGCCCGAGAGGCCAGTGCGACGAGATTCCGGTAGCCCTCGTTATTCTCCGCCAGCAGCACGAGGTGGTAGGCTGAGCGGTCGCGGTTCTCCCTGTCAAAGCGCGTCCGCGGGGCCACGTAGAACTCACAGCCGATGATCGGCTTTATGTCGGCCTCGTCGCACTCCTTGTAAAAGTCGATCGCCCCGTACATCACGCCGTGGTCGGTGATGGCGCACGCGGGCATGTCAAGCTCGGCCACGCGCGGGGGCAGCTTCGACAGCGCCGTGGCTCCATCGAGCAGAGAGTATTCGGTGTGTACGTGAAGGTGAACGAACTCCGGCGTCTGCTTACTCATGGCGCCCCTGTGGTCGTATGATAGCTGCTGCGGCGGCCCGGCGTCGGATCACGGGAAACTGCTTCCGCGAACGGGCCGGCACTGCTGCCGGCCCGCGCGTGATGATACTGCAGGGCACAACCGATGCG
>JBNJEK010000173.1:0-9612 GCA_051745855.1 Armatimonadota bacterium
GGCGCGGAGCCATCGGCCGATGCGTCGGGCATGTACTCGACCGCGCGGATGTACCCGAGGTGCCCGTGAAGCTCGCGGATCAGGCTGCCGTCGGAGGCGGAGAATTCGCGCACCACGCCGTCCTTGCAGCCTGCGGCGATGCGCTGCCCATCCGGTGAGGCGGCGACGGCCCACGCGCCCTGCGTGGCGCCCTCGATCACAAGCGACTGCTCGCCGCTGAGCGCATCCCACACGCGCACCGTGCCGTCGGCGGAGCCGCTGATCGCCCGGCCGTCCGGCGCAATCGCAACCGCCTGGACGCCGAGTTCGTGGCGGTCCCACTCAAGCCGCGGCTCACCGTCGGCGAGGCCGTATTCCACCAAGAAGTTCCCCCCGCCGTAGGAGAGCACCCAGTTGCCATCCGGCGACACGAGGATGTAATTCACGTGACCGGAGTGAGCGAACCAGCGGTTGAGCACCTCGCCCCCATCCGGCAGCCGATCCCACAGTCGGATCGAGCCATCGCGCGAGCCCGTCATAAGCTGGTCGGGGTCGGGTGCGTAGGCGACGGACGTGACCGCGCCACCGTGGTGTCCGCGAAAGGTGTTGAGCAACTCATGCTCGGGCGCGACCTGCCACTCGGTCGCGCGGGTGCGACTGCCCACCAGCAGCCGCTCGCCATCCGGCGAGAGCGCGATGCTGCGGGTGTGCGTGTAATAATCCTGGAGGAAGTCGCGTATCAGGCTGCCATCGCTCAGGTCGAACTGCGCCACGACCGAGTCCGAGCCCGCGGCCCCGTGGATGAACGCCGACTCATCGCCGGGCCCGTAGATCGCCTGGCGGGCGGAGTGAAGCTCACTGGTGGCCGCGACAAGCTCCTCCCCGGTCGCGATCTCCCACTCCTTGATGGTGGCGGGATTGACGCCGCAGGTAAGTGCGCGCGTCTCGTCGGCGGAGTAGTACACGCTGGCCAGGCGTCCCTGCCCGGTCTCCCACTCCCGCGCAACCTCCGCGGCCTCAAAGTCCCACTCATACACGTTGCCGGCGCTGTCAGCGGCCAGCATCGTACTTCCGTCGCTGCTGATATCGATCGCGGTGGCGCCTGCACGTCCGCTGCCCAGGTCTCCTGAGGTGACCTGATGGCTCTCCACCTTCTCCCCCACGCTCATGTCCCAGATGTCGAAATTCGCGCCGGTCGCGACGACCACGCGGCCGTCGGGAAGATAGTCGAGGTCGCCGACGCCGCCGTAGCGCAGGCGCAGGCTCCCGAGGCGCTGCACTGCGCCCTCGGGAAGCGGGTCGCCGAAGAGGTCGGTCGCGGCCTCCACCACGCCGCTCATCGCCACCGCCAGTGTCACCGTCATCGCAAGCACGCAGGATCTGCGCATGATTGACTCCTCCAGGTGTGTCGCTCACGCCGCTGGTCGTCAAGTCCGGTCAGACCGGCTCCGCCGTGTACACCCGCACGCTCTGCACGCGCGCTACGTTGTATGTCACCAGCCCGACCGTGCGGCGATCGGTGCCGAGGAGAGGCGCGCTGTCGGGCGCCTCCATCACGGTCACTCCATCCACGACAAGGCGGACCATCTCTCCATCAAATTCCGCAACCATCTCGTGGACATGACCCGGCTCGATGAAAACATCGAGGCTCGTAGTATCCATCTCGGCGCCGTCACGCAGGATGCGATTGAGCGTGTTCCCAGCCCCGCCGAACTGCAGCCAGTAGCCGGCGGTGTGCAGCCGTCCCGAGACATCCGGCACGTGGCTGTGGATCGCCGGACTGAAGTCGCAGGGTCGGACGGTATCCGCGGGCGTCATGATTTCAAGCTCGAAGCGGTGCAGACCGGTGAAGGGGCGGGTGATGACGATCTCCGCATGCTCGCTGCCGGAGCGCAGCGCACCATCCTCGACCTCCCACTGCCCGAGCAGTGCCTTCCAGTCATCGCCGATCTCGTCTCGCGAGAAGTCATCTTCGAAGGCCAGTTCCCACTCCGGCTCAGGCCTCGCGGCCTCCATGCGCTCAATCCGCCGCAGGCGGTTGCGCGCGTCGGCCCGGTGGCGTCGGTCGGCTCCGTCGATGGTCAGGACCTGCTCGTAGACCGGGCGGGCCGCGTGCGTCGCGTCCATCGCCATCTGCGCATGCCCGAGGTGGAGCAGCGCGGCCGCGCGCTCCGCATCGGTGGAGGCGAGTTCAGCGGCCTGCTCGAACCACACGCTCGCCTGCTGAAGCCGCCGCGCCTCATAGGCCACCATCGCGGCCTCAAAAGCGTCGTGGTGGGCCTCGAAGCCGGCGTCGAGGATCACAGGCGCCTCCTCGCCGTATGCGTTGTTGTAAAGATGCACGTTGGTGTCCCCGCCGACCGGCCAGGGGCGTACGACCCGCTGCCCGGGCTCAGGCAGGTGGAACCAGTTGTTGTGAATCCACGCGCCCTGGGAGGGCACGCCGCGCACCGCGACCGGGCGCACGGTCCCGAGGAATGTGTTGTGATGCACGTGCATCCAGTCGCCGGCGATGTCCGTCCCGTCGCCGCGGTCGCGGCCGCCGTGCATGTCCACGTGGTGGCTGATGGCCTCCGAGCCGATCCAGTTGTACGCGAACTCGTAGCCCGATCCGGGACTGCCGCTGGACGCGATGTGGTGGCGGCCCATGTTGAATCGATTCGCAATCACGCGGGTGTTGCTGGATGAGGTCGAGACAGGGTAGCCGAGGCCCGATCGCCAGATGTGATGCATGAAGTTGTGATGGATGTACGCGCCCATCGCCGACGCCCCGACGCCGATCCCTCGAACGTTGAAGTTGTATATCTCGCAGTTGTCCACCTCAACGTTGAAGTGGCTGATGGAGAGGAACGACGCGGACATGGCAATCCGCTCGGTGCCGCCGTAGGCCCCCTCAAAGCGCAACCCGGTGACCCGCACCTCATCCCCGGCGGTATTGAGCATGTTGCCGCCGCTGAGGCGCTTGATCAGCGCCCCGGGCGATCCCTCATACCCACGGCTTCCCGCGAGCGTCACGCCGCCGGGGATCCTCAGGCTCGACTCCCCCGTCAGGTCGATCTCCACGCCATGGGGCACGTAGATGACCTGCCCCGCCTCGGCCTCGCTCAGCGCGACCTTGAGTTCGTCAGCAGTGGTGACGGTGATGTCGCCGGAGGTGTATATGTCGTCGTAGCCCTCCCCACCGCCGATGGGATTGTCGTCAGGCGATTTCGCGCCGTAAACTTCTCCGTCAATTTCGACCCAACTGCTCTCGGGGTGTTCGAAAGGCGCCGCCGCCTCGGCGCTCTCATCCTGACCGAGGCATATCATCGGCATCGCCACTATGGCCGCGACGGCTGCTGCCAGTACGATTCGCGCGTTCAATCACACCACCCGCTTCCCTGGGGCACTCGTCGGTCCGTGCAGGCGCCTGAGCGCCTGTGAGTAGGATTTCTCCGAGAAACGACTGGGGCCTCCCCAATCAGTCAGGGTTATTGCGGCTGAGAAAGGGGTGAGGGCCTGCCGGGGAGAAACTAATGCTCACTGCCGACATGCCACCGGCGGCAAGGTGGAGCGGGATGACCTGAGACCGGAAAAGGAGTGGCTCAGATGAGTGATCTGTGCATCGCACTTCGCACCGGCGGCCTCACAGTGTTGATCGCCGCGTGCTGCCTCTGCGCGACGATGAGCTTCGCCTTCGAGGTGGATACATCGCCACAGCCCGCGACCCACCCGCCGCTGACGCCCGAGGACGGCGCGGAGGTCGTGATCAACCCGCCGCCGATGATCTGGCGAGTCGATGAAAACGCGGCCTCATACATCATTGAACTGTCCACCAGCGAGGCCTTCGATGACGACTTAATCCGCGTCGATGGCATCGATATGCCCTTTTACAATCACTCCGAGGTCCTTGAGCCCGGACGGTGGTGGTGGCGTTACTTCGTGGTGAATGCAGAGGGCGAGGTCTCCGATCCTTCCCCCGTGAAGAGCTTCATCGTGCCTGATGGCGCGGTGCATATCCCGGTGCCGCCGACCTCGAAGATCATCGCGAATATGCCCGCCCACCCTCGCATCTTCGTGACGCCGGACACGCTCGACGAGTACCGCGACCGGCGTCACGGCGCCGCGCAGACCGCCTGGGAGACGCTGAGGTACGAGGCGGACCAGGCCCTTGGGGCCTCCCCGCCGGAGCTTGCGCTTGAGCCCATCCCGGACGACCCCGGGACCGAACGCGGCCGCGTCTTTGTCCTGCGCGACGGCGAGGGCTTCGTCCCGTCAGGATACAGCAGGGGCAACCTCAACCGCCACGCTCGCCTCACCGCCGCCCTCGCTCACGCCCACCTGATAAGCGGCGAAGAGCAGTATGCGCAGGCCGCGGCACGGTGGCTGGAGTTTCTCGCGCCCTTCCGCATCGACTACCACCTCGAGGACCGCGGATCGCACGACACCGTGGTCTTCGCGTACGAATACGGCCTCAAGAACGTTGCGCTCGCGTATGACTGGGTGTACGACGCTCTCAGCGACTCTCAGCGCGATGCGGTCATCGAGCATGTCGAGTATCACGGCGAGAACGCGATGGGCTGGATTCGCGACAGCGTCAACCTGCACCTCGGCTTCCAGCACTCACACGGGCAGCAGTGCATGCACGCGCTGCTGCCGACGATCCTCTCCATCGCCGATGAGTCCGAACGCGCCGCCGAGTGGGCCGACTGGATGCTCCGCCAGTACGTCAACCGCCTCCCCTACCTCGCGCGCGACGGCGGATACAGTGAGGGACATTACTACGCGTACAAGTACATGCTGATCCTCGACGCGCTCGCGGCGATGCGCACCGCGACGGGCATCGACCTCTTCGAGACGCCGCAGATACGCGGTTCCGCCGACTTCTGGCTTTACTGCATGTGCCTCAACTACTGGTACCAACACTGGGGGGACGTGTACTCGCTGCACTCGCCGATCTTCGGCAACGGCAATGACGCGGCGATCTCGAATCTCCTCGCCACCCTCACCGACAGTCCGTGGGTGAAGTGGTGGAGCGACACGGTGGTGGCGAACCCCGACCGACTCTTCCTGTGGTACGCCTCCGAGTCGGGCATGGAGCCGCGACCGCCGGTTGACATCGCGCAGGCGCGGGCCTTCGGGGACGTCGGGAAGCTCGCGGCCTACGATCGTTTCTACGACCACGCCGGGAACCGCATTTTCTTCCGCAGTTCGCGCTACGGCGCCCACGCGCACGCTCACGCCGATCAGAACGCGTTCGTGCTGCACGCGGGCGGAGAGATCATGGCGGTGGACGCAGGGCATTACACGTACTACGGCGACGACTACTGGCGCAACTTCTTCCAGGCGAGCAACGCGCACAATACGCTGCTGGTCAACGGCGAGAGCCAGCCGATCAGCATCACCTCGCGCGGGAACATCAGCGCGTTCTTCAACTCCCCGCGCTACTGCGCATTCACCGGCGACGCCTCGGAGGCCTACGCCGACCTGCTGGAGCAGTTCGACCGGACTGTCGTGTTCATCCGGCCGGACGTCTTCGTGGTCTACGATGAGCTTGCGGCGCCCGAGCCTTCGGAGTACACGTGGCTGCTGAATGCCTTCGAGGCGGCGCAGATCGACGAGGATGCCCAGCAGATGACCATCCGCCAGCGCCACATGCGGATGGGCGTGCACCACCTCGTGCCCGATGACATGACATACGCGCAGACAGATGAGCGCCCGCACCCGGTACTCACGAAGGCATTCTCACGCGTGACTGAGATGTTCCCGCAGCAGTTCAACATCCGTGTCATCCCGGAGACGCAGCGGGCGGAGGAGCGCATCCTCGCGGTGATGGAGGCGTACGAGGCGGATAGCGGCCCCGCCATCGCCAACCTGCGGAGGATTGACGCGGGGGATGCGCTGGCGCTCGCGTACGAGCGTGCTGGCCTTGAGGAGACCGTCCTGCTGCAGCGCCGGGCGCAGGCCGACCGGGGCGTCGCGCAGGCCGGTCCGCTCGCCTCCGACGGGCTGGTGGCCACGCTCGCGCAGGCCGGTAACGGCGCGGCGGTACGCTGGATGGCCGAGGGCGCGTCTCTCGTCAGTGCCGAAGGATCGGCGCTCTTCAGCGCGAACACTGTGTGCGATGTGGCCTGCGACTACGACAGCCCCGCGGCGGCCGCGCAGATCGTGATCGCACACGAGGAGCCGGTGCAGGCTCAGGTGCGGCTGCCGGAAGAGCCCGCGGTGGTGCTGGTGGCGCCGCCGCATGAGCCGGAGGCCGCGCGGGCGGTGGAGTTTGCGTGGGATGACGGGATGCTGCAGTTCGCGCTCGCCGGCGGTGGTGAGTCGGTCGTGTGGGTGGACCCGCTGCGTGACATGACGGCGCCGCCGGCGGCGGTGGAGCTTGAGGTGACTGACGGCGCGGGGACATACACATTGGAGCTTGAGAGCGCGGTGGCGGACACCGGCGAGATCATCGCCTTCGCAACGATGACTCCGCGCGAGCAGGGCGTCTACGAACTCGCGGCCGAGGGCGCGGAGTTACTCGTGCAGGACCGCTGGGATCCTGAGCGCAGCACCCGCGGGCATGGGCAGATCGCCGGGCAGGTGCGCGAGGGAGCCGAGGTGTTCGTGCGCTTCGCCCCCGACGCCCGTCCGCGGCCGACGCTGACCCTGCGAGAGAGCTTCGTCGGGGAGATCGTCAGCGTGCTGCGCAACGGCGACTTCGAGGAGGGCAACCCGAACTATCCGCCGCGGGGATGGAATGTCTCCCACCCGCGAGAGATGGGCGAATCATGGCCGTGGTGGAGCCAGGAGGACGCCGTCGCGGGCGAGTCGTGTCTGAAGTTCGAGCGGCCCGAACTGCGCATGTATCTCAACGCGCAGCCGATGCGCCTGCAGACCGGCGGAACCTACGTGCTTCGCTTCCACGCCCGCGGCAACGCCACGACCGCCTCGGTGCGCGTCCACGGGGCGATGGGCGGCGGGGGCGAGATACCGATCGAACCAAGTGAGGCGTGGCGCGAGTACGAGACGGAGATCGACCTTGAGCCCGGGTACACGAGGCTGGTCATCCAGTTCGGCGGGGGCGACCCGCCCGATCAGGTGCTGTGGGTGGACGAAATGCAGTTCGGACGTGTTGAGCAGGCCCAGTGACGGAAGCGCATTGGTCAGAGACCAGGCAGTGTGAAACGCAGGGGAGTTGAGACGCTCATGACCACACACGCGTGGATGTTGATGCTGAGCGCGGCGCTGACAGTGGCGGCGTTGGGATCATGCGCCGCAGAGCAATACTATCTCACACCGGATGGCGATGACGGAGATGCCGGCACCCGCGAAGCGCCGTGGCAGAGCCTGGAGAAGGCGTCGGAGGCCGCGGAAGCCGGGGACACGGTCATCCTGCTGCCGGGCGACTATCCGGGCCAGTTGCGGCCGACGAGCAGCGGGACCGACGAGGCGCCGATCGTCTTCCGCGCAGAGGAACGCATGACGGCGAGGCTCACCGGAGAGAGCGGGGAGATGGCGATTGTGCTCGACGGCCTCGAGCATGTGCGGCTTGAGGGGCTTCACGTTCGGCCCGACGGCGCAGGTCGCGGCTGGCTGATCGTCCGCAACTGCTCGCATGTGACGATCGACGACTGCCGGATGATCGGCTCCACCGGCGGCGCGTCGCACATCGACACCTGCGAGGACGTGACCGTGCGCAACAGCGCGTTCGAGCGACACACCGGCGGCATCAACATGCTCCGCGTATCAGACACAACCCGACTGCTCTTCGAGGGTAACACCATCAGCCGCGCGGGGCACTCGCCCTTCCAGTTCCACCCGGACCACTCCAACTCGTACATCGTCATCCGAGGGAATGTCTTCCACGCGGCATGGGGGCGCAGCTTCGAGCACTTCGGCACGCAGCACGTGCTCTTCGAGCACAACATCGTCACCAACGCGTTCAACAGCGGATGGTCGGGCAGCGCCAACGCGAAGTTCGCGACCACGCTGGGGATCTTCCGCTTCAACCGCGTCTTCCGCAACCCGCACGGTCCGATCAACCTTTACCCCTTCCGCGACGTCTACCTCGACTCGATCCGCCTTTACAACAACGTCTTCGACGACAACGAACACTACGGCATCGCCGCCAACAGCAGTCACGGTCAGACCCGCGACCTGCTCTTCGCCAACAACATCTTCAGCAGAAATGACGAATACGGGTGGCAGCGTCAGATTCGACTGTCCGGCGGCACGCCCGAGCAGGTGCGGCTGGTGAGCAACGTCTTCGCGACCTCCGGGCCGGAAGAGGCGGTCGTGTCTGACTACGGCGAGGAGTTGACGGTCGAGGCGCTGGAAAGCGAGGAAGTCCGCGACGAACGCGGCGCGCGCTACCTCGGGAACATGAATGTTGAGCCCGGCTACCGGGATTGGGAGAACTACGACCACGCGCTCCGCGAGGACAGTCCGCTTCGCGACGCGGGGTGCTTCCTGACTGCGGCAGTGGGCGCAGGCGACGGGACGCTGCTTGCGGTCGAGGACGCGGCGCCCTTCTACGACGGCTACGGGATCGACGGCGAGCAGGGCGACCTCGTCGCCATCGGGACTGCCGAGCAGCGGGCACGCGTCGTCGAGGTGGACCACGAGGCGAGCACGCTGCGGCTCGACCGGGAGGTCCGCTGGGAGGACGGCGACCCGGTGAGTCTCGCATGGTCGGGCGCGGCCCCTGACATCGGCGTCTACGAGCACGGCGACGACGGGCGCGCGGCGGCACAGGTGGTGGTGGAGCCCTTCGAGGTGACGCCCGGTGAGCAGGTGACCATGCGCGCGGTCGTCCACGGCGATGCCCGGCCCGAGAGCGTCCGCTGGTGGCTCGGGGACGGGAAGGTCGCCGAGGGAGCGGAGATCACGCATGTCTACGACGAGGCGTACGACTACGCGATCCGGGCGGAGGTGCACAACGCCGACGGGCGCATCCATCGCGCGCCGGGATACGTGCGGGTCGAAGAGTCGGTCGATCCTTCGGAGCCGCTGATTCACTCGACGTGGGGGCCTGAGGACGACAGCGCGTGGTGGCTGTGGAAGAGCTACGGCTACCCCGGACCCGCGGGCTACCGCGATGTCGTCGAGGGCGGCGTGCGGCATGGTCCGAACACCCGGAACATCCCCGCCGGCTACGAGCCTCCCGGCGATGGCACGAACTACCGGCATGTGCGAGCGCCCGCCGATGAGGGCGGCATTCCCGCGCGCATCCACCCCGTCGGCTGGGACATCGATCGCTACCCGGAGGTCTTCGTCCGCTACCGCCTCGGCGAGGGGACGCCGCTGGTCGTTGCGCTCAAGCCCTTCGGCCGCTCGGCATTGCGTGTCGCGATCAACCCGGCGGTCGAGTCGAACCTCACTCCGGTCGCAGACTACGTCCTGCATGACGACGAGCAGTGGCATGAGCTTACCTTCGATGTGCGGATGGTGCGGGAGGAATACCCGGACCTCCAGGTGCTGGAGGGGCTTTACTTCGTGCGCTCCTCGCGCAGTGCGGTCAAAGAGGGCCACTGGTACGACCTCGACGAGGTGATCATCCGACCGGCCACGGGAGAGTGAGGGCGGCCCCTCGATGAGGGTCTCACTACCGCCCGAGGCGCGGCGGTCAACCTGTGCGCATTCACAGGCGGAGAGACAGACGAGGGC
>JBNJEK010000174.1:0-9594 GCA_051745855.1 Armatimonadota bacterium
TCGCGCAGGTGCTCCTCCACCGCCTCCTCGTCGAACTCCTCGGCCTCGCGCTCCTCGATGCTGATCGCGTCCTGCGGGCACTCGCCGAGGCAGTCGCCAAGCCCGTCGCAGAGGTTCTCCGCGACCAGCTTCGCCTTCCCGTCGATGATCTGGATCGCGCCCTCGTCACACGACGGCACGCACAGACCGCAGCCGTCGCACTTTTCTTCGTCGATGTGTACTATCTTGCGCAGTGTCTTCGCGACCATTGTGATCTCCTCAGCTTCCGGAGTTGGTTGTCGTTGCTGCACGGCGGGGACCTGCACCCCGCCAGCCGTTCCCGTCACTCGTCATCCTCATCCACAGGACAGATCTCTCCCGCGATCTCGCCGATCGTCTGCGCGCCCAGTCCGGCCTCAAGCTCCTCCTGGATCCTAAGCCACGTCGGCCGTAGCGGACATGCACCGGACCGCGGGCAGACGTTCAGCCCGATCACGCAGCGATTCACCTTAAACTCGCCCTGGATCGCGTTGACAACCTCGAGTAGACTCACGTCCTCGGGTGCTCGGTCAAAACTGAAGCCACCGCTCGGCCCGCGCTTTGCGCTTACGATCCCGGCATCTTTCAGCGACCGCATGATCTTGTGCATGAAGTCGGTACTGGTATCCGCCACCTCGGCAAGCTCCTCGGCCGTGAATGCGTCCACGTCGCGATTCGCCGCCATGTGCAGCAGTGCTCTGAGTCCGTAGCCTGTGTTCCGCTTGATAAGTTCCATGTTTATTCTGGACTATATTACTCCACTATTTATCACCTGTCAAGTGCAATTTCGAAAAAGGGAAAAGAATCGGGGTGTCATGCGCTGGAGGCCGCTGCGTCGTCGTGGGTCGTTGTGGAGGGGCTGGAGAGCCGGCAGTGTCGTTTACTGACGGCGACGCCAGCCCGGCCTTTGTCGTTGTCGTCGTCGTCGCCGTCCGGCTCTCGGAGGTCTTCTACGACACCGGCGCGGAGCCGCCTGCTGCCGTTCCGCGAAGCGGAGTGAGGCTGCGGTAGAGCAGCAGATTCCCTACTGCCGCGGCGGCACCGACGATGAACGCGAGGAGATAGCGGCCCTCGGCGCCGATGAGCAGTGCGGTCGCGATCGGCATGAAGGCGAAGGGGAAGGCGAAGAGATAGTAGGTCGCGAGGTAGACCGGCCGGGTCCGCTCGGGCGCGAACTCCAGCAGATAGGCCGTCTGACCGGTGTTCTGACCGCTGTCGGCCGCCCCGATGGCGCCGAAGACCACCATCAGCACCGCGAGCTTCAGGTCGAACTCAAGCCCCAGCAGGGCGCCGAGGTAGACGTCGGGCAGCAGGGGCGTGGAAAGCGCCAGGAGGATGCCGGCCAGGTTGACAGCGCCTGCCACGATCAGCAGCACGCGGTCGCCGTAGCGCCGACTGAGCCGGCTCCACAGCACGTTGAACATCGAGTAGCAGATCACGCGTGACGCCAGCGCGATCCCGATCATCGCCTCCGCCATCCCAAGGTTCTTGTATGCGTAGGGGACGAGGAAGGGCACGACGAGACCGTAGGCCATCGACATCGTCAGCCGCGAGCCTATGAAGCGCAAAAAGCCCGGTCGCGTCCGGAGCCGCCTCAGGCCGCGGAGAAGCTGCAACCGAAGCGGGAAGGCGCGCGTCTCCACCTTGTGCGGCGGCTCCTCCGCGCCCCACCACGAGAAGAGCGACACCACCGCGACGATCGCCGCCACGGCAAAGAGATACGCGTAGTCGTAGGGGAAGCTGAAGCCTGAATCATCGCTCAGCAGCCACTTCACCCAGAAGCCCGCCGCGAACGCCATCAGGCCGCCGAAGAAGAAGCGCATCGCGAAGAACTTCCCGCGGCGATTCGCCGGGATCGAGTCGGTCACCACCGACATGAACGGGATCAGCCCGACGCCGCCGCCGGAGGTGAAAATCAGGTAGCTCAAACCGACCGCGAGGAATGCCAGCAGCGGGTGCTCCGCGGCGAGATAGTACGCCGCCGCCCATGCCCCTACCAGCGCCCCCACGCGCACCACTGCGGAGGCCTGATAGTAGACGTGCCGCCGCTCGCGCGTGGCCATCGTCGAGGTCATCAGCAGCGGAGGCCAGAACCAGCCCGCGTGCACCAGCGACACGAGCACTCCAACGTAGAGCGGGTTATCCCCCATCAGCGCGACCGCAAACGCCGGCATGACCGTGTCCGGGTCGGTCAGCGCTTTCGCGAGCAGCCAGAAAGCGCCGTTCACCACGCCCAACTTGAAATTGCGCCGCACATAGGGCTTCGGAGTGTCAGCGACCGCCATCGGCCATCCATCTCGATTCCAACTGCAGCACGCTCATTCTGCGATTGTGACGGCGCCGATGTGGCCGTCTGTGGTCGCCCAGTAGATGCGCCCGTGAGCGGCGATTACATCGGAGGTCTGCGCCGTGGCATCCCGGCGACTGATTGTACTTCCGTCTTCGGGATCGATCTCAACAAGGCTGCGCCCCGCGCCGCACCACACTGCGCCGCCCGCGATCAACGGCTCGGCGGCCAGCGGCCCCGGCAGGCGCGTCTGCCATCTCTCCGTCATGTCCGCCGGGTTGATGCGCCTGAGCATACCCGAACTGTCGCCCGCAATGACGATCGCGTCGCTGACCGCCACCGCCTGACGAATCAAGCCCTCGAACTCCATCGATGTAAGCATCTCGCCACTGCGCGCGATGCTGTGAAGTCGCCCGCGGTCGTCGCCGACGAGAATGCTGCTCGGCCCCATGCTCGGGCGAGGATAGACGGCCGCGGGCGTCTCCGGCGTCACGCACCACTCCTCCGCTCCGGTGGACCGTTCATAGGCGCACACCTCGCCCCCAAGCGTCCCAACGACGACCATCTCCGATCTGACCATCGGTGGCGAGGCCACTTCGTCGTGCAGAGGCGCCCGCCACACCTGCGCGCCTTCGGCGCTGACGCGGTACAACGCCGGCTCCGCTGACGCGAAGTACACCGATCCGTCCTCTGCCGAGACCCCCCGGACCGCCCCACCGACCGCAAGTTCCCAGTTCTGCACTCCCGACACGGCGTCAACCGCGCGGATCCGCACATCCTCGCAGCCAAGCACTACGTGGCGCCCCACGATCGCCGCCCGCCCCCAGAAGCCGGCCGGATGTGTGAACGGGCCTGTCCACCCCTCCGACGGCGTCCTCAAGTCGGCCGTGAGCTTGATCAACTCGCCGGTGCGAGTCGTAACAATCACGCCGTCATCGCATGCGGTGAGCCACGAGACGGTCGCGCCGGGCAGTTGGTAGCCGGCCGGCGCGGGGCGCGCCATCCCTCGCATGAGCAGAACAAGCGCCCCGATGACCGCAATAGCGGCCACCAACAACACGAGGCGCTGCCGGGTGGCGCGTTCGCGCCGCTTCTGCTGCCACCTGCTGCGGTAGTCCAACGCACAGTCCTTTCCATCCTCGTCGCATTCAGAGGGGCTCGCCGCTTTGCCTTTTCCGGCGCACCATCATCAATAATGACCTCCCGAGAGGGCGTCGAGGCCAGGAGCACCGCGGCTGAACGACGCACGCTCAGGAGTGTGCGTGCCACGGAACGGCAGCGGATGAACGCGCATTTGGGCGAGGCCCACCAGCGTCGCCGTCGCTGTCGTCGCGGCCTTTCACTGTCCCAGCGCTTTCTTTGCCGCTTGCTGCACCTGCTCCTGTGGATGGTGCTCGGCGACATGTTCGAGCGCCGCGCGGTAGGACGGGTGAGAGCTTTCAGGCATTGAGTCTGCGAGGTTCCTCGCGATGATCGTGTGCACCGCCTGCGAGCCGGAGGCATCGCCCACCGCGATCAAGTCGCTGACTCGTCCTGCTCTGCTGATCCGTCCCATGACGACCTTGTTGTTCCCCAGCTTCATCGCCGCCGACCGGGCCGTCTCCTCGAAGGCCGATGCCCGCGCGATTGCAATCATCGCATCCATCGCGTCCTCGTTGGTGTTGAGCAGTTCCGCCAGGCTGTCCACGATGTGCTGGCGCACCGGATCACGGTCAAGCTCCGCTTTCTTGCTCGCCGCGATTCTCCGCGACTGGTCTGCCAGTCGCGAGATATCCTTCGCCTCCTCCATGATGTGGTCCGGCACCCCCGCCTCCCCCTCATCAGGAGCTTCGAAGTCGCGGAAGATCCGCTTGCTCCCCAGCCCCGACACCGCTGAGGGCTGCGCCCGACTGACCTCCCTCCGCAGACACGCGCCTGCCACCAGAGGCTCGAATTGCTCGCATTCGACCAGCATTTTTGTCATCCGCCGAACCGAGAACTCGGATCCCGTCAGCATCAGGTGCGACAGAAGCTCCCACTGCTCGGCCTCGATCAGCTTCTTAAGCGCCTCCCGCACGTGCGTCTCAAGGTTCCCTTCCATCAGCGTCTTGATGCGGCCTGAATGTTCGATCATGACCTGCGGATCCATCCTCGACACCTCACATGTCCCCGCCGTCACGTCGCGGCGGAGAGTGGATAGCCGACTGCCGTCGCACGAACATTGACCTCGATCAGTTGCTCCTCACCGGTGGAAAGCCGCCCTGTGCGGCGATCGACCTCAACTTCGATCCGTGGCTCCGATGCTCCCGCGGCCAGCGCGCGTCCTCTCGCAACCCGCGAGGCCTCTCTGGCCGCAAACGACGCCGCATCGTTCAGCGACTCAAACTCCCGGCGACCGCCCGGCGCGTAGACGGTGAACGCATCATACTCACTCGGCCGCACCGCCACCACCTCGGACGCCGCCACGTGGCTGACGATCGCCCCCACCGCATTCGCGACCTCCGCATGCTCGGGCACCGTCACCTCGCCGCCCAGCGTCTCCGCAAGCGGCGGCAGGAACGCTCCCGCCGGCGCCCCGATCCCAATCACCGGCCGCGAGTAGCTGAGAGCCAGCGTCAGCGGCTCATCCTCACCGGCGGAGATGAGGCGGTCTGTCAGCCCTGCCAGCGTCTCATGCTCAGCAGCCTCCGCCTCGAGGTCGCCGTCTCCGCCAAGCTCCTCAGAGATGACCATCAGCGCAAGCCGCCGGTTGATCCGCGCCCAGATGCGCTCGGCAAGCTCATCGGCCTCGCAGCCGTAGAGCATCGCGAAGACCCGCAGACCCGCCCGCGCCGCCTGCCGATCCCACGCGTCAAATCCTCCGGAGGCATGCAGCAGATCGGTCGGCGTCAGAGCGGCGCGCGAGATCACTCCGCGGTCCTCCATCTCCCGCACGTTCAGCAGCCTCGGGGAGGCCAGCCCAAGCCGCGCTGCAAGCTCATGGCGGTTGACCGCGCCCCCGTCTAGCGCTTCCAGCAACCGCTGCTCATGCTCGCCCAGGCGGCGGTGCTCGACCATCGGCCCCGTCACGATGAACTCCAGCGACTGTGCGCTCGTGAAGATCAGGTCATCGCGCCGCTCGATGCGTCCGAGCACCTCCGCGACGTCGGCAAGTCCCGCCGCGGCGAGGTAGCACAGCGGGATCGCCCGCCGCGGCCCCACCAGCAACCGGCGATCGGCGTCGAAGTCGAGCGCAGAATCGCCGCCAAGACCCATCGTGCGGATGCGCACGGCCTCCACGGAGGTCTGCCATCCGTTCACGAGCGCTCCTTCCGGCGACAGCTTCGCCCCGCCGTCCTCGATGATCGCCGCGTCGGTGGTCGTGCCGCCAACGTCGATCACCATCGCATCATCCCGCCCGGCGAGGTGGCGCGCGCCGAGGACGCTTGCCGCCGGCCCCGACAGCACCGTCTCGACCGGTCGCGCGCGCGCCGTGTCAACGTTGATCAGCGAGCCATCACCCTTCACGATCATAAGCGACGCGCCGATCCCGCGCTGGGCCAGCGTCCGCTTCGCCGCCTCAAGCAGCCGGTCGATGATCGGCAGCAGTCGCGCATTAAGCGCGGCGGTGTTCGCGCGGCTCAGGAAATTCAGCTTCGCGGACAACTCGTGTCCGCAGACCACCGGCAGGTCGCACTCGTCGCGGATGACCTCCCGCGCGGCTATCTCGTGCGCGGGATTACGGGTGGAGCCGTAGCCGGAGACCGCGAACGCATCCACGCCCGCGTCAAGCAACTGCCTCACCGCCCGGCGGCACCCCTCCTCGTCAAAGGGCTCGGTCTCCTCTCCCCCGATGCTCATCTGCCCGCCCACGATCGCGCGGTGCGGCCACAGCACGCGGCTTTCGTCAAAACCTCCGTGCGGCATGACGATGCAGCCGGGCCGCCCTCCCCGGTCCTCCACGATCGCGTTCGTCGCGTGTGTCGTGGAGAGCGCAACCAGTCCGACGCGCTCCAGGATCTCATGCTCCAGCGCGTCAACCGCCTCGCTGATGCCGATGAGAGGGTCGTGGTGGGTGGTCAGAGCCTTTGCCTTCGAGAGCACCGCGCCGGTGGCGAAGTCGTAGATCACAGCGTCGGTGTACGTCCCGCCCGCGTCGATGCCGAGGCCGACGCCGCTC
The DNA here is from genome assembly GCA_051745855.1 of Armatimonadota bacterium. Lineage (GTDB taxonomy): Bacteria > Armatimonadota > Zipacnadia > Zipacnadales > UBA5352 > UBA5352. The sequence continues at coordinate 6,444 of JBNJEK010000174.1, forward strand.
CTCTCCCCCATCGTCCCTCGCGCACCGCTCAGCGCCTCCAGCAGCGGTCGCTCTTCCCCCGCCCCACCCGGCGCCACCGCGATCAGCACGTCCTCATCGCCGGAGGCCTCCGAGCGCTCGCCGGGCTCAATCACCACGAAGCGGTCGTCGTCATCCCAGCGGCCGTGCACCAGGTCCGCCAGCATCCGGGTGTCGCCGGAGAGTCTCTCGCAACTCCAGCCGAGGTTCTCGGCGATGCGATCCGCAAGCGCCGCGCAGTCCTCCACCTCGCCGCAGCCGGTGTCGATCACCGCCACGCGAGTGTAGTTGCGCTTCCAGCTTCCGAGGAAGCTGATGATCTCCTCGGCCTGCGCCTCTCCGTATTTCGCGGAAAGCTCGTCAAATCGGGGGTGATCGCGCGGGTCCACCGTCCATGAACGCGGGCGCCCCGACTGATCCATCCCCATCTTCCGGGTGAACCAGCCGGGCGTCATGTAGTATGTGCCGGGATGCTCGCGGAACTGCCGCCGGTACTCCTCCCGCGAGCCGAGGAACAGTGTCAGACAGTCGTGAACTCGGGGGATCACCAGCGTGACGCCCCGCGCAACGAGCCCCGATGTCCCGCGTCCGCACAGACCGTAGGCCAGCGCCACCGCATCAAAGCCCTCGGCGCCGGCGCGGTCGATCGACGCCTGCACGCGCTCCCGGAGTTCATTCGGGGTGTCGTGCAGACCCGCTTCGAGCGGCTCGAAGTCCACCTCGTGCGGCGTCTGTGGGATAAGCGCCTCAAGCTCGGGCTCAAACACGCCACAGCCGAGCAGCTTTATTCTCATCGTGAAGAAACTTTCTGTGAGGAACAATTGGAACTGAACGACAGCAAGGAGGAGTTTAACGGATAGACGGTCAAATACGCAAGGCGTTCAGCCGTAGCCCTCCCGAGGAAATGCGCGTAGCGGCAGGTGCATGCCTCCGGTCGGCCGACTGCCTGTGCGCTTGACGTCACCCAACTGGCATGGGCACCTGCCACGGGCCCATCAGCCTTCATCACTCGGGAGGAGCAATCCCGTGATTCTCTCACAGAAATGCCAGTACGCCCTCAGGGCGGTCTACGAAATCACCCTCAGAGAGGAAGACTGGCCTGTCAAAAGCGGTGATATTGCCGAGGCGCAGGCTATCCCCCCGCGCTTCCTCGAGAACATCCTCGCTCAACTCAAGCAGGGCGGTTTCATCGACTCCCAGCGCGGGAAGCACGGCGGTTACATGCTCGCCGATCCCGAACGGGAGATTACCGTCGGCGAGATCATCCGTTTCGTGCAGGGGCCGCTGGTCCCCGTCCACTGCATGGTCGCCGGAGCGGAGGAGTGCCCTCTGAAGGGCGAATGTCCGTTCCATCCCATGTGGGAGCGGGCGCGCAAGGCAGTCGTTGAGGTCTACGACACCACCACAATCCGCGACATGATCGCCGAGCACGGGGGAAACGCGTAGGACGACGTCGCAATCTCGTACATGCCAGAGCCCGCCACGTCGGCGTGGCGGGCTCGTCTGTGTCGGTGCGCCAGATGACAACTGGTGGAGGCGGCGGGAATTGAACCCGCGTCCGAACAGCGGTGTCCGAAGCATCTACAAGCATAGCGCCCGCTTTGTTAGCTGATTCGGCCCCCGGGCGCAGGGTCCGTATCAGCGGGCTTGATTCTATTACCCCCGCGCGCTAATCAAGCAAAGGCGCGCGCTTCGGCCGATCTCATAACGCCCGGTCCCGGCTTGACCGGCGAAAGCCGGGCGGACGACGCGACAATTAAGCCGCGAGTGCCAGTTCGTTGTTGGCAGTTATAGGGGTTTCCGTGTTTAACGAGATACGGAGATCTCGGCTTGCAGCCTCGACTCACAGGCTATCCGTCGAATCCGATCGCCCCCACCAGTTGTCAACGTGCGCGTGGTTAACTTACCACAGACCCCGCCTCATGTAAACTGCTTCAGGCGGCCATCTCCTCATGTCTCACATATGCAGACGCTGACCGCCCACGCGATGTTCGCCTCGCGGACGTATTCTGCGCGACGCTCGCATATTGCAGGCCGGGCGAACTGCATTCCCGCGCATGCCGGCTCGGTCACGCTGCGGGCCGCCCCCTGAGGGCCCGCACGATCCCGATGAACACAACCGCGCCGATGACCGCAACCACGAAGCTCCACAGGTTGAAGCCCGTGATCCCCACGCCGCCAACGATGTTGATGATCGCGCCGCCCACGAACGCGCCCACGATCCCCACGATGACGTTCATCAGGCATCCCTGCGGCTCACCCATCAGCGCCGATGCCACCCACCCGGCCAGTCCACCGAGGATTATCCAGCCAAGTATGCTCATGATCCAGTCCTCTCTCCCTCAACGCAGCCTTCGTTGATCCCGGCCAAAAAGCCGGTTTGCCAGCGTATCCCGCCCTCGCGGACGTCATTGCTCCTGCTGATCCGGGATCTCCTCGGGACCGGGCGAGCCGTCGTCCGGCCGGTTGCTCGTATCGACGTTCCGAGGCTCATGCTCTACCATCGGCTCATCAGGCACGTCCTGAACCATCGGCTCCTGAGGCGTCTCCTCCTCGGGCATCGTCCCCTTGCCCACGTCCTCAGGCTCTCGCTCGCTCAGAGGTTCCGTGGGCGCGGGCGGTGCATCCTCCGGCTCCCAGCCCGCCGCCTCATCCGCGGGCTCAGTCTCCGCCTCCACGTCAGTCCGCCAGCCGCGTACAACCGCCAGCGCGATCACCGCCAGAAGCACTCCGGCCAGCAGGCTCATACCCGTCAGTTCAATCAACTGCTCCGATCCCACGATCGCCCCGTAGATCAGCGCGCCCGCGATCATCGCCACGATCGCGACCACCCCGTCCATCATGCAGCCCTGCGGATGCCGCCACAGAACGCTCGTAATCCATCCGAGGAACGCGCCGATCAACAGCCACGCAAAAATCGACCAGATGAACGTCATCCCCATCGCCTCCACGCTCGTGCCTCAGTAGACTCTATTTTTCAGTTAGCGGCCGCGGGGGAAGTTCCTGCCTGAATCACCGGCTTCGTATCAAAGGCTAAGGATAGGGTCAGGAAAGGCGTGTCACGCCGCGCAGGTGGTTCCGGGTGGCGGGAAACGACGTCCGGGCGAGGCGCCCGGACTCCGATCGGTCTTGC
>JBNJEK010000175.1:0-9559 GCA_051745855.1 Armatimonadota bacterium
ACTTGCAGGTGGGCTGCTATCCCAGATCATCCATCTGGCATACGTTGTGGAATATGGATGCGGCGCAGGATTCGCGGCGCTTCCAATTGCCACGATACGTCTGGGCATACAGGGTTGGGCGCTGAATTGATCATAGTTGACCGATGATGTGAGAGTGGTTCTCCTCGCCGTATCAAAAAAAGAATCTGATGGAAGAAGGGTCATATTATTCTACGCGGAATAGGATGAGATAACGATACTGAAGTCAGGTCGTCTCGAACCACGGCTCTGTGAGTGCATCCGGGGAGCGCAGACGATGACTACAGACAGGCATGTTTTCCAAGTGCTGCCCCGCCCGGTCGGTGGCAATCAATCCACCGCCGGCGTCACCACGCTTCTGTATTCCGCACCTTTCCTTCATTGTGAGCGGACCATCGATTCCTCGCGTACCGATTCCAGCCGCAGATCCTCATTTGACCCACATACGCAAACGTTTGCCGCACGTCCCTCAGCAGGAGTACTGGCTTCACCTGTAGCTCTGCTACCAGACTCTGTCCTGTCGGAAGGCACCATGCACCTGAACCGACCTCAACCGTGCATGCGCGGGGGGCTCTCGACGACGTTGACAGGCGTGACATTCCGGATTACCTCGATCACCGCCGGCAAAAGAGCGGTGAGAATGATACCTGGCAGACGGTACCCTCCCATTGATTCGGCCCAATCGACAGGATGCTCCGGCGCCGTGTGGCCGTTGACTGATAGTCTTATCAACAGGAGGTCATGGCGATGTCCGCAAGGACGAGAGGTTTTACCCTGATCGAGTTGTTGGTGGTGATCGCGATTATTGCGATCCTGGCGGCGATTCTGTTCCCGGTCTTCGCGCGTGCTCGCGAGAAGGCCCGCCAGGCGAGTTGTCTCTCGAACGTGAAGCAGATCATGACCGCGGTGATAATGTACACTCAGGATTATGATCAGCGACTGCCCCGGTTTGAGAACTACTGCGCGGCTCCGGGAGTAATCTATCCTTCGGGAGCAGTTCACCGCAGGGCGACCTGGTTCTGGATGATACACCCGTACGTCAAGAACCAGGGGATCTTTGACTGCCCCTCCTCCGAGGTCCGCTGGAACGGCGGCTACACTCTCCAAACCTCCTACGGATGGAACCGTGCCCTGATGCACTACAGCCCCCTGATGATTGCATTCCGCATGAGGGACATCGAGAACCCAGCCGAACACCCTGCGGTGGCCGACGTGGCCGGTCCGCAGAGCTACTACGTGCGGGACACGATGTGGGTGGTGGACGGTGAGCCGCAGGGCTGGGTGGACGACCGGCACAACGGCGGCGCGAACATCGGCTTCATGGACGGACATGCGAAGTGGGCGGGATTCAATCTGGAGAAGAATCTCGAGAATCTGCGCAACGACATCCCGGGCGTCTCGCCGTGGTGGAGAGCCAGGCCGTAGGGCTGCATGAGGTCCAGATGAGCTGCATTCGGCTGCACATGCGCATCGTATCGGTCGTTCCTGTCGTCTCACAACAGGGAAAGAGGAGGAATACTATGCTCCTTAGAAGCAGAGGTTTCACCCTGATCGAACTGCTCGTCGTGATCGCGATCATCGCGATCCTGGCGGCCATCCTGTTCCCGGTGTTCGCTCGTGCCAGAGACAAGGCGGAGCAGACGAGTTGTCTCAGCAACCTCAAACAGATCGCACTTGCGGAACTGATGTATCAAAACGACAACGACGAGCGCACCGCTGCGGTCACCAACTGGCCGGTTAACGTGACCACCAATAGCTACTACACGTGGATCACGATGTTGAAGCCTTACATCAAAAACACCGATATATTCTCGTGTCCCAGCCAGCGTGAGGAGCGGATGTATAGGGTCGTCAATCGAACCACCAGCGTTGGCACACACCCATGGGAACTTGGCAGCTACTCGGCCAGTCGAATCGGCGTTTCGTCGGGATTCCATCCGTACTTCCAGTACGTGTATGCCTTCCGCAACACCGCCACGATCCCGTACCCGGCCGAGTGTGTCTTCGCGGCCGACGGAACCGACGTCATCTGTCGCCTGAACGCGTCCAATGTCGCGATCATCCACAACGAGGGCGCGAACTTCGCGTTCTTTGACGGGCACGCCAAGTGGGTGGGGCGCGGCGCGATTCCGACCGACTACAGCGACCGATTCTGGAGTGGCGGCATCGACGAGTGATTGCGTCTGATTTGACGGCCAGAGACGCGGGCTCCAACGTGGCAGGCCGGCGGCGACCGAGTCCAGCGCTTCGCCTCGCCTGACACAGATGCCGCAGACGATTGCCGCGACCGCACAGGCCCGGGGCGGCCATGCCTGTCCCGGGCCTCATGTTTCTGTTCACTACACCTTATTACCAACGTGTGATCTCCCATGCGAGCGCTCGTTCAGGAGGAATCGGCGAGATGCGTTCGATCACGAAAGAGAGATGCATGAAGGTGATGGTGCCGCTGACTGCCGTTGCCGCGATCATGGTCGTTCTCTCATGCGGCCCGGGGGCCATCGCGGAGCCTCAGGAGATCGACCTCACCGAGGTCACCGTGGTTGCCGATCGCGCGGATCACTGGGGCTATCGCATGGCCGCACAGGGCTCTCCGCCCGATGCGGTAGTTGACGGAGACGAGGAAACGAACTGGTCAACCGGGAGGACCGATCTTACGGTCATGCCTGCCAATCTCATGGTCACCTTCCCCGAACAGGTGGCCATAGGGGCGATGGAGGTCGTGACCGTCGTCTCCAAGGGCTACCTGCGTCTGACCGACTTTGAGGTTTACGGCAAGACGGGCGATGGCTGGGCCATGCTCGGTGAGATGCGGGAGAACGACCAGACGACGGTCACGCTTGACCTGATCCCGGCCGAGGTGGAGACAGTGCGCATTCGCGTCTGTGGGAACGAACGTCCGGACAACGCGTGGGCCGTGATCCGGAGTATAAGATTCTTCTCCCCGTCGACTGAGACCGAACTGGTCATGCTGGATCCTCAGGAGGTCCCCGGCGAGACGCGCAACGAGCGGGTGTTCCTGCGCGAGGCGCTGGAGCTGCGCGAGCGCGAGCCTTGGGGGACATACGACCCCGAGATCGGGTACCTCGGATACGTGACCTCGTTTCTGGATACGATGATCGAGAAGGGCACCGACCGTTACGGAGAGGTGCACAGCCCGATGTTCGTGGGGATGCTGGAGATAGACACACACGAGCATCCCGGCGGCTACATTCCGTCGATCCCCGGTCAGCGTATGGGCGATCGGCCGTTCTGGGGCTCGAACCTTGCCCACGACCGGCCGCTGCTTGAGGCGATGGAATACGTGAGCGAGTACACCGGCGACGCGAAGTATCGTGACGCCGCCGATGCCTACCTGGAGTTCTTCGTCAACAACTGCACGGACACGCCAACCGGACTGTGGCCCTGGGGCGAGCACGTCTACTGGGATCACTACCGCGAGGCGCACAGCACCGACAGGCTCGAGCACGAGTCAGAGGGCTGCGCTCCCTTTACCTTCTGGGAGACCGCGTGGGAGATGAACCCCGATGCAGTGCTGGGCGAGGCCAGTGGCCTGATCAACCACATGTTCGACCTCGAGACCTTCGCATTCAACCGTCACGCCGACATCACGCGTGTGCTGCCCGACCCCCGCCCGGAGGGCATGAAGGGGCTGGACTTCCAGTATCAGGCGGCGCGGTATCTGCGCATCTGGGCGTTCTCGTGGTCAAAGAGCGGCGACGACACCTATTACGGCTGGGCGGAGCGGATGGCGGACTACTGGGAGGACTGTCGCCTCGAAGACTCGGGGATGGTTCCGGTGCTGAGCAAGTACGCCTGGCGCCCTGCGCTGCGGCCCAACGTGCCGGGAACGCTGTCGGTGGGCATCGGGATGCTTGAGGCCGCGGAGTACTTCGAGGGCACCGATATGGCGGACCGCCTCCGTCGGCAGGGCACGGAGTATGTCGAACTTGTGGCGGCGTATGAATCCGATCCGCCGGAGGAGGTTGGATTTGACATCGGCTACGGGGGGGCGAGCATTCTGCGCCGGCAGATCCACGATCGCCCGATCACTGAGTTTGTGGGTAACGCCAATGAAATCCTCGCCTACCGCATGACCGGCGACGAGAGGTATCTTGAGAAGGCGCGTCCGATCGCGGAGGCCTACGCGGCAATCGAGGAGGTGCCTCGGTACGATCACCTGCGCGCCCGTGTCTTCGGTCAACTGATCCACATGATGCTCGACATGTACGAGTTTGATCGTGATCCGCGATGGCTGGAGGCCGCGGAGATGTACGGCCGGACGGCGATCGAGGGCTTCTACAGCAACGGTCTGTTCCGGGGCGCGACTAACCAGTGGATCTACGATTCGCACCTCTACGTCAGCACGCTGGTGCATGGCCTGGTGCGCCTTCACGCGGTGACGGAGCAGGAAGAGATGCCGGCCCCCGCCCTTTACTACCATCGGTAACACCGGGGGGGGGGAAATGCGCTGACTGAAGTGCTCTGAGGTGATCGACTTGAGGGAGAGCATAGCCATACTGCTCTGTGTCGCATCCCTGATCAGCGTCATGCTCGCAACCGGAGCGGGTGCCGACGATGTGGAGGCCATGACGATCCACGAGGCCTCCTGGTCGGGAGATACGGCAAAGATCGCGGCGATTCTGGACGGGGGAGTCGATGTCAACGCTCCCGACCATCTTAGTCTGACACCACTTCACTGGGCGGCGGCCAGAGGCGCGACGGGGGCTCTGGAGCTCCTGTTGGAACGCGGAGCAGATGTCCATGCGACGGATTTCCGCGGCTGCACCGCGCTGCACCGGGCGGCGCTGCTTGGCGATATATCCACGGCAACCGTGTTGATCGAAGCGGGCGCCCGCATCGATCACCGGGACCGTATCGGCGTGACACCCCTGCACGCAGCGGTGATGAAGCGCAACGGGGCAATAACGGGCATGCTGGTGGACAACGGCGCACAGATCGACGCGCGAGCACTCGACGGTCGCACCCCTCTGCATGTCGCCGCAATTGAGTACGCTCCGCACGCAGCGGATCGGCTTCTGGAGCTGGGGGCAGATCCGGATGCGGTCGACGATGCTGGCCTGACTCCGCTGCACGTGGCGGCAATGGCCGGATTCGCAGACATCGTGCACGCTCTGATCGAACATGGAGCGGACATTGCCGCCAGAGACGGCAACGGCGCAACGGCTCTGGAGCTTGCAGTCGAGCACAAGCAGGAAGACGTCGAGGAACTGCTGCGCCCGGCACCCGAGTGAGATTCTGGCGGAGCCCTGAAGACTGATGCCTTTGCCCTGATCTTATTACCATCTACTCCACAGGAGGAGCAATCGCCGCATGTTATTGAGAGCGACGGTCAGGCACTGCAGGCTACGGGCGGTCTGCGTCTCGGTCGCCGCACTTCTGCTGCTCGTTACTCACGCGGCCTGCCAGGCGCAGAGGCAGGAGATCGATCTTACTGGAGCGACGGTGGTTGACACCCGCGGCGACTGGGGACATCACATCATCGCCCAGGGAGAGCAGCCGGACGTGATCCTCGACGGCGACACGGAGACGGCGTGGTGGAGCGGCGCGCAGACTCTCACCGCGGTCCCCGCGAACCTCTTGATCAACCTCGCAGAGCCGGTGACGCTCGGCCGCATGGAGGTCACGACCGTCATTTCCAAGGATATCCTCCGCCTCAGCGACTTCGAAGTTTACGCGAAAGCTGACGATGGCTGGGCGATGCTGGGGCAGGTCGAAGGGAATGAGGAGCTTGCGATCGAACTCGACCTGATTCCGGCGCGAGTGCAGGAGTTGCGTATTCGCGTCCGCAGGTGCGCGCAGTCACAGAACGCCTGGGCAGCGATCGCAACTTTGCGCCTCTTTGCGCCTGCGGACGAGACCGAACTTGTTCTCCTGACTCCGGGCGACATCCCGGACGAGACCCACAACGAACGCGTGTACCTGCGCGAGGCGCTGGGATTGCGCGGCCGCGAGCCGTCGACCACCTACGATCCCGAGATTGGCTATCTCGGATACGTGACTTCGTTCCTCGACACCATGATCGAGAAGGGCACCGACCGTTACGGAGAGGTACACAGTCCGATGTTCGTGGGGATGCTGGAGACCGACACTCACGAGCATCCGGGCGGATACATCCCCTCGATTCCCGGCCAACGCTGGGGCGATCGTCCGTTCTGGGGCGGGAACCTCTCTCACGACCGTCCTCTGCTCGAGGCCATGGAGTACGTCAGCGAGTACACCGGCGATGCGAGGTATCGCGAGGCGGCCCACGCATACCTTGAGTTCTTCCTCGACAACTGCACCGACACGCCGACCGGGCTGTGGCCGTGGGGCGAGCACGTCTACTGGGACCATTACCGCGAGGCGCACAGCACAGACAGGCTCGAGCACGAGTCAGAGGGCTGCGCGCCATTCACCTTCTGGGAGACCGCGTGGGAGATGAAACCCGATGCGGTACTGGGCGAGGCCAGTGGCCTGATCAACCACGTGTTCGACCTCGGGACCTTCGCGTTCTGCCGCCATGCAGACATAACGAAGGTGCTTCCGGAGCCTCGTCCCGAGGGCCTGCGGGGCCTCGACTTCGCCTCCGTCGGTCAGCGGTTCATGCGCATCTGGGCATTCGCGTGGTCGAAGAGCGGCGATGAGAGGTTCTACGGCTGGATCGAGCGGATAGCCGACTACTGGGAGGATGTGCGGCTCGAAGAGTCCGGGATGTTGCCGGTGCTGAGCCAGTATGCCTGGCGCCCTGCGCTGCGTCCCAACGAGGCGTCCACCCTCTCGGTCGGGCTAGTGATGCTCGAATCGGCGGACCTGCTCGAAGGCACCGAGCTCGCCGAGCGGCTGCGGAGCCAGGGAGTGGAGTATGTTGATTGGGTCGCCTCGCAGGGCTTCACGCCGCCTGAAGAGGTGGGCTTCGACAGCGCCTACGGCGCCGCCTACAGCATCCTCAGCCGCCAGGCGGAGCGCCCGGTCATCCCGTTCGTCGGCAATCACACCCGAATGCTCGCCTACAGGATGACCGGCGACGAACGCCACCTCGAGGCCGCGCGGGGAGTGGCTGACGCCTACGCGGCAATCGAGGAGGTGCCCGAACTCGATCACCTGCGCGCCGGGGTCTTCGGGCAGCTCATCCACATGATGCTCGACATGCACGAGTTTGATCGCGATCCGCGATGGCTGGAGGCTGCGGAGATGTATGGGCAGGCCGCCGTCGAGCGCTTCTACAGCAACGGTCTGTTTCGCGGCGCGACGAACCAGTGGATCTACGATTCGCACCTCTACCCGGCGTCACTGGTTCACGGCCTGGTGCGCCTGCACTCGGTCGTCGAGCAGGAGGAAATCCAAGCGCCGCCGCTCTACTATCATCGCTGAGGCCAGATGAATCCCGGCCGGACGCACCGAGAGCTGAGAACTCTGTCCCATGGAGGCGATCGCAGTGCCTGAGACGGCAGGACCCTCTCAGATGGATCTTCCCATCGACGCTCTCCCCGCAGGCGAGATTGCGCCACCCATGGAGCCGGAGCACGCCTCGTGGGAGGTGCTGGCGGGGTGGGATGATCCTCTGGCCCCGCGTGCGGGCTATCGCGTGCCCTCATTCAAGGAACGCGTAGAGATCGACGGTCGGGCTGCGATACATTTCGGGCCGATGAGCCATGATGAGCGGGCGCTGATCGCGAGGGGACCGTGGCGCGAGCTTGCGATCGAGTGTGAGATGCAGGCCCTGCAGGAGCAGGCGGGACCGACCAACGATGACTGGATGGTCTCAGAGGGCCGGGTGGGACTGAGCTTCCGGGGGGAGACGGTCCGCCGCAACTACTACTTCTGCATCGAGGCGATGCGTCGGGTGGTGCTCTACCGCCGGATCGATCAGGAGTGGCACGAACTCGCGTCGGAGGACGTCGAGTACGATGGTCAGATCGTCACGCTCAGAGTGGAGCTTGACGGCGACGGAATTCACGCGACCTGCCCCGAGTTGGGGGTGAGCCTGGCGGCAACCGATACGATGATCGTGTCGGGGCACGCCGGCTTCCGGGCGCTGGGCGAGGCGCGCCTCTACAGGCTCTCGATCATCTGCGACGCATCTCAGCAGGCGGTGAATGACCGCTACCTCCCGATGCATCCTGCTTCATTCGCGGCGCCTGTTGACGAACTGCCGGCGGCGGTGCAGATCGGTGAGCTGCGGCTGCCCTCCGACTTCTCGCTGGCAGGCACGTTCGATTTGCGGGGGCAGGACACGCATGACCTCCTGCTGCAGGGGGATGAGGGTCTGCTGGCGGTTGACCTCGAAGGTAACGAACTCTGGCGCCTGTCCGGGCGGATCGGGCGGCTCAAGATGTGCGACGAACCGGTCGAGGGCCTGCGGCGGCTCTACGTGCTGCTGGGCGATGAGGACCCTGCGACCGGAGTCACCGTCCGCGGCGAGGAATCCACCATCGTCCTTGCCTCGCAGATCGTGGCGCTCGATGCCGCCACCGGCGAGGAACTGGACCGGACCGACCTTCCGGACGATCCGAGTCGCGATAATGTCCGGCTCTACGATTTCGGCTCCGAGACAGGCCGGCTCTCGGATGACCGCCCGGGAGGCTTTCTGATCAGACAGTGGCGGACCGATCTGGGCAACGGTGGCGAGACCCTGTGGGCGTTCGACCCGGACCTGCAGCTTCTCTGGCAAACGCAGGTCAACCCGCCCTACGGTCACCACTACGCGGTGCGGATGTGCGATCTCACCGGTGACGGTCGGCCTGAGATCGTGGCGGGCGGCACCACGTACTCCGCCGACGGCACCGCGATTGCCCGGCACGACTGCGCGGAGGAGATGGGCATTATCCACGGTGCTCATCACTACGACGCGGTTGCGGTGGGACACTTCTCCGAGGACCCGGCACGCGATCCGGTCGCGTTTCTCGTGTCCGGCAGCGCGGGCGTGTACGTCATCGATCCGCTGACCGGCCGAACCCGTTCGGTGCATCGTGTCGGCCATGCGCAGGGCCAGCAGGTCTGCAGGCTCCGCGACGACATGCCCGGTCGGCAGGTGCTCGTGCACACGCGCTGGGCGAACTTCGGCATCCTGACGCTCTTCTCCGGCCTGGGCGAGCGGCTGTGGTCGATCCAGCCGGGCTACATCCCGACCGCCCACCCGGTGCAGTGGCTGCCGGAAGGGCCGCAGCATCTCTGGACAACGGCGACGCGCGAGTGCCTCGCGCTCTACGATGGCTCCGGGAGGGCGGTGCTGCCGCTCGACGCCGTAGCCGACGCGTGGGGGGAGCGCTCTGCCTCACAGGTCAGCACCTCGGTCCTCCGGGCGTCTCCCGGCGGCCATGACCTGCTTGCGCTGACAATCGATGATCGGATGCTGCTCTTCGGTCCGGATCTGTGAGCCTGAGACGACATCCCGCCGCGTGACGCGCGCGTCCCGATCTCTCAGGAGGTATTCGCGCATGTCGATGAGGTTGATCGCAGCACTGCTTCTGCTCGCGGCTCACTTACCTCTTCTTGCCGATGGAAACGAGATCGATCTCAGCGAGGCGTCGGTGATCACCGA
>JBNJEK010000176.1:0-9480 GCA_051745855.1 Armatimonadota bacterium
CGACCGCTCGCTTCGCTCGGGGTTGGGTCTTCGTGCGGCCCCTCCATGACGGCGTACGAGCCGTATCATCTCTTTGTGAGATGTGTATCAAGGTAAGCCACAACGGCAAGGACTGACGGCAATTGTCGGCCGGGGATCACAAAGCCAGCGGCGATGGCGGCCGCGTCAGGAGCCGACCAGGTGTGGCGCGAATGGCTCCAGGTAGTAGCGCCACTCCGGTCTCTTAACGGCTGCCGTGAAGACGGCGTAGCTGAGATAGGGGATGAACTTGGGGCGCCGCGGGCGTGCGATCAGATGCATACCCGCCTCCCGTGGGGTGCGATTCCCTTTCTTGTTGTTGCACTGTGCGCAGCAGCCGACCAGATTCTCCCAGCTTGAAGTGCCACCACGATCCCTTGGGATGACGTGGTCGATCGTAAGGCTCTTGCTGCGGCGACCGCAATACTGGCAGGTGTGGCGATCGCGAGCGAGCAGATTCTGCCGAGAGAGTTTGAGCGAGGGCATCGGCCGCTTGATCTGGCAGGCGAGCTTGACCACCGTGGGGAGGCGCATCTGTGTGCTCGGAGAATGCAACACCTTCGAATCCTCCTCCACCACGATTGCCTTCCCCACGTACACCATCGAGACTGCCCGCTGCCAGCCACAGACGGAGAGCGGTTCGTAGTTCTGATTAAGGACAAGCACCTGGCTGCTCATGCTCATGATGTCGTCGCCGTCCTCTTCTTGATGACCCCGCCTTTCATGGGTATGCACGATAAAGCCCGCTGCAGGTGGCAGCGGGCCTCAAACGTCGATCACAGGAACCTCTTCAGCCACAGAGCGCACGGCCGTATCCGGAACTCCGGAACGACCTGCAGGATGGCCCGCCGCTGTATGTAGAAGCTGTTGTCGAACACTCGTGACACTCCACAGGCCCGGCCCGGTCGGTGCGCGCGATCGGGTCGGGCGGTTGCTTGCACAACACAACATCGCCCCGCGCAAACATCTCGCGTGGCAGTGCGTACATGGTAGCAGAGCGGTGCAGGCCTGTCAACCTCAGCAACCGCCCTAACGACGCTGTATAGCGGGGAAGTGATAATCTCCGTAGCGGTCAAAGTAGTAACGTCCTGTACCTGCGAGGCATCGACCCTTGTGCGTGTCTCATTGCGGCAGCGCCTTGAGGATCGCTATGCCGTGTCCGTCCAGTGGCACGCGTACGAATGTCTGCCCGTCGCCGTTTTGCTCCACGTCATACTCCGCGTCGTTCATCAGGTCCGCCACACGGCCGCCCGGTGGTGTCCGGCCCGGATCAACTTCGATCGCATCCTCTACGTACTCCGCGCGCAGGTTCAGCGCCACAATCACCTCATCGTCATCGAGCACCTGGGAGTAGGCCACAGTCCCCTGCTGCTCCGGCACCGCGAAATCGGCGCCGTCGTCCGAGACCCCCCGGAAGTACTTCCGCCCGTAGCGGAGTGCAGGCTCGTGAGCGCGGATATACGCCACCTTCGCGATCGTCTGGTAGAGTGGGTGGTCGGGGTTGAAGAAGTGCATCCCGGTGGTGTCGAACGCTCCCCAGTTGCCGCCAAACATGCACTCGCGAACGTAGTAAACGTCCTCTCCGCCGCCGTCAAAGCCCTGTTCGGTCCCGTAGTACATGCAGGGAATGCCGAATGTTGTCAGCAGGTAGGTCACTGCGAGGGCGGCCTGCTGCTCGTAGGGATCCTGATGCAGGAAGCGGGCCTGTCGCCGGGGCTGATCGTGATTATCGAGGAATGTGATCCAGCGTTCGGACCTTTCCGGCGCGCGGTCCTGCTCATGGCGCCCCTCGAGTTTGGCGGCGAGTTCGGCCGGTGACTTCCTGCCCTTAATGACGTCCTCGAGGAGGAAGTAGAGCGGGTAATCCAGCGCCCCGTCGAGGGCCTGCAGGCGATTGCGATCGCCCTCCACATCGGGGTTGTCCTCCATGTAGTCGTTGATGATGTCATCGCCGCCGATGATCTCGCCGAAGATCAGGAAGTTGTGCTTGCCAAGCGAGAGGGCGTGCTCTCGAAGGGCGTTGCAGACGATGGCGACTGCCTCGGGCTCGATGTTGCGCACCGCATCCACGCGAAAACCGTCGCAATCGGTGATCGTGATCCAGAACTTGTAGCATTCGATCAACGCGCCGAGCACGTCGTGATTGCCGGTGTCGAGGGTCTTGAATGTGTCCATGTCACCCAGCAGAAGCTGCTCGGGATCGGTCTCGTCCTGGATTTCTCCGTGTCTACGGTACCAATCGGGGTTCTGAAACTCTTCGGGCCACACGCGCCCGTCGATCCAGTGCTGATCATCGCGCGCCTCGCGCCAGAAACCGAAGTCGTAGCGTTCGTCGGAATACGGCCTTCCCCCACCATCGGGATAGGCCCAGCAGTCGCCGGTGTGGTTGAGCACGATGTCGAGTACAACCGCGATGTCTCGGCGGTGCGCCTCTCTTACGAGGTGCTGAAGGTCCTCGATGGTGCCGAAGCGCGGGTCCACGTCGAGGAAGTTCTGAGGTCCGTAGCCGTGGTAGGTATGCGGGTCGATCCGACGGTTCTTGAGCACGGGGGTCAGCCAGATGGCCTGCACGCCGAGGCCCTTGATGTAATCGAGGCGCCGCGAGATCCCGCCGATGCGCCCGCCCTGAAACATTGCGCCCTCGGCCGGGTCGCGGCCATAGTCGGCCTCCTCGGGATCAAAGGGGGGCACGTCCGGGTCATCGTTGTCGAAGCGGTCGATCATCAGCAGGTACATGAAGCGGTCTCGCCAGTCGCGCGGAGAGGGAGTGTACTGCTCCAGTTGGATGTCTCGCTCGCTGATCTCAGCGATCGACGTCAGCGGTTCCATGTGCGGACCTCCCTGCAGGCGCTGCGCGTCCGGTCACGGTCGGTACTGTCTCGTCGGGGCTGTGACGATTTCACCTTCGTTAATTCTACCATCACCGGCGCAGAGCATCCATCAGGAAGATTACGCAACACCGGACGGGTGGAATCACCGACACGCGCGGGCCGGTCAGGGCTGCAACAGGTGAATCGGGCCCTGCGAGGCGAATCTGGTGGACTCTCTTCCCGGATGATGGAGGTTCTTCCCGATGACACAGGCCGGGGGGAGCGCGCATAATGACAATGAGAGCGATTCCGCAACGTACTTGAGCCGCCCGACGCGGCTCGGAGAGTGGAAGAGCGGAGGGATGAGCATGCCGATTCTTTATGCATCGTTTGAGGACGCGAAGGATGCCGAGAAGGCCGCAGGGGCGTTGCTCGACCATGGCGTCCATCAGGCCGACCTCTCGTTCGTGCGCGCCGACATTGATGAGGAACAGTGGCGCGGCTACGAGGAGGGCCGTGAGCTTGAAGAGGACGCCGAGGAGGGCGTCACCACCACGACCGGCGCGGACGCGGGCGCAGGTGCCGCGAAGGGCGCCGGGTACGGCCTGCTTGCGGGCGCGGTGGCCGGCCTGACCGCACTGTGGGCTCCGCCTGTCGGCCTGGTATTGGGCGGTGGCGCACTCGCAACGGCCATCGCCGGTGCCGTCGGGACGACGGCCGCCGGTGCGGTCGCGGGCGCCGTCACCGGTTACCTCAAGGACCAGGGGGTGTCAACCGAGAGGATCGAGCAGTTCACCGATCACATTGAAGCCGGAGGGGCGGTCCTTGAGGTGGCGGTGCCCTCGGGCGAGGTGGACCTTGACACCGCCCGGGAGATCATCGGGAAGTACGAGGCGACCGAGGCTGTCGTGGAAGAGTAGCAGCCCCGCGTGACGCGATCGCGGCGGAAGCGCCTGGAGAGGCGCTTCCGCCGTCGGGTCTGCCGGCATTACCCGGTCGCGCCGGTGGCTCGCACCACGAAGCTGCACCTGGCCTCGTCAACCTCGCTCATGTCAAACGTACACTGGTAACCCATGGGTTCCAGGACGCGGGCGTAGAGGACCGCGCAATGCCCGCAGTAGTCGTGGTAGGGCTCCATGTGATCGAGCGCCAGCAACATGCCCTTCGACGGGCAGTGGTGCATCGTGATGCTGAACTCGCCGGCCTCCTCGTCAAGCTCCATCGTGAAGTCGGCGGCCTCTTCGTTGAGCGTGTGAGACCAGTACATCCAGCAGCCGCGGATTCCGTGCTCGGCCACCAGGTCGCGAAGGTTGTGCAGGAAGCTGTCGGACAGGTGCTCCCAGAAGCGGACGACCTCGTCATGCCCCCCGCGCTCCTCGAGGTAGCGAAAAAGCTCTGAGTACGCCGGGATGAACTCTTTGCACGAGATCACTGCGCCTCACCGTCCTCGCTGCGGCGGGAGAAGCGGCCCTTGCTTGCGCCCGTCTGGTCGCAATACTCAAGCAACTCGAACTGATACGCGCTACCCTCGCAGATCCCCTCGTTCACCGAGCGGATCGTCTCCCGCCACATCGGCGCGACCTCGTACCCGTGCTCGCGCATGTGGGTGACCGCCGGGCAGGCCTCGACCTCCACGATCAGGCCGTCGCGGTCAAGTTCGATGCACAGATCCGCGCCCTCGTCCTCGTAAACCCTGCGCAGGCGGTCGGCGAGGGCCTCGAGGCCGCGCTCGGCGAGGTCCTCTCGCAGCGGCGCGTAGTATTTGCGTGCGAACTCGTGGAGGTACTCGCGCACCGCGTCCGGGCCGAACTGATCTTCAAGGTATATCAGGGCGCTGGAGAGCGCCCCGTGGAAGTCCCTGTGCAGGTATTCGTTGTCCGAGGCCCTGCGGTCCATCACTTCTTTCGGCATGCGATCACTCCATCCCCGGATAGTCCACGTCATCGACAGAGATGAGATCGTAGTAGTCGCCCTGGTCGTTCCACTGCAGCGAGACCACCCAGACGAACTCGGAGGCGGGCGGGCCGACCGAGACCGTGGCGCGTCGCCAGTCCTCGCTGTGGCTGTCCACTCGCGCGACCCAGTCGGGCTCCTCGACGTAGCCGAGGGCCGCCTCCTTCGCCACCTCCTCGCCCGGTCGGTAGAGCTCAGGCACGTCCTCGGGCAGAGGCTCCTCGACCCCGAGCGGCCCCTCGTCGATCAGGTCGTAGCGCCCGGCCTCCGCATTCCACTGGATCTGCACCCATGTGGTCCACTCGTCCGATGCGGACGGGCTCATCACGAGTTGGACCCACCGCCAGTCGTTGGAGTGGTCGTCCACGGCCGCTTCCCAGTCGGGGCGGCGGTCCCGCGCCCACTGCATCGCCGCGTTTTCCCCGGGAGTTGGCGTCTCAGTCGGCGCTTCAACCGATGGCGGCGATGGCGGCTCGGGTTCTTCGGGGGGCAGCGTCTGAGGCGCGCCGTTCACCGGCGCCTGCTCGGGCTCGCCGCCCAGCAAGCTCCACGACACCCCGCCGATGATGCCCAGCGCCAGCAGCACCACGAGCAGACAGCCGCAGCCTCCGATGCCCAGGATCAAACAGACGGGCCACCACGACCTCGTCGATCCCTCAGGCTCGGGCGGAGTCTGTGTCTCATAGGACGCACCCTGAGGTGATGGGGGCGGGGCTCCCTCCCGGCGCTTCTCACCCTCGATCTCTCCGGAGCCGGGTATGTCGGTCCTGTCGTCGGCCATCGCGTTCTCCTTTCGTGCCAGACTGGCGCGGTCTCGCACGCGCGCCTGAAAGGAGTGTTCCGCGGAGAGGACGGATTCACCTGTCGGGTTACTTCTGACAGACCGGACACCAGTGCCCGCCGTCGTCCGGAGGGGCCGGCCCCGCAGGGGCTGAGGTCCACGAACGTCGTGTGTGAGTGGGCCTCAGTCGCCTGACCGGCCCGTTGTTCGCGACGACCTTCGCGATTCGTGTGGTCTTCGACAGGTCGAGCGTATTCGGGGCGGACGCAAGAACGACGGGCCGGTCAGGCGACTGGGACGAAGCGAGCAAACGGCGCTCGCTCCGTCCCAGCCCTTCGGGCCGGCCCCTCCGGACGGCATACGACATGCGGCGGACGGGCTTCCAGCCTGCGGGCCGTCAGTCCCCGCCGATTCCGGTGCCGCCAACCGAATACATGCCCACCATCTCACCGTCGGCGTCGCGCCGGAAGACCGCCACATCCGCCTCGCTGCTCAGGTCGTCGAAGCGCACTTCCTCGGCATCGCCCAGGCGCCACAGCACCACGGCGCTTTCATCCTGCCACTGCAGGCGCACCGCGGCGCCGCCCTCGGCCTCGAGCACCTCGGCCTCAGGCACCTCCCCTGCGTCGCCCTGCCGGTATGCGGTCAGCACCGAGTGGAAGACCGCGCTCTCGGCGGGATCGACGGTGTCGGCGGTGAAGTGGAACTGGTCGGCTCCCCCGCGCTCGGGCTCGACCGGGAAGCCCTCCTCCTGCGTGAACTGCAGCCCGGCGGGGGAGAGAAGCTGCGTGTGCAGCCGCGCCTCGCTCGATGAGATCAGCACCGTCTGCGCGCTTTCGTCGAGCGTCATCTCGTTACGCGCATGCAGCAGCCACTGGAAGGTGGCCGGCTCGGGCGCCTCGACCTCGTCGCAGATCACGAAGGTGTTCGGTCGGATGAAAAGCACGCGGCGGTGGAACTTCTCGAGGCGATCGCCGTAGGCGTCGGTCGCGTCGCCGACCGCGTAGCAGTACTCATCCTGGGTGTCGAACTGCGCGATCTGGCCCTTCGACTGCGGGCTGCGCTTGACCTGGCCCTCGCCGTTGACGAGGATCGAGTTGTGCGCGCGCGTCTCCCACGTCCACTGCGCGTGGTGCGGGGAGCCGTAGAGCTGATAGTACCCCGAACTGATCGCCAGCGCCTGGCCGAATGCGCCGATGGCGAACGCGTTTTGCGACGCGTGTGAGTGGCTGACCGAGCCGTAGGGGCTGGAACGCATCAGCATGTATACGTTGTTCGCCGGGTCGGCGAGGTCGGAGTGCATGGCTGCGAGGCCGATGTCGGGGAAGACGCGTCCCTGCGGAAGGTCGGCGGGGGCCTTCGCCTCAAGGTCGGGGTCGAAGAAGCCGAACTCACCGACGGCTCCGCCGGGCCCTGCGTTGAACTGCTCGGCGTACCAGCGCCAGTAGGGGTTCTGATAGAGGGTGGCCCAGCGGTAGAGCACGACGCCGTCGGCGTTGCCGACCGAGCCCTGGTGGCCGTCGCCGAAGGGCCGCATCTTCGCGCCGGCGGGCACGCCGTAGAGGCCGAACCAGCCGTTGTTCTGACAGAACGGCTTGCGCTTGAAGGGCACACCGATGTCGTCGAGCAGCAGGACGGTGGGCTGGAGCATGCCGATGTATGCGCGCCAGTAGCTGGGGCCCTCGGCCCAGCCGCCGTCGGGGTTGCCCCACGCCGGATAGACCGACCACAGCAGCCGGAGGGTGTAGTCGAGCCACTCGCGGGCCTCCGGGACCTCGTGCGCGAGGATGATCGCGTCCTCCACGACGAAGCCGATCATTCGGCCGGGGTGCGACGAGTAGGGGCGGCTGGTGAAGGGCATGTTGCGGTGAAGCTCGTTCATCTGCTCCACGCGCCGGCCCAGCACCTCGCGGCATATCTCGCGCTGCTCCTCGCTGAGCAGGTCGTAGATCCAGTCGTACGTGCGCGGGGCGCGCTTGCCGAGATCCATCGCGGCCTCGTCATTCTCCCACACGCTCGTCGGGCCATCGGGGTCCCAGCTCATGAAATGCATCAGCCGCCGCTTCGCCTCGTCGCCGAAGCGCTCGTCGCCGGTGAGGATGTACGCCTTCGCGCATGTCTCCATCCCGGCGGTCCACGGGCGCATCGTCCGGAAGTACTCCTGGTACTGGCGGCGGCGCTCCATGCCGCTCTCGGGGAGGTAGTCAGGCTCGGGGTAAAGCTCCCTGCCGATCTCGCCCTCGGCGCGCTGGATGGTGCTTCGGGCGACGCTCTCCCACTCGGGCTCCTCGCGGACTTTCCTGCGAAGTTCTTCGAGGCCATCGCGGTCGTAGTACGCGCGCGGATGCTCGTTGGGGATCGCCGCCATCACCTCGTCGATCCTCGGCAGCGGAAACTCGACCGCGTCCTCGGGGACGCTGAAGCTGCGGGTTTTGCTGAAGACCGGCCCGAGATCAGTCTCGAAGCCGTAGCGCCATGCCCACTCGCCGGGTGCGATGGTCTCGTGGGGCGTGTACACCGTGGACTCCCAGTCCTCCACGGTCACGGTGTCGGGTCCGTCGAAGTCGCCGTCGGGCGCATACTGCAGGACGTAGCTGTCGTGGCCCTCGATGGGCAGCCAGACGAAGGCCGGCGGGTTGGTCGCGGAGACCTCGCCATCGGCGGGCGAGTAGTCAACTTCGTTGGACTGGCGTGGTCTGTCGAGGCCCTCGGCGGCCATCTCCATCAGTTCCTCCCGTGTCGCCGGTCGTACATTCACCTGGTCCCACCAGACGGTGCCGACCCCGAAGAAGTTGAAGAGTTCCACCATGACCGCGTCCGCGTCATCGGGGGCCACGAAGATCCCCTCAAACGAGGTCCACTCCTCGCCGGCAGGCAGCTTCAGGCGCGTGTCGGAGATAAAGTCGTAGCCCTCGCCTCCTGCCAGCCACGTCATGCGGACCATCGCCTTGCCGGAGGCGTCGATCCCCTCGGTGCGGTAGAGGCCACTGACGTGCAGCGTGTCCCCGCCCTCAACCTCCACGCGCTGGCGCCATGCGCCACGCTGCTCGTCGGTCTCGCAGATGATGCCCGCGGCGCCCGAACCCTCACGCCCGCCGCCGGGATCGTAGACCGACTGCCCGCCGGTTCCGAAGTCCGCGAACGACCAGTTCGCGGGCGTCTCGTCGGCTTCATCGGGCATGAACGTCGTGTTGGTGAGCATCGCATCGGCGCAGGCGGAGCAGCAGATAAGCAGGGCGGCTGCGGTCGCTGCGACCAGCAGGCGGAATGTGCCTTCCATGTCTGGGCACCTCATCTTCATCAAGCAGTGTGGTTTGTTGGGGGCGGGCAGACCGGGCGGTCACGGAGTGGACACACGAAGGCGGCATCTCACCGGCTGATACGCAGCACTCGCCATCCGGCGGGCGGGACCGTCAGCCGCCCGATCTCATCGATCGTGCCAAGTTCCCTTCCGCTGAGCATGTCGGTCGCGAGGCCCTCGCCCTCGAGCGCGAACTCGCAGAGATCATTGAGGTCCCACGACGTGACGATCAGCATCCGGTCGCCGTCCTCGAGATCGTAGACACGCCCCACCGTGCGCTCGCAGTAAACACACACCGGGCCGTCGATCAGCGGCAGCAGGTGATGCGAGAGATTCGTGCGGAACTCGTGCCACTGCTCGTCGGCGTACTGCTCCTGCCGGTAGCCCCTGCGAGCGGCATCGTGCCAGATGAGCGCGTCGTAGCTGGTACCCGTCATCCCCCGGACGGTCATGCACTCGCCGGCGGCCACCGCGCGCAGGGCGTCCCGGCCGATCGCGTCCTCGATCGCGCCGAGCGCGCTGTCGGATAGCCATCGTACTTCCGGGAGCACGAGGGCGTCGAACCTGCGCAGCATCTCGCGAGAAAGGTCGGTCTCCATGACGGTCTCAAAGGGCAG
>JBNJEK010000177.1:0-9476 GCA_051745855.1 Armatimonadota bacterium
ACCATCCCCTCAGGCACGGCAGGGGTTCCTCCGTCGATCGCGAGCGTTTCAGACATGGCGGGCTCTCCCTTCGGGCGCTGATTCGTCTGCCGCCGGTGACGCGCCCTGTTCGGCTACCGGCGCTGGCCGCCGATCAACCTGTCCGACCTGACGTTCTCAAAGACGTGTTGCCCGTTCACCACGACCACGCGCTCGCCAAGCTCCACGCCGAGGTAGATGGTCACGCCCATGCCCACGAGAGTGTCACTGCCCACGCGGACACCTCCGGCGAGGATCGCTCCGGGGGCGATGTGCACATTGTCGGCGAGAACGCTATCATGTGAGACGACCGAGCCTGAGTTCACGATGCAATTGTCTCCAACTGTGACGGCGCTGCCAACGATCGCCCCGGCCATGATCTGATTGCCCTCCCCGAGCACGGCCGAGGGCTCGACCGTCGCGTCCGGATGGATGATGCTCGGCACCGCGAAGCCGGCCGACTTGATCCGCTCGAAGACCTCGGATCGGAAGGGGTGATTCGACGCCGCGCCGATCCCGTTGACCGCGAAGGCGACCCCCGATTCGCGCAGTTGCTCCATCCGATCGAGGGGGCCGATGACGGGCACGCCGAGGACCTCCTCCCCCTCCTCGATCCCGTCATCGAGCACGCCGGCGATCTCGAAGACGTGTTGCTGGCGGATCACATCAATGCACATCTTCGCATGACCGCCGCCGCCAATGATGATCACGCTGTCCCCGCGGGTGTCGGGGCGCGCGCAAATCCCCGCAGCTGGCTGCTGCTCCGCGAGCAGCGCCGTGACGTCATCCTCCGTCACCAGACCTCTTCCGGCGAACAGCGCCACGTCAAGGCCGTGCTCATCGATGAGCCGCCGGGCGCCGCGCGAAAACCGCACACCGTCAGCGCCGTGCGACTCGTCCTGCTGACCGTCCTCGGCGGTCTCTGCGCTCTGCGCGAAATGCTCGGCGTAGTCGAAATCCGGCGTGTCGGCGACGACGGCAAGCACGTCGCCGACGCCGATCTCGTCGCCAGCCTCACGGACGTAGAATATGAAGCCGTCCACGCCGGCCTCGATGTCAAAGACCGCCTTCGACGCCTCGACCGAGGCGACGGCAGTGCGCTCCTCGACCTGCTCTCCAACATCCACGTACCAGCACGCGAGCACCACCTGCTCATCGCTGACGGTCTCCCGCGGCACGCGGACCTCTGTGACTCCCATCGGCTACTCCTCCATCAAGTGTACAATCTGCGCGACGATATTCGCAACCCCCGGCAGCACCGCGTCCTCAAGCTGCCTGCAGGTTGGCACGAAGACGTCGCTCGCGACACGACCGACAGCCCCGGGCGCCCCTCCCCGGGACGCCAGGCTCGCGATCACCTCGCTGCTCCACGCGGCAAACGACGTACCCTCCTCCAGCGTCAGCAGCCGACCGCTCCGGGTGACCGATTCGGCGATTGACTCGATGTCGGTCGGATGGATCAGTGTCGGGCAGACGATCTCGCAGATGATCTCATGCTCCCCGAAGGCGACATCTGCGGCCTGCTCGGCCATCGCCAGCATACCGCCGTAGCAGGCGATCGTCACGTCAGGCTCCAGCCCATCGGGCGCGATGCGTAGCGTCGGGGCCGGCCCGCCGGTTGCGAGCGCACGGTAGCCGACCGGCGCCTGCGCGGGGATCCGGCGCGTGTAGTCGATCTTATTCTCGATGACCAGCAGCGGGTGCTTCGTGGAGGACAGCAGGCCGTCGTAGACCGAGGCCGGGTCGAGGCGGTAGTTCAGCGCGGCCACCGTCAGATACGGGATCCCGAGGAAGTGCTTCTCGATCGACTGGCTGTGTGTCGGACCGTACCCGCGGTAGCCACCCATCGGCGTCCTCATCACGAGCGGAACCTCCACCCCGCAGTTGGACATGAACTCGAATTTGCACGCGTGGTTGAGCAGTTGGTCGAGGCAGAGGGTGAGGAAGTCGCCGAACATGATCTCGACGATCGGGCGGAAGCCGCCGAGAGCGAGGCCGGTTCCGAGGCCCGCCAGCGCCGCTTCGCTGATCGGAGTATTGCGCACGCGGCCGGGGAACATCTCGCTCAGGCCCCGTGTGATCTTGAACGCGCCTCCGTAGGGCGCCTCGATGTCCTCGCCCAGCATGACGATCCGCTCGTCGCGCTCCATCAGGTCGCGGAAGAACCCGTTTATCCGGTCGCTGACACGGGTGCCTGCGACCGTGCCCACGTCCACCGCTTCCCAGCCGGCCCGCGCGTGCGTGAGGGCGGCCGGGTACATCGGCGCGGGGATCGCCTCAGGGTCCGCACACGGTCGTGACTGCGCCTCCTCCACCAGTGTCTGAAGCTCACTGCGTATCATCTCATCGACGTCAGCCAGTTCGCCCCGCTCGAGACGATTGCTCAACGTGTCCGCCGAGCGCAGTTCGCCAATCTCCTCGGCGTCGCGTGTGTCGTCGCTCTTAGAGTGCGGCATCAGACGGTCGGTGAGCACTTCGAAGACCAGCGGCCGTGAGCGCTCCCGGACCTCTCGGACAGCCTTCTCCATCTGCTCCAGCAGGTCCTCAGGGTCTCGGGTGGTGCCGCATTCGTAGTCGAGCGCAAACGCGGCGGCTCTCGCTTCCACCGACCCGGCCACCGTGTCCGAGGCCGGGGTTGTCTGTGCGATGCGGTTGTTCTCGACGACTACGAGCAGCGGGAGGTCCCAGTTCGACGCGATGTTGAGCGTCTCGTACAAAACGCCCTGCCCGAGCGTCCCGTCGCCGATGAAGACGGCCGTGACGGCATCATCGGCGTCGAGGGTTCGCGCCAGCGCGAGACCCGCGGCGATCGGGACACAGCCGCCCTGGATGCCGTTGGAGATGAAGCCCTCGGAGAAGAGATGCTGACTGCCGCCGATGCCCGAGCAGACCCCTGTCTCGCGACCCATGATCTCCGCGAGCAACCGGCCCGGATCGCCCCCGCGGGCGAGGTAGTGGCCGTGCCCGCGGTGGTTCGAGAAGACGAGGTCGCCCTCTCGCAACGCGTCCGCGACCGCAATCCCGGACCACTCCTGGCCGATGCAGGTGTGCACGGTGCCGTGCAGCAGTCCCTCCTGAAAAAGCTCCAGCAGTGTCTCCTCGAATCGTCGGATGAACAACGCCTTGCGCCAGAGCTTCGGGTCAGGCATCAGCACGTTCCTTCAGCGCAACAATGGCCGGTGGATGGAAACTCTCAGTGCGCGGGTAACGCTACTGCTGCTCGCTCTCCTCGGGGTTGAACTCCCGCACGCCGCCCTCTTTGGTCTCGATCCCGCTGCGCCTGATGGTCTTCAGCAGCGTCTGCATGAAGATGCGCATGTCGAGTATCAGCGACCAGCTTTGCAGATATTCCACGTCCTTCTCAAGTCGCGCAGGCCACGGGCCGTCGTTGCGCATCGTCACCTGCGACAGGCCCGTGATCCCCTGTGGCATCACCAGCCGCAGTCGCTGGCGGTCATCCCAGCGATCGAGATACGCCACCGGCAGTGGTCGCGGCCCCACGAAACTCATGTCACCAAGCAGTACATTGAGAAGCTGAGGGACCTCGTCGAGGCTGGTCTTGCGAAGCACGGCGCCGACCCTCGTGATGCGGGCGTCGTTCTTCTCGATGCCGAGACCGGCGCCCTTCTTCTCCGCATCTTTGACCATCGTCCGCAGCTTGTAGAGGGTGAAGGGCCGGCCCCATCGCCCGAGCCGCTGCTGTGTGAAGAAAGCCGGGCCGTCCGACTCAAGCCGCACCGCGATCGCCAGTATCAGCAGGAAAGGCCACAGCAGCAGTAAACCAAGCACCGCGCCGAACAGGTCGATCGCGCGCTTGACCCCGAGCTTGCCCCGCGAGGGTTCGGCGCCAATCTCGCGCGTGCGGGCCACTAATTCGCCGCGCAGCCTTTCGAGATCACGATCGTCCATCACTGCACCCCTCCAGTGCCTCATGCCGTGCGACTCTTCTCACCGACGCACACGCCACCGTCGGCCCCGACCGCGACGCGCGACAAGTTGCCCTCTCGCTTGAGCGCATCGACGACATCGCACATCGGCGCCCAGTCGAACTGCCCTCCAAGGTCCCTCAGCGCCCGGCTCATCCGCCCCATCCCAAGCTCGAATGCCTTGGCTGAGACGAAGAGCTTCGCCCGGTCGCGAAGCGACAGCCCGGGTGGAAGATACTGCATCAGGCGGTCTGGTGTCACTTCATAGCTGTGTACATAGAGCATCGCGGGCACCCCGTCGGCCTCCCGTTCGTCCATGTGGCAGCGCGTGACGCTCGACGGCAACACCCGCAGTGTCCGCCCGCCGATCAGTCGTCCCGTGATCGGCCCGACCTTCCGGGCAAGCGCCGGGAACTCGACGATCTCGCGGCCGTCTGGCAACGCACATACAAAGGGTTGGTCAGGCAGCGCCATCCCCTCGCTCTGCCACAGGAGCGTGGTGAGGCTGCTGTCGTAGTCGAGGCCGCAGTCAAGCATGACCTCCCACGCCCAGCACTGCTCCGGCATCAGCGAGAAGAACGGTGCACGGTAGCCTCGAACCTTCTCACCGGTGATATCCTCGAGTGTGTCGATGCTGCGGCGCAGGTCGTCGCGGAATTCCCGCGGAGAGAAGTTGTGCAGCTTTGCGTGTGTGATACCGTGGCTTGCCACCTCGTGCCCGCGCGTCACAATCTCACGGACAATCTCCGGACGCTCGGCGGCGTGTGGCGCCACGACAAAAAACGTGGCGCGCGTCCGCTGCTGCTCAAGCAGGTCCAGTGTTCGCTCGATGGAGGCGCTGAACTGCCTGCTGACAGGTGTGGGCCGCCCGAGGTAGGAGCACATCAGTTGCGGCCAGTCCTCGGCATCGACTGTGAATGCGTGCTGCATAGTCACGCCCCTCTGCACCTGCAGTACCCGCCGCCGGCGCAACTGCGGCGTATGCCTGCTGGTGGCCGGCCTCTTTAGGCGAACGGTGATATGCTTCGCGTTACCGATCGGGTTGACCTTCCTCATGGTGCTCCCCGGCACCATCTAAGTGCGTCGTCGGAGCGATGTGATCCTCGCACATCTGCCACCGAACTTCAACCAGGTCGGTCGGAATCGTACGGATTTGGTCCCTGGAACGTAACTAATTTCCTTCAGGCTTGACGAAACCGCCTGTTGAACGTATGATTAGCCCTACGAGGTTTTTGGTAAGGCGGGGATTGAGATGCTACAACCGTGTGCCCGCCCCCCCGCCATGGAGATTGCAGACCGGAACAACGGGGCTACCGATTGACCAGGCGTGCGAGAAAGGGCGGAGAACGGTGCGGAATGCAGTTCTCATCACAGTTTGTGTCGTTCTGCTCAGCGCTTCTGCCGTTTCAGTTGTGGCGGACACCGAGTCCGCAAGCATAACTGATCCGGTTCCGTTCGATCACTGGGCGTATGATGCAGTTCAAATGCTTCTCGATCAGGGCATCCTCATCGGCTATCCCGACGGCGCGTTCAGAGGCGACCGCCTCATGACGCGCTACGAATTTGCTCAGGCGGTATCCCGCCTGCTGCAGACGATCGATGATGGCGCGGGCCCGGTCGGCCCGCCAGGTCCCGCTGGACCGGCCGGTCCGGCCGGCCCCCAGGGCCCGCAGGGTGAAGCAGGACCCGTCGGGCCCGCCGGTCCCGTTGGACCGGCAGGCGGTCCCGGCCCGGCGCCGGACATCTCCGAGGACGATATCGCGGAGATCGTCGATGGCCTCGTCCGTGAATTCTCCGATGAACTCGCGGCCCTCGAGGACGAGATAGCGGGGCTGCGCACAGACGTGGAAGACCTCGACGCGCGTGTCAGCGAGATCGAAGACCGACCCGCGTTTCCCAGGGTCACCGGCTACGTCGACTATCGAATTGGCTTCCTTGGAGATATCGACGACAACGACGAATTCGACGCTCTCACCGCATACGTCGGCCTCGATGGCGCCGTCAGCGATGACATTTACGGGCGCATCGCGGTGAAGCACACCTCCAGGCCCCAACCGCTCTCGGTGCTGGGGCGCGAGGTCACACAGGGCCCGCCTCTGATGACACCGATCGGGCCTCCAAATGCTCCCACAGGCTACAACGCCAACGACGTCTACCTCGATGAGGCATGGCTTTCGACTGAGACGACCGCTCTCACACCCGTGAAGTGGACGCTTGGTCGCCAGTACCAGCGCTACGGCCTCGGTCTCGTTGTCGATAACGATCGCCTCTCCCAGCAGGGCCTGCGCGGCCAGTTGGACGGGCTGCTCGACGGCGACCTTTACACGGAATTCTTCATCGGCAGCGCAAGCTACGGCACGCGCCCGACTCCTTTCCTCGGCCAGGGCGACGGCTACTCGTCAATTTACCTGCAGTATCAGCAGGATGACTGGTCGATTGGAGTTCCGTGGCTCATCGACGGATACTCCAACGACGCAGCAACTCTCGACAGATTCCACGAAGAGGCATGGGGTATCGACCTGTGGTGGCGCTTCCTCGGCGACCGGGAACTGCGGGCGGAGCACGCGTGGCTTGAGGAGCATGCTAACCGCTCCACCGCCAGCCACCCGGAGAATACCAACCCGACCGCGCTGATGGTGCTCGCCGACGCGTGGAACGACGACACTTTCCGCCTCACAGGCATCTACAGCGACGTCGATCCGGAGTATGACATCGTCTACTCGTCGATCCACCCCTA
The DNA here is from genome assembly GCA_051745855.1 of Armatimonadota bacterium. Classification (GTDB taxonomy): domain Bacteria; phylum Armatimonadota; class Zipacnadia; order Zipacnadales; family UBA5352; genus UBA5352. The sequence continues at coordinate 6,682 of JBNJEK010000177.1, forward strand.
CTACGAAAAGCTCTTCTGGGGCAGCGGCGGGACGTTCGTGCCGTGGGAGCGGTGGATGTATCGGCCGCTGGCTCTTCCGAACTTCGAGATATGGGGCGCTGACGTCGCATGGCACATCAACGAGCGGGACACCGCAGAGTTCACGTACTACGACCTCTCGCGCAATACCAACCGCTGGGCAGCGGCGCCTTTCGAGCACTACGTCCAGAGCGAGCTTTACAAGCTCACTTTGAGCCGACAGATGGGACCGGATTTGACGACAAGCCTGACCTGGGCTCTCCAGGAAGCGGATTCAGGCTGCCTGACGTGCCCGGGCGGCAGAGGGACTTGTGACGACGTCGAATTGCTCATGCTGCGAGCCGTGCTGTCGTTCTGAGTTCAGAGTGGCCTCGTGGTCCGGTTCGACTGACGGGCGCGCGACGTGCGCGATTCTCGCCAACGGGAGTCACAGATACCAAGGTTAAGGGGTGTTCGGGATGTTCGGGAAGATCGGCAGGATATCGCACTACGCGCTTCTGCTCAGCATACTGGCGGGGGCGGCTCTACTCATCGCCGTGACTGGATGCAGCGGCGGAGACGGCGTGAGGACCGGAACGGTGGCCGGTTGGGTTTTCATCGGCCCCGACGATTACGTGATGATCAGCGCGGACCGCACACCGCCTTCGGGCTTCACTCCGGTATCCGGAGCACGTGTTGAGGTGGAGGGCTACTCGAATCTGTTCTCGGTCACAGACTCGAACGGTCGGTACACCATCCCCTGCGTGCCCTCCGGGCTGCAGACGATCGTCGTCACCATCGGCGAGCGTGAACTGGACTTCCCGGTCCAGGTGACCGCAGGCCAGGTGGTGTTCGGCGGTGGGCACGTCGAGGGCGGGGGCGAGTTGTAAGGAGCTATAAGGCGGGGGTGGTGAGAATTCTCACCACCCCCGCTCCCCGCAGCGCATCGAATCGCACTGGGGATCCACGCCTCATCATCCCCACGCTACTGCCTCGTTCCAGCGATCGCTGCAGTATCTTCACCGGTGTACCGGACGATCACCGCAGTCTCGCCGCGGTGAATAGAATGTTGCCGGGTGACACTCGCGACACCCCGGCACGGAACGGAACCTGCGGCATCAGTTACCGGGTTCGTGATGTCGCAAACGTATTGGGTAAGGCGTCGTGTGAGAGGGAGGGACGGTTCCCGTGTCCGAGAGTCAGTCGGGTATCCAGTGGCATCGCGGCTTGCTCCTCATCCTTGACGCGCTGCTGCTCAACATTGCTATCGTCATCGCCATGTGGTTGCGTTTCGACGGCCAGATCCCCGCTGTGTGGTGGGAGTTCTACCGCATCTCCGCACTGTGGATCACCCCCGCGCTGCTCCTCTTCGGCTTCGCGTTCGGGCTGTACAATCGAGTCTGGGAGTACGCGCGCTCCGAGGCCGCGGTGGCCATCATCTTCGCCTCGACCGCGGCGATGATCGTGGGCTCCGCCGGCGTCATCTTCTCCGAGTCGGAGATATTCTCACGCAGCATTCTTCTGATGACCTGGCTGGTTTTGATCCTCCTGATAGGCGCCTCGCGTTTCGGCTGGCGACAGATCCGCCGACGACTCTACACCGAGACCAACGGCCGGAAGAACGGGCAGATCCCCGTGATCGTCTACGGCGCCGGTCATACCGGTGCGAACTTCGTCCATCACGTCAAAACCTCCGACGACGCCCCCTACCGCATTTTGGGGTTCGTGGATGACAACTTTTCGCTCACCGGCATGATCGTCAGCGGGCAGCGAGTGTTGGGGCGCGGCGCGGACCTGCCGCAAATAGTTGAACGGCTCGGCGTGAGCGAGGTCATCCTCGCCGCCCCCTCCGCGTCGGGAAAGCGTATCCGCCGAATGCTCGATTATGTGCGCGACTCAGGTGCGCGGGCCCGCACGCTCCCGCGACTGCTCGAGACCGCCGATGGCTCGGCGGCCCTCGATGATGTCCGCGACATCTGCTATGCAGACTTGCTCGGACGCGACATGGCCGACATCGACCTCGCGCTCGATCCCGACTATGTCAGCGGCCGGGTGGTGCTTGTGACCGGCGCCGGTGGCTCGATCGGCTCGGAGATATGTCGCCAACTGTGCCGCTACGCCCCCCGGGAGATCGTGCTGCTCGGTCGCGGGGAGAACCGCATCCACGCAATTTACCGCGCCCTGCAGGCGGACTTTTCTAACATCACCCTCACGCCGTGTATCTGCAACTTCACCAATGATGACCATCTCCGGCAGGTTTTCAAGCAGCACCGGCCGGACGTGGTCTTCCACGCCGGCGCTCACAAGCATGTCTACCTGATGGAGGAGCACCCGACCGAGGCGGTGCGCAACAACGTCGTCGGCACCGCCAACGTGGCGCTTGCCGCCGCGGAGACCGGGGTGGAGCGCTTCGTCGCCATCTCCACCGACAAGGCTGTCGATCCCCGCAGCGTGATGGGCGCGACCAAGCGGCTGTCGGAGATCCTGCTGATGAAGCTCAACGAGGAGTATCAGACCAAGTTCACCGCGGTGCGCTTCGGCAACGTGATCGGCAGCAGTGGCAGTGTGCTGACGATTTTCCAGCAGCAGGCGGCAGAGGGCCGGCCCCTGACGGTGACGCATCCGGAGGCGACACGCTTCTTCATGACGGTCGAGGAGGCCGCGTTCCTCGTCCTGCAGGCTGGCGCGCTGAGCGAGGGGGGCGATATCTACGTGCTGGAGATGGGGGAACCTGTCTGCATCCACCAGATGGCCCGCGAGTTCCTCGAGTTGAACGGCCGCGATCCTGATGAGCCCGG
>JBNJEK010000178.1:0-9412 GCA_051745855.1 Armatimonadota bacterium
ACAGACAGACAGACAGACAGACAGACCCTCGCTGCTCGGACGCTTTCCTCTATGGCCGTATTCGCCGTCCTGTTCCTGACGCTCGCCGCTTCCGCCCATGCCTTCACCGTCGATATCATTGAGCCCGTGGACGATCAGTGCGTGCTGGCTGTCGGCCGCTCCTACGACTTCGAAGCCGTCGCCTATGACAGCCTGCAACAGGATATCACCGGTCAGGTTACCTGGTCGTGGGACTTCGATGATGGCTCGGACCCCGACGATGACAATCCGACCACTCATACATTCGACGATGCTGAGACCCTCAGTGTGACGGTCTCGGGCACGTGGAATGCGCAGCAGGCGCAGGACGCGGTTACCATCCAGGCGCTGCCGGAATGGCTGGCGGACTCGCTGGTCTACGTGCGACCTGCAGGCGCCACGCACCTCGGCTACGGTGGCGGACTGGTCTTCGATGGCGAGGTCTGCGATGCGGTCGAGGTCGTCTGGGAAACGGATCAGATAGACGTTCATTCCGCTCGCTTCTATGTGCGCAATCCCGATGACAGCATATCGTGGATATCCGACGAGGAGCAGCCCGACGTGCTGCAACCGCGCTTCCATGGTGGCCAGGGACCCGACTACGAGCAGGCCGTCTCCCCGGAGATCATGACCGCCGGCTGGTTCCCCAACCAGACGAAGACGTACGGCGTCCGCATCGGTCGCGAGTACGGGACGCCGGACGGCCCGGAGTGGGAGTACTTTGACCGCGACATCCCGTTCACCTCGAACAATACTGCCGTCCCTGGCAATACCGGCCTGATTATTCACACAGAGGGGGCGGCCCCGCACGAGATCAACTGGACCATCGATCATCACGGACAGTGCGCGGTACAGGATCCGGTGACGGGAGCATGGTCGTGGGGCGATCCTCTCTTCGAGGTCACCGTGCAGATCCGTGATCTGGCGGGTGATGTTCAGGCTACCATCCCCTGCGGTTCCGCGAATGGCGTTGGGGACGGCAGTACCACATGGAATGGCGGCACGGAGTACGGCATCTACACGTATCATGTCTCGGCCGAGCATACGCAGTCCGTGGAGTGCTCCGATCAGGACAAGTCCTCGCGGCTCACGATCAGTAACGCGAGCGTGAGCGACTTCGAGTGGGTGGACCTGCCGACCGAGGCGCAGGTGACGCTCGGCTATCAACTGAACCGGAACGCCACGAACTGCAGAGTCCGCGTGTTCAACCACGACCTCGATGAAGTCACGGTAACGGCGCCGGCGGGTGGCGCGCTCAGCAACACCGCCGGGACGCACTCCCTCACGGTTGAGTTCGAGGACCCCGACCAGATCGTCGGCCACTATCGCTTCGTGGTCTTTGCGGAGGAGACCGCCCAGGACGGCGCTCTGAACCGCGACGAACAGCCGAAGCCGGCGCTGGCGAAGGGCGCCGCAGTGACGCAGTGGCCACGCGCACACCACGCGCTGGGGCAGAACTGGGCGCCTGATGGCGGTGCATTGTCGAGAATATGGGACAGCGCGGGTGCCACGTCCGTTGATGGAACACGCTATGCGGCGACGGTCAGCGGTTCCAACGCCACCGTACTTCGAAACGCTATGGAGGAGAGTGCAATCGTGCTCGTTGTTTCGCACGGATGGGCGGGAGTTGGGCTGCCTCTTGGCGGATGGACAAGCGATTGTGTACGTGTAGAGGGCGCGGCCGGACAGGCCAACATCGATGAGAGCGATGCTCAGCGTGTCCACTTTGTTGAGAACATGGACCCGGCGAAGCTGACGCACATCCGTTTCATCTTCCTAGTATCCTGCCAATCAATGCGAACGTGCGAGTACCATTCACTGCAGCAGGAGTTCCTGAATAAGGGCGTGGGAGCGGTCGCAGGCTTCCATGAGAACGTCTCGATGAGCAAGTCATGGGAGTACGCGGACTCATTCTATGCCTACGCTCACGACGGAGTGGGCGGGCTTGGCTATCCGCTCTCCATCGCTGCGGCTCACACGATCGCTATTGACGAAATCGCCTCAAGATGGGGCGATACGTTCGGCCTTGAGAGTTTCGACTACACAGCCAACGTTGACCTGCGACCCGCGCGCTGGGGTCAAGGGACCCCGTAGACTGCATCTCAAAGTGAGGTGAGAGCCAATATGCTCCATAGGGCCGTGCTCGTGGTCGCCCTGGCACTCGTTGTGGGAATGACGCTAGGTTTCGTAGATGGACAGGCACTTGATGAGGAGGCCTTGAAGGACGCGATCGCGGGTTTCATGGCCGTGCCCGCAGAGGACGTTACCATCCTCCGCTCAGGCTCCACGCGAGGCATCGCAACTATCTGGGTACAGGTAGATGGCGGAAGCGATCCGGCGCGTTTCCGCCTCAGCAAAGTCGACGGCGAAGACGCAGTGATCCAGATGACCAATCTGGCCTATGCCGCTCGCTCGACGGCAGACGTGGGCATGGATGCCGCGCGCAAGCGCGCCGCCGGGCTCGTTGCGGGGCAGTATGCCCGTTGGGGCGCTGACATGGAGGAGACCGAGGCGAAACGGCTGCCCATTGGCTCCTATCTGATCACTTGGAGACGGTTCACTCCGGAACGTTACGAAACCGGTGACTTCGTCTCTGTGACTGTGCATGGCGGAAGTGGCGAGCCAGCGTCCTATGTCGCCTCGTATGCGAGTCGGTCCAGACCCCCGAGTATCGATCGGCAACACGCGTTGTCCCTCGCGCTCGAGGAGGTCCGCACCGAAGCCGGTCCTGACGTCGCGGCCACTGTAGACGATGCGCGCTGTGTGCTGAGCCTTCCACAACTGGACCTTGGGCCCGTATGGATTGTGTCGGTCACTCTGGCCGGAAACGGCCATCAGCATGGACTGACAACGGTGGTCATTGACGGTCTGACGGGCAAGGTGGTGCCAGAGTCACATGCCCAAGCTCCTGATCTGTAGCGCGGCGTTTGCGCTCGCTGTCGTTCTCACGGGCTGTCGCGGTGACGAGCGAGCCAAGTGCCCCGAGGGCGAACTGCCCACCGAACACATCGGCCAGCAACTCATGGTCGCCGGCCTATTCGGCGTCTCGCCAGACCACGTCACTCTGGCGCAGGTACATGCCATGGGTGGAGATCGGCACTGGAGTGTGCAGTTGCCTCCGGAGATGTACCCGGACATCGATCCCCGCTCCCTCAGCACATTCGCGATCACGGATGATGGTGTGCCCGTCTATGCTGATTGGAGAGCCATTCCCGATGCTGTCGAAGTCAGCGAGCGGTGGCCAGATGGCGCTCCGGCCGCTCGCTCCGTGCCACCGGAGCAGCGCGAGTTCGCCGAACGGGCATGCTACACAGTAGGAGCGATGCTCTTGCTGCCGGCGCTCAGCGACGAATACCTGAGCGTCGTGTCGCTTTGTCCATTGGGCGAGAGCATGCCAATTCCAGATGTGTGCAAAGTGAGGCTCCAGATGAACAAGGAGCCGTGGTCGCAACTTGGCGCGGTCGAGATGAGCATCCCTCGAGATGGCCCCTTTGCCAGCATGATTGAGTTCCGTGCGCCGGAACGCCGTTAGCGGGGGGGGGGCGGCCATTGCCATACTCCGAAGCGCCGTCTGCCCCGTTTGACTCCTCGCCCTTGCCCCGGTATACTTCCCGCAGGTCGGGTGGGGAGGCGCCATGTGTGCGCGCTCGCCGCCCATCCATTTTGCATGTACAGCGCCAGCGAACCCGTGCTGGACGCTTTCAGTCACCAGGCAAGAGAGGCGACAGCCATGCCGAAGATTATCACCGAACTCCCCGGCCCGAAGTCGAAGGAAATCCTCGAAACCGCGCGCACATACGAACCCCCCTCGATGGGCGACCAGATGCCCGTGGTCTGGGACCACGCCGAGGGTTGCGTCGTCTGGGACGTTGACGGCAACGAATTCCTCGACTGGTCCTCCGGCGTGCTCGTGACCAACGTCGGGCACTGCCATCCGCGCTACGTCGAGCAGGTCAAGGCGCAGTGCGACAAACTCTTCAACTGCTACGACTTCGTGACCGGCCCGCGCGCCGAGCTGGCAAAGAAGCTCGTGGAGGTCACTCCCGACTACATCGACCGCGCGTTTCTCGTCACCACCGGCTCCGACGCCACCGAGGCCGCTCTTCGCATGACCCGCCGCGTGAGCGACGGCTACGAGATCATCGGCTTCGACGGAGCCTTCCACGGCCGCACGTACGGCGCCGCGTCGGCCGGCGGCATGATGGGCAGCAAGAACCAGTACGGCCCGATGACGCCCGGCTTTTTGCATGCGCCCTTCCCGTATCTGTATCGCGCCCCGATCTGCGAGGGCAAGAGCGAGGAGGAGGCGTCACAGGCCTGCCTCGAATACCTCGACTGGCTCGTCGATCGGCAGTCGGCGAACGCGCTGTGCGGCGTCATCACCGAGCCCTACCAGGGCGGCGCGGGCGGCATCATCCCGCCGAAGTCGTGGATGGAGGGCCTCTTCAAGTGGGCGAAGGAGCGCGACCTGATCTTCATCCTCGATGAGGTGCAGTCGTCGTTCGGCCGCACCGGCAAGATGTTCTGCATGGAGCACTGGGACATCCAGCCTGATCTGATCACACTTGGCAAGGGCCTCGGCTCAGGCATCCCCTGCTCGGCCGTTGTGGGCACCTCCGAGATCATGGACGCGCTTCCCGAGGGCTCGATGGGCTCCACCAACGGCGGCAACCCGATCTCCTCGATTGCGGCGCTGACGGCCATCGAGATCATCGAGGACGAGGGCCTCGTGGAGAACTCGGCGAAGATGGGCGACCTCTTTGAGGCGCGCTTCAAGAAGATCCAGGAGCGCTTCCCCCAGCTTGGCGACATTCGCGTGATGGGCCTTATGGGCGGGCTGGAATTCGTGACCGACCCTGAGACGAAGGAACCTGCGCCCGAACTCACGCGGCAGATCGTCTGGGAGGCCTTCCAGCGCGGCCTGATCATGATCGCGCCGATCGGCCTCTACGACAACGTGATCCGCGTGGCCCCGCCGCTGGTCATCACCGACGAGCAGGCCAACGAGACCCTCGACATCTTCGAGGAGGCAGTCGAGGCCGCAGTCAACGAGATGTGAGCGCGGCGCCGACGCCGTTGCCGTCGGAGAGGCCGGACCCCGCTCCGGCCTGTGTCTTTGTAGTTCGGAACGACGCATCTGTTGTTTAGATGCGTCGGCCGTCTGGCGCAACGGAAGAGAAGGAAACGCCTTGTTGTCCTTCGGTCGCACGTTGAAGTGAAGAAATGCCGTTGGTGATTCAGTGCAAAAGATGTGAGTGTTTCTTTGGCATTCTGGCAAAGCACGCAAAAGCAATTTGGCGATGAGGATCGCGATGCCAAAGATAACTTCATTGCTTTTGCGTAGGATGCCTTTGGCCAAAAACCTTTGGCATCGATTCGCGTCGGTGTGGAATATGAGGAACTGGTTCAGCAATGGTGGATCCCGCTCAGCTATCAGAGGTCCGCGGCCGAAAGATCCGGATAGCCGAAAACAAAGAGGCATTCGTACCGGGTGAGCTACCACCTGAGATTCGATATTCAGCTCCCTTTGTATCCCTTTTGTCCGAGAGTCAGACGCAACTGGGACGGCTTGATGCACTCGCGAACTTCGTTCCCAGCATCAGGCTGTTTGTGATCCCAAGTCTCCGCACCGAGGCCTGGGCCAGCACGCGCATCGAAGGGACACGTGCCTCCATGCCGGAGGTATTCGTGCACGATGCGAGATCCGCGGACATTGAGACCTCCAATCGGGACATCCGTGAGGTCATGAACTACAAGATGGCGATGCACACCGGGTTGGCTCTACTCGACGAACTCCCCGTCTGCAACAGGCTTGTGAAACGAGTTCACAGGACTCTTCTGGAAGGAACGCGGGGCGAGCAACTCACCCCCGGCGAGTTTCGAACGCTGCAGGTCGAGGTCGGCGCCTATGTTCCCCCACCGGCAAACTACGTTACGGCCCTGATGTCGGAATGGGAGGCATTCACCTCGGATCCGCCTGACGATATGCCCGTGCTGGTCCACTCTGCGATAGTACACTACCAGTTCGAGGCCATACACCCCTTCTTCGATGGGAATGGCAGGGCGGGGCGACTTCTGATTCCGTTCCTGCTTTGTGCGCGCGGAGTACTCGAGCAGCCACTGCTGAGCATGAGCGTCTACTTCGAGGCCAATCGAACGGAGTACTTCGATAGGCTATTGGCCGTCAGCGAGAAACGGGATTGGGAAGGCTGGATATGCTTCTTCCTCCGTGGCGTCCTCAGTCAAGCGCAGAGAACCGTCGCCTGCTGCCAGGACATGATCGAACTCAGACAGCGCTATCTGGAGACGGCAGAGGAAGGTTCGCGGTCGCCCAATATCGCTCGGGTCGTAGACATGCTGTTTGAGAACCCATATATTACCGCTCCCAGGGTCTCTCATGAGCTGGACGTGACCTATCAAACAGGCAGGAACGTGCTGAACGCTCTGATGGAACTGGGAATCGTGGAGGAGGCTTCCCGCGAGACCTCATCCGGAGCACAGATATACCTGGCGCACGAGGTGATGGAGCTCATCTCTGGCATTGCAGAGCCTCCAGCGGTACGTCCGGGCGCAGCCCCATCATGAGAATCGCGCGCATCTTCGGCATTGCGTTCATCACGGGCTTCTCGGGCGCGATGATGCCCGGGCCGATGCTCGTGCTCGTGATCGGGCAGGTCGGCGCCCATCAGAGCATGGGGCCGGTGTGGGCGATCGTCGGCGGGCACGCGCTGCTTGAGATCATCACCGTGATCCTGCTGATGGTCGGTCTGCGGCAGGTGATCCAGCGGCCCGCCGTGCGCGGCGCGATCGGACTGATCGGCGGCGCGTTCCTCGCGTACATGGGCATAGATATGATGCTCAACGCGGGCGATGTGACGCTGAATCTCGGCGTCACCGGAGCCGGGATGCCGTGGCTGCAACTGGTCCTGGCGGGAGCATTCGTCTGCGCGGTGAACCCGTATTTCGTCGGCTGGTGGGCCACAATAGGCACCGGCCAACTGGCGCATACCGCGCCATGCAACACATCGGAGTACGCTTCGTTCTACCTCGGACATGAACTGTCCGATCTCGTCTGGTTCGCCATTGTCGGTCTGATTGTGCTGACCGGGGCGACATGGCTTTCGCCGACGGTTTACATGTGGCTTATTACTGTCTGTGGCGGCGCACTGGTCGTGCTGAGCCTCTGGTTCATCTGGACCGGCGTGCGTTTCATCTGGCTGGGCGCGGGCGACGAGGCGGAGAATCTGCCTACCCGCGAGATGCTGGAAGAGGCCTGCGCGGGCGCCGCCGAAACAAATACTGAGGAGTGACGATTCTTATGTCGGAGAAGCAGTTGCGCATCGGGCTGCCGAAGGGCAGTTTGCAGAATTCAACGATCGAGCTTTTCAACAAGGCGGGGTTTTCCGTCACCGTCGATGAGCGCGCGTATGCGCCCGACCTTGGCGACGACGACCTGTGGGGTGTGCTGCTCAGGGCGCAGGAGCTTCCCGAGTACATCGCGCATGGGGTGCTCGACTGTGGGCTGACCGGCTACGACTGGATCCTCGAGTGCGACGTCGATGTCGTGGAAGTCTGTGATCTGCTTTACGCCAAGGGCGGCATGCGGCCTTACAAGTGGGTATTGGCGGTGCACGAAAACTCGGGCATCGAGGGATGGGATGACCTCCAGGGCAAGCGCATCGCCACCGAACTTGTGGACGTCACCCGGCGTTTCCTCGCGGAGAATGGAGTGGAGGCCGAGGTCGAGTTTTCGTGGGGCGCGACCGAGGCGAAGTGTCCCGACCTCGTCGATGCCGTCGTTGAAGGAACAGAGACCGGCAGCACTCTGCGCGCGAACAATCTTAAGATCATCGACACGCTCTTCACCTCGTGCACCAAGTTCGTCGCCAACAAGGAGGCGTGGGAAGACCCGTGGAAGCGCGCGAAGATCGAGAGTATCGCGCTGCTGCTCAACGCCGCGCTTGAGGCGGAGAACAAGGTGGGGCTGAAGATGAACGCGCGGGAGGACGATCTCGACGCTGTCATCGATTGCCTCCCGGCTCTGAAGAAGCCGACGGTGTCGCCGCTTGCCAATGGTGGCGACGACCACTGGGTCGCCGTGGAGACGATCGTGGATGGGAAGGTCGTCAAGGATCTTATCCCGGCGTTGAAGGCCGCTGGTGCGCAGGGCATCATTGAGTATCCGCTGAGCAAGGTCGTTGTCTGAACCAGCAGCGGGCGGGAGTCGTCTTCAGGGGCGCGCGAGGCACTTCGCGCGCCCCGCTGCGAATCACGAGGATGGGGAAGCAGCGCGGGCTGAATCGCTTGACACCCCCGTGCTTTTTCGGCTAACGTATCTTTGACTTAGTGTGTAAGCTTGCATATGAAATTGCGACAAAGCTCCACCCGGACGGTTGGAGGCGGTGAGTGACGTGGCACAGTGCGAAGAATGTGGAGCACGAAACGCGGAGAACGCCACGTTCTGCGTGCGCTGTGGCGCTGAACTGACACACGGCGACGAGCGTATTGTCGGGGAAGACACCGACACACTCGATCCCGTGCAGGAGGACGGGACCGGTGAGCGTGAGGCCGTGAGCGCGTCCTCCGAGGCGACTGCTGTCAGCGAGCCGGACATTGAGCCGGATCTGGTGGCTGAGGACGTGGCCGCGGATGTCGCGGAAGACCATGGTGGCGAGGCCGGAGCGTTACTTGGCGAGGCGGGTCAGTTGCTGTCGGACGGCGACGCAGATGGCGCGGCCGTGAAATGCCGTGAGGCGATCGAGATTGCGCCCGACCTCGTGGCCGCATACTCGCTGCTTGGGATGGCCGAGGAGCAGCGTGGCAACACCGTGGCCGCGGCCGGTGCGTACCGCCGTGTACTGCAACTCGACCCGGAACGGACGGTGGAGCGGGAGAAGCTGGAGACGCTTTACGCCGAGGGGGGCGTCTCGCCGCACGGCGCGGCCGACAGAGAGGGCGGCCGCGATCGGATCGTGGCGTGGGCGCCGTGGGTGGCCGCGGTCGCGGCGGCGTTCTTCGTGATGATGACGCTGACCGCAGTCGGGCTGCGCGTTCACGCGGCCGGTGAGGCGGAGCGGCTTTACACCGAGCAGATAGCGGTCGCGAAGGCGTCACTCGACAGCGGAGAGTACCGTGAGGCAGCGAAGGCCTTCGAGACGGCCCTTGCCGTGCGACCCGAAGACAGCGACGCGAAGCGGGGTCTGAACTACGCGCGGCGGAAGATGAACTCTCGCGTGAGCACCTCTGCGAGGTCGAGTGCCCCTCAGCAGCAACGCAACTATCAGGCTTCGATCGTGCCCTCAGGGGGGCCGAACCCCTTCCCGTCGATTCCGATCGGCCCTGAGAACGATCGGCGCAGTGAGCCGGAGCCGGAACCCGGCCAACCTCCGCAAAC
>JBNJEK010000179.1:0-9363 GCA_051745855.1 Armatimonadota bacterium
TGGGTGGCGATGTATCACGCGGAGGACGGCACATGGCGCGCTCAGATTGACGGCGCTCTCGCTCCCAACGGCGAGACACAGATCCGCCTGCAGCAGTGGCCGGTCGGCGACGACAGCGCGGCGGCGATCGATGTCACACTGGACAACCCCCTGCAGCATTACTGGGGCAACATTCACAGCCACACGAGCGTGTCCGACGGCCGCATGACTCCCGATGATGCGTACGCCTACGCCCGCGACATCGCGGGGATGGACTTTTTTACTCTCGCGGACCACCTTGAGCACGTGGAGCCGGCCGAATGGCGGGAGACCGTCCGTGCGGCCACTCTGACCACCGAAGACGGCTCATTCGTGGCCCTCACCGGGCTGGAGTGGACAAAGGGAGTCGGGCACATGTGTGTGTATGATCCCGCCGGACACGTCTGGCCGAAGGAACTGGAGGACTTCTACACCTTCGCGCCCGGGAACTGTGCGGTGGCGAAGTTCAACCACCCGGGCTGGCGGGACACCAACTTCGATGAATTTGCGTACTCCGCTGAGGGCGATTCGGCGATCCAACTGATCGAGGTGCGTGGTGACTCGGAGATGCAGTGGTATATCCAGGCGCTCGACCGGGGCTGGCATATTGCGCCTGATGGCTCGGATGACACCCACCGCGAGCGCTGGGGCACCAGCGGACGCTGGACGGTTGCGCTTGCCCCCGGACTCTCTCGCGATACCATGCTCCATGCGCTGAAAAGTCGTCGCTGTTACTCGACACGCGACCGCAACTGCAGGCTGTCGTTTGCGCTCAACGGCGCTGTGATGGGAGAAGTCGTCGACGAGCCGGTGACGACGGCCGTGATCACGGTTGAGATCGACGAGCCTGACGAGGACGACCTGATCGAGCGCATTGAGTTGTTCGCGGACGGCGAGATCATCCGCACAGATGAGCCCGGCAGCGCCAGCCGCCTCTGGGCTTTGACACTGACGCCGGATCCCGGGGCACATTACTACTTCGTGAAAGTCACCCAGGCGGACGGCGACGTGCTCTACTCAGCGCCGATCTGGATCACGACCCCGGAATCCTGAGCCCCGCGGAGTGATGTAAGCACGCCGGCAGAGGAGTCGCAGCGGCTCCTCTGCCGTTTTGATTCCTCCGGCACTCTTCTGCTCGTGGATATACCCTCACACTCGTTTCCTGAAATGCCGCCGCCTCAAATCCGTGTATTCCCTGATAGGGAGGCTATGCCCGGATGGGAAAACTCATGGTCGAGAAGTACTCCAGCAGCATGGAGAGGCTCAAAAACAAAGCGTGCACAATCGGCGGACGCGAACGGAGTTGGATGCGATGTTCTTTGGCGACGACCAGGATTCGAACGTTGCGGTGCGGGAGCGCCCCGAGGAGTTGACCCATGACGAGCAAACCACGGCGCGAACTTCCGCGCGGCTGGAACGAGAGATCTGTCCGAACTGCCGGATTCTGCTGTCGGTGATTGAAACGCGGATGGGGAAATGCCGCACCTGTCACACCGAACTCAAATCCGAGTCGAATTGACGGTCGGCCTGACGGGTGCATCCCGCCCGCGATCCGCCGGCGCAGGCGCTCTCTGCGCCCCGGTGTACACGGCGCCAGATGCGTGAGGGTGATTGCACATGTGACGGATCACCCTCACGCGGCGGCACACGCCATGTCATCCTCGTCCGGGCAGGGCTCGAAGCGGTAGCCGACCGAACGGACGGTGATGATGTGTCGCGGGTTGCGGCCATCCTCGCCCAGCTTGCGCCTCAATCGGCCGATGTGCACATCGAGCGTGCGCGTCTTGATTCCCGGGGGATACCCCCAGACGCTCTCCAGCAACGCCTCCGACTCTACGACTTCACCTGCGTGCACCGCGAGCATCCACAGAAGCTCCGTCTCCATCGGCGTAAGCTGCCGGGTCTCGCCGCTCATAACGAGTGTGCCGGGCGACCGCTTGATGATGATTTCGCCGAAGTCCAGCACCTCGGCCGGCGCCCGCCCGGGCTCCACTCCGGACGCCCTGCGCAACGCTGCCTTCACGCGCTCCTGCAGTTCTCCGGAACCGCAGTCTGCCGGTACGACATCATCGGCACCCAGTTCGAGAGCGAGGATGCGGTCGATTTCAGCTCCATCGGAGACCAGCACGATCAGCGGAATGTCGCTGTCGCGGCGGATGCGCCGGCACAGGTCGAGCGCATGAAGATCGGGGAGATCCGTGGCTGTCAGGACGAGGCCCGGCCTCACGCGCTCATGAGTCCGAACCGCCTCCTCGCCCGTCCCCGCATGTATTATGCGAAGCTGCAGGGAAAGCAGAGCGTTTTCCAGCACATCTCGGCGGTCGCGATCGCCGGTGGCAAGCAACACAGTCAACGGCATACGGTCACCTCGGTGCAGGGGGGCTGCTCCCGTCAAAGCTGAGATAGACGGGCGTGCGAAGGGCCTCGTAATGTATATCAGTCAACGGCGGCGCAAGCTTGAGGCAGGCAGGCCGGAAGGTCGGCTTTGTCGCCGCGCAACGCGGAACGAAGAACGGCGAACAACAGAACGACCGGGCTGGCGTCGGATGGGGCCAAACGGCAGGGCCCCATCCTCTCCAGCCCCTCCACAACGGCGCAAGGGCTGTCCTGCTCTTGCCCCGCCGTGGTGCGATGTTGTACACTCCGCTGCGACCGCTGAGCTTTCTGCAAGTACCGAGGGGATCTGCCATGAATGACGCGCTGAAGACCGTGCACATCGGGATGGGGACGATCGGGCTCGAGATCGTCAGGGCCGGCGCCCGCGCGGGCATCGCAATGCCGGTGGCCTGCGCGGACATTTCGCCGGAGATAGCTGGCAGGTCACTGCGTGCCGTGGCGCAGGATGAGGACCTGCCGGAGATGACGGTCTGCGCACGCATGGACGATGCGCTGGAGGCGGGGCGGGAGGCCGGAGCGGAGATTGCGGTCGTCTGCACGGGCTCGCGCGTCGAGATGGTCGAGCCGCAGTTCACTGCCGTTCTCGAGCGTGGTATGTGCTGCATCTCCACCTGCGAGGAACTGGTCTTCCCCTGGCTGCGCGCTGCTGCTGCTGCCGACCGGCTCGACGCCGTGGCCGTGGAGAACGATGTCGCGCTGCTTGGCGGAGGCGTCAACCCCGGCTTTGTGCTGGATCTTTTCCCGTTTGTGATGACGCGCGTCTGTCAGAGCGTCGATGCCGTCTATGCCGGCCGCTTCCTCGACGCCGCGCGCCGGCGCCAGCAGCTTCAGGCGAAGATCGGCAGCGGGATGCGACCGGATGGGTTCCGCGAGGTGGCCTCACAGGGGCGGATCGGGCACGTCGGCCTCGCCGAGTCGGCGGCGCTGCTGGCGGACTCGCTCGGCTGGCCGTGGGATGAGTTCGAGGAGACGATCGACCCGGTCATCGCCGAGGAGCCGATCGAGACGGAGTACTTCGAGGTCGCCGAGGGGGAGGTCCGCGGTCAGCATCAGACGTTGACGATGGGCGACGTGGAGCTCGAACTGATCATGGCGCTGGGCGAGGATGAGCGGGACGAGGTCCGTGTGGACGGGCGGCCTCCGGTGCGCGTGATCGTGGAGGGAGGCATCCACGGCGACACCGCCACCGCGGGCGCGGTCATCAACTTCATGCGCCCGCTCGTAAACGCCATGCCCGGCGTGCGCACCGTGACGGATGTGCCGCTGGCGTAAGGGCCTTGGCAAGTGACGGCAACGTCAGCGGCTGACGAGGTCGTTGCCGTCGCCGTCTGTCGTCACGTGGCACGGGCGTCTCGCCCGTGCGTCGTTGGGCGAACCATCCCGCTCCGTGCTCGGCGCTCCATCACAGCCACCAGCGCAAACGCCTCCGCGAACGCGACCACCGCCCAGAAGCTCAATTCCAGGAGCGTCAGCAGGACCGGTTCGCCGAACATATTGAAGGGCGTGAAGAACTCCCAGAAAAGATAGACCATGGCGAAAATGATACCGCCGAAACGCATGGCTCTCGGCACGATCCCCTTCGGCCATGACGCGGAGATGCCCTGGTAGATGTATGCGTGGAGAACGCCGAACGCGAGTATGCCAAGCCCCATGAGGATCGGCTGGGTCACGACTCGGGGGAGAGGCTCAAGCTGCGTCCAGACTGCGATGAGCTTCTCACTCTGGACCGTCGGGTCCAGCAGTATCCCGCCGCCCTGCAGGCCCATGCCAAGCAGGCGGAAGGTCAGGAACATCGCCAGGTTGGCGGCCGCGCCCCCTGCAATCCCCGCCGCGACGATCGTGCGCGCCCTGCCGTTCATCCGGTCCACCACCCGTCGCGCGCGCCTATCTTCCCGGCACTCGCTCGTTCCACTCGGCCGTGGCGTAGCGCTCATCGTAAAGCCGCTCCGCCTCTGCGACTTCTTCGGAGGAAAGCTCCTGCGTGACAAGCGCGACCTCGAAGGTGTCCACAAAGCCGCCTGCAACTGCCGCGCTGAGTTCGTCGTAGCCGACCGATCGGCCGAGCAGTTCCGTCACGCTCATCGCCGCGCCCGCGAGGACCTGGCGGGAGACACGCCCGTCGCTGCCGGGCATGACGGCCACCTGATCCTCAAGGTCGATGGTGATCGGGATCGATCCGTGCTGGAGTATCCCGCCGTTGCGGCGTACCTGGGCGCTGCCGACAACCTTCCGTCCGGCGGCCTGCAAATCGCAGCGGGCGGTCTTCGCGAAGCAGATCGGCTTTGCCGCGTCCGCCCCCTCGGTGGCGAATGTGTCCTGGCCGGAGAAGCTCGGTCCCGGACCATCTTCGTCGGAGCCCATGCTCACCGCGGCGCCGAGAAGCTCGAGTCCTGCGATGATCCCTCGCGAGATCTCGCGGTATGACTCGAGCGTGGAGTGCCCGCCTTTGATCTCGTCCTGTCGGATGCAAAATGAGTATGTCAATTCATCGGCATGGAGGATCGCGCGGCCGCCGGTGGGGCGGCGGACGATCTCGTAGCCGCGCTCGGCGACCGCATCGCGATCGATGCCCTCATCAAGCTCCTGGTGGTAGCCGAGGGAGACCGCGGGCGGCTCCCAGCCGTAGAAGCGCAGCGTCGGGGGCTGCTCGCCCGAGGCCACCGCTGCGGCGATCGCCTCGTCCACCGCCATGTTCCTGGCACCGCTTGCAAAGCCGCTTTCAATGAGACGCCACTTCTTCATCGAATCACCCGGTCGTCAATCATGCAGATACGACGGCGGCCGGCCCCTGCAGCGGCCGGCCACCCATCTGAACTTCGATGTGAGAGGCTCAGAAGCTCTCGTCGTCGTTGAGGTCGCCCTCGAGGTTGTCGAGGTAGGTGTCGTAGTCGCCTTCGGTCATGAGGCTGTCAAGTTCGGAGGTGTCTTCGAGCTTGACTTCCATCAGCCAGCCGTCGCCGTGAGGGTCCTGGTTGATCAACTCGGGTGCGTCAAGGACCTCCTCATTGATCCGGAGTACCTCGCCACTGACCGGGGCGATCAGGTCCTCGACCGACTTCACCGATTCAAGTGTGCCACACGCGTCGCCGCGGACAAGGGCCGCGCCGTCCTCTGGAAGTTCAACAAAGATGACTTCACCCATCATGTCCTGCGCGTAGTCCGAAAGGCCCGTGATGGCTGTGTCCTCGTCTTCCATCCGCACCCACATGTGCGACTCATCGAAGAGCAACTCGCCGGAACTCATCGTACGCCTCCTTCTGTCTGCCACCCGGGACCGCGGCCCGGTGTTCAAATCCTCGCGTTGGATGTCCTCCGCAAAGACGCCCGCCCGCGTTTCAACGACCGTGGCGTTGCGGTGCCGCAACACATACTAAGCAAGGCCGCGCACGCTGTCAACCGGAAACACGAGCGAAGAAAGTGCGTTGTGTGGAGATATGCAAAAAACGATCGTGGCGTCGGCCTCATCGATCTGCGCAGCCGGGGTCAGGTTGACACCGCCCCCGGCGTCGCATATACTTCGAACAACCACACCCCCGGAGGACGAGAAGAACCTTTATCATGACTCCAACCCGCAGCAGTGACTGGGTCGTCCGTGCCCGTGACCGGGAGACCGAGGAGCACCTGGCGCGCGAACTGGACCTGCACCCGATACTCGCCGCGATCCTCCTTGCGCGCGGATTGTCGGAGCCCGTGGAAGCCGAGCGCTTCCTGAGCCCGTCGCTGGCTGATCTGCATGACCCCTTTCTGCTGCCGGATCTTGAGCCTGCCGTTGATCGTATACTCCGCTCGCTTGATGACGGTGAGGCGGTCCTCGTGCATGGCGACTACGATGCCGACGGCATCACCGCCGCCGCGCTGCTTGTGCGCTTTCTGAGCACCCTCGGAGCCGACGTTCATTACTACCTGCCGCACCGCTTTGAAGATTCCTACGGTCTGAGCGAGAGGGCCGTTCGGCAGTCGCAGGATCTCGCCGGTCTCATCATCGCCGCGGACTGCGGTGTGCGCGATCACGAGCCGATCGCCGCGGCCTGCGCGCAGGGGCAGGACGTGATCGTGGTCGATCACCACGAGCCGGGCGAGGATCTGCCGGAGGGGGCGCTGATCGTTGACCCCAAGCGCAAGGACGCGAGTTACCCCGAGCGCGATCTTGCCGCTGTGGGGCTCGCGTTCAAGCTCGCCTCAGGCGTTTGCGAGAAACTCGACCTGTCACAAAAGTCCCTTCAAAGGGCTTTCCTTGACCTGGTGGCGATCGGAACGATCACTGATGTCTCGCCGCTGGCCGGCGAGAATCGCATCATGACCAGCGTCGGGCTCTCACTGCTTCCGCACACTCGGAAGGTCGGGCTGCAGGTTCTGATGGAGCTGTGTGAACTTGGCGACACCGTGACGGCGCAGGATGTCGCCTTCCGGATCGGCCCGCGACTGAATGCCGTCGGTCGGATGGCGGATGCGACGGACGCGCTGGAGTTGCTGCTCACTGACGATGAGATGGAGGCGCGTAAGAAGGCGCTCCACCTCGACAGCCTCAACTCCCAGCGGCGGACCGAGCAGGATGCGATCTTCCGACAGGCGGTCGCGATGCTTGACAGTGAGGTTGATCTTGATCGCGACCGGGTAGTTGTACTCGCGAGGCAGGGGTGGCATCGCGGCGTCGTGGGGATTGTTGCATCGAAGGTCCTCGAACACACCGGCCTGCCGACGCTCCTGATGGCGGTGGAGGGGCAGATGGCCCGCGGCTCCGCGCGCAGCATCGACGGCTTCAACGTCTCTGATGCGCTGGGCCAGTGTGAGGACCTCCTCGACCGCTTCGGCGGGCACGCCCTGGCCGCGGGCTGCGAGCTTGATGCCGGCAGCGTGGCCGACCTGCGGCAGCGGCTGAATGAGATCGGGCGGGCAACTATCACCGACGAGCATCTGCGGCCGCAGGTCGAGGTGGACGTCGAGGTCGACCTCGGCGAAGTCGATCAGCGGCTTGCGCGTGAGCTTGAGCGGCTGGAGCCGTGCGGCGCGGCGAACCCCGAGCCGATGCTGGCGGCGCGGAACGTCCGCGTGCTGCAGTCGAGGACTGTCGGAGCGTCGGGGGCGCACCTGAAGATGCTCGTGGATGCCGGCGGCCGCCATGTTGACTGCATAGCCTTCGGCATGGGCGATCGCCTCGACATCGTTCGGTCGGAAAGTCGCGTCGATCTTTGCTTTGTCCCGCGGATTGATGATTACACCGGCGTGGAAAGGCTGCAACTGCAGGTTGCCGACGTGAGGTCCGCCACCGTGTGACGCGTCGCAGGCGGGCACGCACGTCGGCAGCGTAACGCCGGAGAAGACCTGCCGAACTGGGGACGGTTCTGAGGAGATGGTGGATCGGTGACCAAGACTTTCGCCCTGCCAACCAGTTCACGACGCCAGGTGCTGGAGATCACCAGCGAGGTCGCAGGGATCCTCGAGAAGAGCGAGTTCTCTTCGGGCCTTTGCACCGTCTCGGTGCCCCACTGCACCTGCGCGGTTTATATCAACGAGCACGAAGAAGGCCTCGTCCACGACACACTCACGCTGATCGACGGAATCATCGCCGGTGAAGACTGGCATCACGATCGCATCGATCATAACGCCGGCGCCCATCTCGGCGCGACACTGCTGGGCAACAGCGTGCAGATCCCGGTCGAGGGCGGGAACCTCGTACTCGGGACATGGCAGCGTATTCTGCTCGTCGAGCTTGACGGCCCGAGGCATCGCCGCGTCAATGTGACGCTTATCTCAAACTGACCACAGGCCGCTGTCGGCCGATCGATGGCCAGGCCACCCCGGGCGCGCGAACGCGCTCGGGTCATGTTCGCGCGTACTCGCGGGAGAGCATCTGAATGTCTGAATTTGACCCTCTGCTGATGATACCCGGCCCGACGAACCTGCCGCCCGAGGTGCGTGATGCGCTTTCGGGACCGGGCTTTTACCATCGCGGTGAGCAGATGAGTGAACTGTTGGCGCGTTGCACGCGCGGCCTGCAGGGCCTGATGGGGACCACCGGAGATGTCCTGACGCTCGCAAGCTCCGGCACCGGCGCCCTTGAGGCAGCGATCACCGGCTTCTTGTCGCCGGGGGATCGCGTGCTGGCGATCGAGGCCGGGAAGTTCGGCGAGCGGCTTCGAGAGATCGCCGCGGCGTTCGGGGCAGACGTCACCTCGCTGACCGTCGCACCCGGACATGCCGTCCATCCCGACGAGGTGAGCAAGGCGCTTGATGGCGCCGACTACCGCGCCCTGCTGACTGTGTACAACGAGACTTCGACCGGCGTGATGCACCCCATCCGTGAGATCGCTGCTGCTGCTCGCCAGGCGGGCGCGCTGGTGATCTGCGACTGCGTGAGCTGCCTCGGCGGGGTCGAGGTGCAGGCTGACGAGTGGGGCATCGACGTGGTCTGCGCGGGCTCGCAGAAGTGCCTGATGCTCCCGCCGGGCCTCGCCTTTGTCGGCGTGCGCGACGAGGCATGGCCAGCCACTGAGCGCGCGGAGATGCCCTCGTATTACTTCGATCTCCAGAAAGCGCGGGCGAAGCTTCGCGACGGGCAGACGCCGTATACGCCCGCCACGACGCTGATTGCGGGCCTCGGCGCGGCGCTTGATTTGATCGAGGCGGAGGGCCGCGAGGCCGTCTTCGCTCGCCACGCGCGGATGGCCGACGCGACGCGCGCTGCGATGGAGGCCGCGGGGCTGCAGCTTTTTGCCGAGGCGACTGCGCGCTCGCGGACGGTGACCGCGGTGCACTCGCCGGTGGATAGCGTGAAGCTGGTCGGCTATCTCCGCGACACGCACAACGTGCTGATCTCCGGAGGTCAGGGCGACCTGAAGGGACGCATCTTCCGCGTCGGACACATGGGCGCCGTCCGCATCGAGCAGATCGAGCAGACGGTGGAGGCGCTCGCTGACGGACTGTCGAACCTTGGACATGAGTGTGACG
>JBNJEK010000180.1:0-9138 GCA_051745855.1 Armatimonadota bacterium
ACCTACCCTGTCGGCACCCGCAACAGGGCCCTGCCACGTACACTTTCGGAGTGATGCTTCCGTGGATTCCGCCGCCATCCAACCGCTCAGTGATGACCGAGACGTGCGCCGCAAGATGCTTGCGATCCTGCGCGTCCTGTCAGGCAGCGATGAGCCGCTGGGGGCGCGCGCGATCGGGCGCGAGCTGGAGACACTCGGAATCGAGTTGAGCGAGCGGCAGGTGCGCTACCACCTGCAGTTCATGGACGAGCGCGGGTTGACATTCGCCATGGGCAACGCAGGTCGAGTGCTCACTGACAAAGGCCGCCACGAACTCGACAGCGCCCAGGTCGCGGACAAGGTCGGCTTCGTTGCCGCGCGCATCGACCGACTGGCATACTCGACAACCTTTGACGTTGAGACCGGTGAGGGTGAGGTCATCCTCAACGTCTCGCTGCTCGCCGCCGATGACCTGCCGGTTGCGCTCGAGCACGCAAGGGTCGCCAGCGACGCGGGCCTTTGTATGAGCGATCTCGCCATCGTCGCGCATGAGGGAGAGCAGCTTGGGGAGACCGTGCCTGAGGGCATGGTGGCGGTCGGAACGGTGTGCTCCGTCACGCTCAACGGGGTGCTTCTGCACAACTACATCCCGGTCAACTCCGTCTACGGCGGCCTGCTGCAGATGCGCGAGAGCCGGCCGTTGCGTTTCGTCGAGCTTGTCAGGTACACCGGCTCATCGATCGACCCGCTGCATATCTTCATCGCCTCGGGCCTGACCTCATCGTGGGAGGCCGCCACCACTGGCTCAGGGATGGTCGGCGCGGGCTTTCGCGAGATCCCGGCGGTGGCCGTTGACGACGCGCTTGAGCTGATCGAGCGCCTTAAGGAATACCGCCTCAACGGCGTGCTCGCCGTCGGCGCGCCGGGGCAGCCGCTGCTGGAGCTTCCGGTCGGCATGGACCGCGTGGGGCTGGTGGTCGTGGGCGGGCTGACGCCGATGGCCGCCGCCAGCGAGCGCGGCGTGAAGATCGACCAGCACGCCATGTCCACCACCTGCGAGTACTCGCTGCTCAAGCCGATCGATGAGCTGGTGTAGGCGAACGTCACAGGGGGACGCGCAGCATGGATACCAGCGACCGGAAGGTGATCTTCGGCTGCTGCGGCGGCGTGGTGCTGATCGCGGCCGTAATGGCGGTCGGCGGATGGATCTTCTACCGGCAGGCCATCGAACCGAACATCCCCCAGATGTCCCCGCCTGACTCCCTTGAAGCCGAAGGACCGTCAGTCGGCGGTGACTTCATGGAGCGGTCGGTTTTCTTCGAGGACGAGCGCCTGGGCATCGTCACGGACATCGCCGCCGACGTATCATCCGATCCGTCCACAGAACGGCTGGTCATTGCAGGCGGTTACGGGGCGGCCGTGGTGGGAAGCGACGGAGACCTGATGGAGCTTGTAGAATTCCCCCGCGGAGAGGACGTGCCCTACGGGATGATCGCCGAAGTCCGCGATGTGGATGGCGACGGCGACCACGAGTTCCTGATGACCAGCAACCTGCTGATGGTCCCGGGCCCGGCGGCGCTGCTGGACAGCTCCGGCGAGATCCTCTGGCGCACGGATCTGGAACTTGGGCCGCTGGCCGCGGGTGACGTGGACGGCGATGGAGAGCTTGAATTCGCGGGCGTTTCTGATGCCGGGATGACGCTCCTGGAGACCGATGGAACCGTCCAGTGGCAGAAGGGCCTTGAGAACTATCCCGGCTGGCCGGCCGGGATGGCGGACACAGACGAGAACGGCCGAGCAGAAGTCATTCATCCCATCAGCGAGCCGAAAGAGCGGCGCGTCGAGATCGTCGGCCGTGACGCCAACGGGGACATCGTGCACCGCGCGCGGCGTAAGGGCGACTGGCTCACCGCGGGGTTCTTCACCCAGTTCTCGATGTGCCCATGGCCCTCCCGGGATGGCCAATCCCATCTTCTCATCCCGTCGAACAAGCACATATCGCTGGTTGCGCTCGACGGCGAGACCGTTCTGCGCGGCACCGCGCCAGGCACCAACATCGTCGATCATGTGTGGGGCGTCCCTGTGCGCCTGCGGGCGACAGGGCCCTCATACCTCGCAACGGTGACCATCTCGCTGAAGTTCGACACCTCATTTCTCCGCATCCATGACGCTGACGGTGAACTGCTCTTCGAGCGCGCGACGAACCTGACCGATGACGACGCCATCTGGCCCGGCCTCGCCGCCTGGCAGCCGCCGGGAGAGAAACACGAGGTACTGCTCGTGGGCGGGAACGGGAAAGTGTGGCGGTACGAGATGATGGACTGACCCGCTGAAGGGAACGCACCAGGGCAAACGGCGGACGCATGTGAACATGCGTCCCTCCGAACGACATGGAGTTCGCCCCAGCGAACTCCAGGACTTGCGAGCGGAGCGAGCAACGTCACAAGGTCCCGCGCTCCCCGATGGCGAACTCCGGCTCACCGATATCTGATCAGCCGGAGGCGATCGACGTGACTCCTGAAGCCGCTGCCCGCGAGATGGCGGGCATGTCCACTGCCACAATCTCCGACGCACTCTTCCGCATGGGACACAAGAACCGCACGATGAAGCCGCGCATCAAGCCCGTGGACCCGAGTATGCGCCTCTTCGGACCCGCGCTGACCGTCCACGCATACCCCGGCGGCACCTACGCATCCAGCCTCGCGCTCAAGGCCGTCGAGGAGGGTGAGGTCATCGTGATGGACGTGGGCGGCTTCGTCAACAACATCATGTGGGGCGAGATATTCAGCCACATGGCCGCCGTCGCCGGATGCGCGGGCGCGGTCATCGACGGCTCCGTCCGCGACATCGAGGGCGTCATGGAGATCGGCTTTCCGCTCTTCTCCGCGGGCATCTCGCCGCAGGCGGGCACAGGCGACAAGCTTGGCGAGATCGACATCCCCGTCTCCTGCGGCGGCATCGTCGTCAACCCCGGTGACTTCGTCTACGGCGACCGCCTCGGGGTAGTCGTAGTTCCGCCCGCGATGGCGGAGGAAACGCTCGACTGGTGCCGGCAGATCATCGAAAAGGAAGAAGCGCGACTCCAGGAGCTCAAAGCCCAACTTGCGGAGAGAGAGCAATGAGCGAGCGCGAGATGCTGGTCATCGACACCACAGGCCGCAAGCAGTACCCGCCGGAGGCGCTTGCGCACCTCAAGGGTCTGCCGGTGCGGATTGAGCCCGCAAAAGCGACCGAGGAGGACGAGGTGATCGAGGCGGCGCGGGGAGCGACCGCGATCCTCGTCACCGCCGCCCATGTTACGCGGCGGGTGATGGAGGCCCTGCAGCCGGACTTGAGGGTCGTCGCGCGCTACGGCGTGGGCCTCGACCGCATCGACCTCGACGCCGCGCGGGAGCTTGGCGTGGAGGTGCGCAACGTCCCGGACTTTTGCACCAACGAGGTGGCCGACCATGC
The DNA here is from genome assembly GCA_051745855.1 of Armatimonadota bacterium. Taxonomy (GTDB): domain Bacteria; phylum Armatimonadota; class Zipacnadia; order Zipacnadales; family UBA5352; genus UBA5352. The sequence continues at coordinate 3,433 of JBNJEK010000180.1, forward strand.
GCTTGCGCTGCTGCTGGCCGTGGCGCGGGACATCGTGCCGCAGGCGCTGCGCGTGGCTGATGGACAGTGGCGTGGCAGCGAGAGGGCGCTTCACAGGCTCGCAGGTGGGGTTGCCGGCGTCTTGGGCCTCGGCGACATCGGCACGGCGGTCGCGCGACGGGTCGCAGCCTTCGGAATGGCCGTGATGGCGCATGATCCCTACGCCGACAGGCAGCACGCGCAGTCACTTGGAGTGCGGCTGGTGGAGCTTGAGACCCTGCTCGGCGAGGCCGACGCGGTGCTGCTCACCTGCCCGCTGACCGACGAGACGCAAGGGATGATCGATGCGGAGGCGCTTGCGCTGATGAAGCCGTCCGCGCTGCTGGTGAACACCTCGCGCGGCGGTCTCATCGACGAGGACGCGCTGGCCGAGGCTCTGCGCGAGGGAGGCATCGCGGCGGCGGGCCTCGACGTGCTGGAGCAGGAGCCGCCGCCTGACGACCACGCGCTGCTGCCGCTCGACAACGTGGTGATCACCCCGCACAGCGCGTGGGCCTCGGAGGAGGCGCGCCACGAGGTGTACGTCGGCGGGTTGCGGGAGCTTGCGGAAGGCCTGCGGAACTTGCGCAGGCAAAAGTGAAAGGGGAAAGGTGAAAAGGGAACGGCGGACGACCCGAAGCTGGCCGTCCGCCGTCGGCTGTTTCTGCAGGGCGGGGACCCAAGGCTCTCCGAGCGTCGCCCCGCCGCATCGCCCGCCGGCTATTCGTACCTCAGGCAATCGATCGGATCGAGTTGGGCGGCCTTCTGGGCCGGGTAGAATCCGAAGAAGACGCCGACCGCGCCGGAGAACAGCAGGCTGACGACGATCGCCCACATCGGCACCACCGTGGCCCATCCGAGAGTGTCACCGAGCATGTTGGAGCCGATCAGGCCCAGTGCGAGCCCGATCAGGCCGCCGATGACGCTCAGCATCACAGATTCGATCAAAAACTGCGCGAGGATGTCGTTGCGGCGAGCGCCCACGGCCTTGCGGATGCCGATCTCGCGCGTGCGTTCAGTCACCGACACGAGCATGATGTTCATGATCCCGACGCCACCGACGATCAGTGAAACCAGCGCGATGCCCCCGACGAACATGGTGATCTGGCTGGTGGTTTCACCAATTGTCTCGAGCATCTCCGTCTGATCGCGGATCCGGAAGTCCTCCGTCTCCTCGGTGACCCGGTGCGTTTGGTAGAGAACGGCCTTGATGCTGTCGATGGCCTCGGGCACCGCTTCTTCGCTCTCCGCGGAGGCGTAAATCAGGCGCAGGTCAGAGCCGCCGACCAGCCGCTGCCGGGCGGTGCTGAGCGGGATCGCGATCTGATTGTCAGGATCTCCCCATCCTCCGCCCTTTTCCGACAGAATGCCGATGACCTCAAAGGGGACGCCGTTGATGCGGATGAACTCACCCACGAGCGGGCGCCCGTAGAACAACTCCTCGACCACCTCGGCGCCAAGCACCGCGACACGCGATCGCGCTCGCTCCTCGCTCGGTCCGAAGAATCTCCCGTAGTCAATGTCGAACGCAAGAACCTGCGGCCACGACGGAGACGTGCCCACCACCTGCGTACTGTGCGTAAGGTTGCGATACTTCGCGTTGGTAGTCGTCTGCACTATCGGCGCGATCGCCTGGAGATGTGTCGCGTTTGCCTGGAGCGCCTTTACGTCTTCCTCCGTGAGTCTTCCCGGTCTCGCGGCGCGCCATCCGGGTCCGTCGCCACCGCCCGGACGGATCGTCAGAAGGTTCGCCCCCATCCCGCGAATCCTCTCAAGCGTGTCAGCCTTCAATCCCTCGCCAATCGCGACGACTATCAGCACGGCCGCCACGCCGATGATCACGCCGAGCATCGTCAGCATCGCGCGCGTCTTGTTCGCCATCAAGCTCATAAACGCCGTGCGGATCGCTTCGAGCAGGCTCATCTCGCCTCACCGACCGCCGCCTGGTGGTTGAATACGTCGCTGACGATCTCTCCGTCAACCAGCCGCATCACGCGCCTGCAGCGCTCGGCGACTCGCGGGTCGTGCGTCACCATGATCATCGTGATGCCCTCTTCATTGAGATCATCGAACACCTGGAGTATCTCCGATCCGGTCTTCGTGTCGAGGTTGCCGGTGGGCTCGTCGGCCATCAGGATGTTGGGGTTATTCACCAGCGCTCGTGCGACGGCCACGCGCTGCTGCTGCCCGCCTGACAGCTCACGCGGTCGGTGGTGCGCCCTGTCACCGAGACCGACGCGCTCCAGCGCCGTCATCGCTCTCTCCCGCCGATCGGCGACACCCGCGTAGACCAGCGGCAGTTCCACGTTCTGCAGCGCCGTGGACTTGGAGAGCAAATTGAACTGCTGGAAGACGAAGCCGATCTGCCGGTTACGCACCGCGGCGAGCCGATCCGGGGAGAGGTGCGAGACGTCCTCGCCGTCGAGCAGGTAGGTTCCGTCGGTCGGCGTGTCGAGGCAGCCCAGCAGGTTCATCAATGTGGACTTGCCCGACCCCGACGGGCCCATGATTGCCATGTGTTCGCCGGGCTCGACGGTCAGATCAACGCCGCGAAGCGCGTGGACCTCAACCTCGCCCATGTGGTACACCTTATGCAGGTTGCTGATTTCTATCAGGGCCATCAGGTCGTCATACTCCCGTCTAACGAGTTCGCCTTCCGATCATCCGCGTCGCCCGCCGGGCGTTCCCTGCGGCGTCATCACCTCGGCCGCCGTCTGGACCGACCATTGCCGCCGCGCCGGAGGGCAGTACGACCTGCTCGCCCTCTTGCAGTCCGTCAACGATCACCGTCTGCATGTAGTCGGTCACGCCGACCTCGACATCGCGGGTTTCCGCCTGCTCCGGGTCCTCTACACCAGAGGGGAGCACCTGCACCGTCGTCTCGCCGCCCGAGCGATCGATCGCGGCGTCGGGAACAAGCAGAACGTCCTCCACCTCGGCGGTGATGATGTAGGCATCGACGGTCATGCCGGGCCGCAGTTCAGGGTGCAGATCGATCACGCGGATGCGGACGGGGAAGTATACCACGTTCTCCTCCGCGGTTCCCTGCGGAAAGATCTTCTCGACCTCGCCGCGGATGGTCTCGTTCGGAAGGGTTTCCACGGCGATCTCAACCGGCTCTCCCTCGGCGACCCGCGAGATATCCACCTCGTCAACATCAGCCATCACATACATCTCGGTGATGTCGGCGATTGTCACGATCGCTGTGCCCTGTGCGAGGGCCGCGGTGCCCGCCGGCACCACCGTGCCCTCCTCAACATGCTTCGTCAGGATGACGCCGTCGCGTGGGGCGATGATCGTGGTGTTCGTGAAGTTGTACTCGACATCTTCGAGGCTTGCGCGCGCGCGCTGCAGGTCGGCCGCGGAGGCGACGACCGACTGGCGTTGCGCCAGCGTCGTCAGCCGCCCTGCCTCCGCACGGTCGAGCCCCGCCTGCGCCTGCTCGACGGCCTTGCGGGCGGTCTCGACGTCGCCCTCCCGCACTTCGATCTGCCTGCGCTGAGCCTGGGCGGTGCGCAAGGAGGCCTCCGCCTCCCTCACTGACGCCTCCGCCGATTCGCGAGTTCGCTCCCGCACCGCGATCTGCACCGTCTGCGCCCGCGCCGATTCAAGCGACGCCTCGGCCTGGCGGACCGCCGCCCGTGCGCGCTCAATGTCCTCCGACCGCGGTCCCTCCTCGGCGAGTGAAAGCGCCTCGCGGGCCGACTCAAGCTGGGCCTCGGCGGTGCGGACAGAGCGCCGCGCGCCGTCCAGTTCCTGCTCGGAGACGAAGCCCTTGGCGTAGAGGCCCTCGGTCCGCGACAGCTCTGACCGTGTGTTCTCAAGGACTGCCTCCGCCTCGCGGACACGCGAGCGCGCCTGCGCGATCTCCTGGGGACGGTTGCCCGCCTCGAGCACCGCGAGATCCTGCTTCGCGCGCTCCAGCGACGCCTCCGCCTGCCGGATGTCGGCCTGTGTGAGGGTTGGCTGCGCCTCCTCCTGCGCGACCGCCTGCTGAAGACCGGCCTTCGCTGAGGTCAAACGCGCCCGCGCCTGCTCGATCGCGTCCTCAGTGGTCTGGCGCGTCTGCTCAAGCTGCGCCTCGGCCTGCGCGAGACGCGCGCGGGCGGTCTCCACTGACGCGCGCGCTTCAACGATCCCCGATGACGTCTGCTGCTCCTGCGCATCCGCGGAGTAGCGTGATTGCCCGACACGCGCATCGGCCGCCTGCACCTGCGCCTCGGCCTGATCCACCGCCGTCTGAAGGTCGGTCGGATCAAGCTGTGCGATCAGATCGCCGCGCTTCACGTAGTCCCCCGCCTCGACGTACATCGTGTCGATCTCACCACCGCTGCGAGACTTCACCTCGACGGTGGTCAGAGGCTCCAGCACACCCGTCGATGCCACCGTCACCCGCAGGTCCCCGCGCTCGACCGTCGCCGTCGCGACGGTCTCCTCTTCTTCCTCCGGCTCGCGGCTGCTGACGAACCACCAGATACTGCCGCCGACTACTGCGATCAGGATAAGAATGCCGATCCATCGCTTCATTAATCTCCCACCGTCTCAGGGCCGACTTCGTCTGTGTTTGATGTGCCACCTGAGTTTGCCGCGCCGAGAAGCGGTCGCCCCGCCGCAGCCTGAAGCTGGTACCACGCGACGTTGCGGTCGTAACGCGCCTGCACGAGGTTCGCCCGCGCCCGCCGCCACGACACCTCCGCATCCGTCACCTCGATGATCGTCGCCACGCCCTCCGCATAGCGCTCGCGAGCGGCTTCGAGACTCGTGGCCGAGGCCGTCACCGAGGCCCCCGCCGCCTGAACACGCCCGGTCGCGTCACGCAGTGTGTACCACGCGTTGGCGACCTGCCGCGACACGTTCAACTCCAGTTCGGCGAGCGTCTGCTGAGTCGTCTCGTGATCAGCCTGTGCCCGCTCCACGGACGCCCGCGCCTGCCTGTCGAAAAGCGGGAAGCTCAGACCACCGCCGATGAACCACGTGTCGCCGGTGTCCCCGCTGTGCCGGCCGTAGTCCGCCTGGCCCTGCACGCTGAGAGTGACGCCCGCGCTGATCTCCGCCTGCTTGAGCGCCAACTCGCTCGCGCGCAGGCGATGCCGCTGTGCCTCGAGGTCGGGGCGGGCCTCGATCGCCTCCGCCACCCAGTCCTCAAGGTCTCCGCCTGCGACGGGGGCATCAAGGTCGCCCCGGATCAGCGGCAGCTCATCCGCCGGGAGCGCCAGCAGCGCGCGAAGGTCGGCGAGGCGGGTCCACACCGCGTTGAGAGTGCGCACCGCCTCGAACTCCGCGTCCGCCAGTTCCGCTTCCACAGTCAGCCGATCGGCGGGAGCCACCGTTCCGGCCTCGATTCGCGCGTCAACAAGTTCAAGATGAAGCTCCGCGGCGGAGACCGCCTGATCTGCGACCTCCGCCAGTTCCTGCTGCGCAAGCACGGCGTGGAAGGTCGCGGCCACATCCGCCAGCAGCGTTCGCTCCGAATTCTCCACGCCCGCCTCGCTCGCCCGCATCCGCGCGCTCGCCTCGTCGATCGCCTCTTCGCGACCGGACTGGTAGAACGTGTGCGTCAGCGTCAACTGCACGTCGCTGGTCTCGCTCCGCCCCCCGCCGCTGCGAACTGTGTCGCCGCCGACGACCACGTCGCGCGCCAGCGACTCGCTGATCCTCGCGCTCGCGTCGAAGCTCAGAGTCGGCAAC
>JBNJEK010000181.1:0-9129 GCA_051745855.1 Armatimonadota bacterium
TGCGCCACTGTGGCGTTCAGCGACGCCGCGCCGTGCCGCACCCGCGAGCGCCGGTGCAGCGGCTCGGGTGTCAGGCGCACTCCGGCCACCGCCGTGTCATCGCTCACGTACACCCTCACGTCGTAGTCGTACTCCTCAAGGTCCACGTCCCAGCCGTAGCGCTGCACGACACCCGCTCCGGCGGCCGCGGCGACCTCCATCGAGTTGTACTCATGCTCGCCCGCGCGGTGGGCGGTGATGCGGAAGCTCGGCCGCTCACGCGGACCGTGCAGCGCCTGGTGCACCTGCACTGCGCCGTCAAGGTCCATCCCCGCAAGCCACTGCTCGATCACCTCAAGGCCGTCTCGCGTCGGTGGCAGATCGTGAAGCTGATCGACCCAGGCGAAGAGATTCTCGATGGTGAGGAGCGTCAGCGCGGCCTCGGGAGGCTCGACGGTGGAGAAGAAGACGCGCCCGCGCGAGGCGCCGAGGAAGGTGGCTTCCGGAAGACGCTCTCGCAGTTCATCCACCACGACGGCCTCGAGTCCGGCGATCAGGCTGGCGAAGTACGCGGTCTCGCCCGGAGGAGGTCCGACGGCGAACGGCTCGGCGTGCACTTCGACTACGCCCGGTCCCGCTCGCTCCATGCGCTCACCTCCGCCCTGAGTTCGTCGAGCCCGTCGGCGACGATGGCCTCGCGCACGCGGTGGAGCAGTTGCGTGTAAAAGCGGATGTTGTGCAGGCTGAGCAACTGCCAGCCGAGCGCCTCCTTCGTGCGGTGCAGGTGGCGCAGGTAGGCGCGCTCGAAGCCGCCCGCGCACGCCGGGCAGTCGCAGTGCTCCGAGAGCGGCCGGGTGTCGGTCTCATATTCGGCACGCTTGATCCGCACCGGTCCCTCCCACGTCATAATGCTCCCGTGACGCGCGTTTCGGGTGGGCAACACGCAGTCGAAGAGGTCCACGCCCTCTGCCGCGCAGTCCACGATGTCGAGCGGAGTGCCCACACCCATCAGGTGAACGGGCCGATCCTCGGGCAGGCCTCGCTGTGCCGCGCGAAGCGAGGTGAGCATGTCGTCGCGGTCCTCGCCCACCGACAGCCCGCCTATGCCGAAGCCGGGGAAGCCCATGGCGGCGGTCTCTTTCGCGCTGCGCTCGCGCAGGTCCGGGTATATCCCGCCCTGCACGATGCCGAAAAGCTGCTGCCACGGGTGGTCGTGCGCTTCCCGCGACCGCTCCGCCCAGCGAAGTGTGCGCTCGAGCGAGCGCTGGACGTACTCTCGCTCGGCCGGGCAGGGGCAGCATTCGTCAAGCGGCATCGCGATGTCGCTGCCGAGCGCCATCTGGATCTCAACCGAAAGCTCCGGCGTCAGCAGGATCTCGTGGCCGTCAACGGGCGACTTGAAGGTGACGCCCTCCTCGCTGATGTCGTTGCTGTCGGCGAGGGAGAAGACCTGGAAGCCGCCGCTGTCGGTGAGAATCGGGCGCTCCCAGCCCATGAACCTGTGAAGCCCGCCACAGGCCGCGACCACGTCCTCGCCCGGCCGCAGGTGCAGGTGATAGGCGTTGCCGACCAGTATCTGCACACCCACAGCCTCGACCTCACCTGGCGGGCAGGCGCGGACCGCGGCCCGACTCGCGCATGGCATGTACGCCGGGGTCTCCACCACGCCATGCTCCAGCGTCAGGCGCCCGGTCCGGGCGCGTCGATCTGCCGGCTGCGAATCTATCTCAAATATCACGTGCTCCACGCTTTCACTTGATCAGCATCGCGTCGCCGTAGCTGTAGAATCGGTAGCCGCGCTCAAGCGCCTCGCGGTAGGCATCCATCAACCTCTCCCGGCTGCCGAGAAATGCCGAGACCATCATCAGCAGCGTGGATCGGGGGAGATGGAAGTTCGTGATCAGGGCATCGATCGCGCGGAAGTTGTAGCCGGGGTAGATGAAAAGCTCCGTGTGGCCGCATCCGGAATGTATCTCGCCGGTCTGATCGGCGGCGCTTTCGAGCGTCCGCGTGACAGTGGTTCCAACCGCGATCAGGCGGCCCTCGCGCCGATTCGCCCGGCGGGCGAACTCCTCCGGGACGCAGTAGTATTCCGAGTGCATCTCATGGTCCTGCACGCGCTCGACACGCACCGGCCGGAAAGTCCCGAGGCCGACGTGAAGCGTCACGCAGCCGATCTGCACGCCGCTCTCGCGAAGCTCCTCGAGCAGGTCCTCGGTGAAGTGCAGACCGGCGGTGGGCGCCGCGACCGCCCCGGGTTCGCGAGCGTAGACCGTCTGATAGCGCTCCCGGTCCAGGGCCTCGACGTCGCGGTCGATGTAAGGGGGAAGCGGCGGCTCGCCGATCGTGTCCAGCAACTCGAGCAGCTCGCCCTCATGCTCAAGCTCAACGAGCCGAATGCCCTCTTCCTCCTCGATCTCAAGGATCCTGGCAGTGAGCCGTCCATCGCCGAATGAGACCTCGCAGCCGGGCCGCAGCCGCCTGCCCGGTCGGCCGATGGCGCGCCAGAGATTCGCCTCAACCGGCTCGAGCAGCAGCAACTCAACCCTGCCACCCGTCGGCGCCTCCCCGAACAGCCGGGCCGGGATGACCCGCGTGTCATTGAGAGCGAGGAAATCTCCCGGCTCAAGCAGTTCGACGAGATCGTGGAACTCCCGATGCCCTCGCTCGCCCGTCGAACGATCAAGTACGAGCAGCCGCGACCGGTCGCGGCGCTGGGCCGGGTACCGGGCGATTCTCTCCGGGGGAAGCTCGTAGTCGTAGTCGCTTACTCTCACGGGGGACACCGTGAGGATAGTTCGCCTCCCGAGCCCATCCGACCTGCCCGGGGCTGCGTATCAACGGTTGAGGAGGCGACGACAAAAGCCGTTACGCGGCGCAGGCAATGCCAGAGACGGGAACGAGGACGTCCGGGCGTAGGCGCCCGGACTCCGGGTCTTCTTGCGATTCCGGACTCCAGGCGCCCTCGCCTGGAGAGTCGTTACCCGCGTCACCCCAAACCTTCACCGTTGATACTGAGCCCCTGTCCGGGAACTCTCCGGCAAAGACGCGCGTTGAATTAATCGTAAAGCAATCCCGCTCATTTGCCGGGGCCGCCCGTGCCGCCCTGCAAGTCGATGAGAGGAATGTTCAAATGCGAAATACGCCGGTCGTTCTGTGGCTGATGGCCATCATCCTGGTTGGCTCTGCGTGGGCGTTTTCCGGCTGCACCCCGCAGGAGCAGGCGGAGCAGCAGACTGAAGAACTGGCGCCGGAGCCTGAGACGGTGGACGAGCCTGCGCCTGAACCCGATGAGGAGGCCGAGGACGCCGCGGCCGATCCGGAGGCGGCAGATGAGGCGAACGCCGCTGACGGGCTTTCGGAGCAGGAAGCGGAGACCGCACTGGATATTGACGTGGACCTCGATCGAACGTATGCCGAGACTCATTTTCAGCAACTGCGGACGGTTCTTCGGGTGGGAACTGACCAGCAGAAGCAGCAGGTGCGGGCGACACTCGAGCGCCTGCTTCTTGGAAGTCGCGTGCTTTCGACCCGGTCACAGGCGGCTTCCGTCCTCGGGACGAGCCCGCAGGGCTCTGAAGACGCTTTGACACAGGCCGCACTGGATGACCCCGAGAAGATGGTGCGACGCCAGGCCATCGAGGCGCTGGCAAACGCCCCGGAGTCACCTGAGCTTCTCAATGCCCTCCGGCAGGCGCAGAACGCGGAGGACCCCGAGATTCGGAGCACCGCGTTGATGGCGGAGATGCAGGTGCGCCTCGACTCGCTCACCGACATGACCGACACCGACTGGATGGCCCGACTGCTGGCCCAGCCTCGGGATGACGCCTCCGCACAGATGCAGATCAAGCTCGTCCAGCGCGGCCAGCGGGTGCTGCCGGCCGCGATCAACGTGCTTGAAACCGCCACTGACGCCGATGCCCGGGCGGGCGCGGCGACGGCGATTGCACTGATCTGCGCCGGCACGAATCCGAAGCAGGAGAAGTTCGCGGCATTCTCACAGGCCATCATGAAGGAGGGGCTTGAGGAACCCCGGCCGGCGAACCTCGCCGGACTTGAGCCGCTGGAGACTGCGCTCGCGCAGGATAGCTCGTGGAAAGTCCGTGCCATCGCGGCGCAGGGCCTCGGCTACCTCGGTCAGGAGAGTTCCGCCGATGTGCTCGGCCGGGCGCTCAACGACGAGAACGAGGAGGTCCGCTGGTGGGCCGCACTCGCACTGGAGACCGTGCCCTCTGCTGACGCCGTTGACGATCTCGCCGACGCGGCGATCCGCGACTCCTCGAGACGCGTGCGGGCCGCCGCGGTGCGGGCGCTGGGCTGGTCGGAAACCGACGATGCGGTCGGCCCGCTGATCCGCGCAACCGCGGACAGCTCGTCAACGGTGCGCCAGGCGGCGGCACAGGAGCTTGCGCGCTTCAGATCGCCAACGAGCCTTCAGGCGCTTGTAAGGCTCTTCGAGGATCCCAGCGAGGACGTGCGATGGGCTGCCGTCGTTGCCGCCGGCGAGCTTCGCGAGGAGGACACGGTGCCGGCGCTCATCGAGGCGATGAGCGACCCCAGCGCCATGGTCTCAAACGCCGCCGAACGCGCACTTCAGCGGATGGGCAAAGCCGAGCGCCGCTTCGGTCTTGAGACCGAGACATAAGCGGCAGGTGCCGAATTCACCTGCGAGAAGTGCAAGTCGACATGCGCAAGCGGCGACGCCTCCTCAGGCGTCGCCGCTTCGTGTATGACTGTCGCATCAGATGCACGGATCAGGCGCGCGCGCTGAGCATCCGATGGGCTTCCTCGAGCATCTCCGGGATCTCAAGCCCCGCCGGGCACTTCGCAAGACAGGCCCCGCAGGCGACACAGGCGTCGGCATGGACGTCGAGCGACTCGTAGAGATCGTAGCCCATGTGCTGAAGATTGTCCGGATAGCTCTCGACCATCTGCACGGCCTTGAAGATCTCCGGGATCGGGACGTCCTCCGGGCAGGGCTGGCAGTAGCCGCAACGCAGGCATTTCTGATCGTAGCGGTATGAACCTCCGAACTCAGCGATCCGGCCCAGCAACTGCTCCTTCTCCGCCTCGGAGAGTGGCGTGAGCGGATCCATCAGCGCCACGTTCTCCTCCACCTCTTCGACGGTCTGCATTCCGGGGATGACCACGTCCACGTTCGGGTCGCTGAGCACCCAGCGCAGCGAACCCGCAACGAGCGCATCGGGGCCGCCGAATCCGGCCTGCCGCTCCTCCTTCGGATAGGCAAGTTGCCCGCCCGAGAGCGCTTTCATGATGATCGTGCCCATCTCCTGCTCCTTCGCAAGGGGCAGGATGTCCGCGACATCCTCGCTGTCCAGCGGGTTGTAGCACAGCATGATCGTCTCGAACTCGCCTGAGGCGATCGCCTTGCGCATTACATCGAGTGCGCGGTGGATGGTGATGCTCACATGGCCGACGACGCCCTCGGCCTCGGCTTTGCGCGCGGCCTTCAGCGCCCCGTCCGGCGCCATGACTTTCTGCCAGTTCTCTTCGTTGCTCACCGTGTGAAGCTGCCAGATGTCGATGTAATCCATCTGCAACTCGCTCAGGCTGGTCTCAAGGTCCTCCATCGCGCCGTCGTAGTCGCGAGAGCCGGTCTTCGTCGCGAGGTGATACTCATCGCGACGGTCCCCGACGCCGAGCCCGATCTTGCGCTCACTGTCCTTGTAACTGCGCGCGGTGTCTATGAAGTTGATCCCCAGGTCGAGCGCCCGATTGAGGCAGGCCGCGGCCTGCTCCTCCGAGATCTGCCGCAGCTTGATGGCCCCGAAGCTCACAGGGGTAACCTGAAGGTCCGTCTTCCCGAGTCGCCGATGCTCCACAGTCAGTCGCCTCCCGCGTCAATCAAGCCGGACATCTGCCCCGGCTCGCTGTCAGTCTTCCTCACGGATCATGTTCTGATTCCCCGCCGAACCACCTGATTCCTCCGCCGGGGTCCGTATCAGCGGTTAAGGATACGACGATAGAAGCCGTCACTCACAGCACGGGAACACCAGGGGCGGGAACGACGTCTGGGCGGAGACGACGTCTGGGCGAGGGCGCCCGGACGCCGGGTCTTTTTGCGATTCCGGACTCCAGGCGCCCTCGCCTGGAGAGTCGTTACCCCTGTCACCCCAATCCTTAACCGTTGATACAAAGCCCCTCCGCCGCAAGGTCAGGCATCCGCGCCGCAATGCTCCACGATCCCCCACGTGCTGGGATCGCGCTTCCACGGCACGTCGGGGGAGGTGCCCCAGTACTGCCGGCCGTGGTGGATGTCGTGGATCACGACGGCCATCCCGATGCGCAGCCCCGCCGCCGGGTCGTACCCGTGCAGCGCGTCAGGCTCGAAGGCCGCCTCGATGCAGTAGCCGTCCTCATCGATGCGTGAGGCGAGCCGAACCGCGTTCAGATCGATCTGAGGAGCGCGCTGCAGTGCGCGTCGGATCGGCTCCTGAAAGATGACCGGCTCCTCCCGCAGCTCTCCGGGCGGCGTCGGGAGGATGATCAGATGCGAGCAGAATTGATTCGCGCGGTGGCTCGTGCGAGATCCGCGGGTGTCGATCAGCAACTCGATCGCATCGCCCGAACCCGGACTCTCGCGGTTGGTGACGACCTGCGCCCGCTCGGGCTTCGGAACCTCGACGGCGAGGTAAAGTCCGCGCTCATTCCACGCCAGCGACAGTGACGCGAACTGCTCGCCACCGGAAAGCTCACTCAGCGGCGGAGCGAGCTGCTCGGCCGACCAGTCGCCGAGGCTCCCGTCCACACGCGGCGACTGCTCCCGCCACGTGCAGCAGACGATGGTGGAAAAGAGCGCGGCCGGCGGAAATTCAAAGTCGGCATTGTTCATTTCGCGGCCACCTCGACTTCCCCGGGCTGCAGGGCCCGCGTGACCATGCTCCGGAAAGCCTCACGCCGGATCTCATCCTCCGCGAATCCCCAGACGGTGATCAGGTCGTATTCACGCGCGCGAGTGCTGACCCGCACCCGCGCGCCCTTTCCGTATTTCGGCAGCCCCTCGATCTCATCCCACGTCGGGAGCGCAAGCTCGCGCTCAAGCTCGGATTGCACGAACACACCCTTCGGCGCGCGTATCTGCAAGCGCACGTCCCAGCGCCGATGCGTCTGCGCCCTCGCCACCCAGTCGGCGTCACCGTTGCGGCTCAGCGCCACGTAGCGGCTGTCGGCCCAGTCCGCGTCGTCGGCTCCGAGTGCCCGGGAGGCCATCTCGATGAACGCCTCAAGCGCCCCCGGCTCCCACTCGCGCGGCTCGCCCGACGGCGTTTCGCCCGAGAGGTGCCACGCTCGTCCGTCGCTCTCCCACGGCCGCTCGGCCTCCTCGGTGAGCGCCTCAAGCGCCTCACGATGCGCGCCTCGCTTCGGAGGCTTCGCAACGCCCTCGACGGACAGTTCCTCGCGGGGACATTCCCGCAGCGCATCCTTCAGGAAAGGAGCGGTCGCTGACTCGGCACACTCGGCGACCTCCTCGGGGCGGCCCGCCGCGACCAGCCGTCCGCCCTCGTCGCCACCGCCGGGGCCGAGGTCGATCAGCCAGTCAGCGCACTTGATGAGGTCGAGGTTGTGCTCGATGACGATGATGGTGTTGCCCGTCTCGACCAGTCGCTGCAGCACCTCCAGCAGCTTGATTACGTCTGCGCGGTGCAGGCCGGTGGTCGGCTCGTCGAGGATGTACGCCGCATGTCCGCGAGCGGGCTTCGACAGTTCGCGCGCCAGTTTCACGCGCTGCGCCTCGCCGCCAGAGAGCATCGGGGCCGGCTGCCCGAGCGGCAGATACTCCAGCCCGACATCCGCCATCGTCTGAAGGATGTGCCGGATACGCGGGAAGCCCGCGAAATGCTCCAGCGCCTCGCCGACGGTCATCTGCAGCACATCGGCGATGCTCTTCCCGCGGAACTTCACATCACGCGTCTCCGCGTTGTAACGCGAGCCGCCACATTCCTCGCAGTCAACCCACACATCGGGCAGAAAATGCATCTCAATCAGGCGGCGCCCCATGCCCTCGCACACCTCGCAGCGGCCGCCCTTCTTGTTGAAGCTGAAGCGCTCGGGACCGTAGCCGCGGACCACCGCGTCCGGCAGCATCGAGTAAAGCTCGCGAAGCAGATCGAAGACGCCGGAGTACGTGGCCGGGCTTGAGCGCGGCGTCTGGCCGATCGGCGCCTGGTCGATGCTCACGACCGCGTCAAGCCGATCGATCCCGATGATGCGCCGGTGCTGGCCGCCAACCTCCTGCGCGCCCTGCAGATGATAGGCAAGCTCGGGGTAGAGTATCTCGTTGACAAGCGACGTCTTCCCGGATCCGGAGGGTCCGGTAACCGCGGTGAACACCCCGAGCGGGAAGTCCACGTCGATCCCGCGGAGGTTGTGATGTTCCGCTCCGATGACCCGCAGCCAGCCATCGTCGTCCGGCGGCAGTTCGCGCCGGTCGGCCGGCACCGGCACCTGCAACTCGCCGCTGAGAAGCTGCCCGGTCGCCGAGGTCCTGCGGCGCATCACCTGGTTGAGCGTGCCCGACGCGATCACCTCGCCGCCGGCCGGCCCGGAGCCGGGGCCGAGGTCGATCACATGGTCGGCCTCGCGGAGCGTCTGCTCGTCATGTTCGACCACCAGCGCCGTGTTCCCGAGGTCCCGCAGGTCCCTGATGGCCTGCAGCATCCGCAGGTTGTCGCGCGGATGCACGCCCACGGTCGGCTCATCGAGCACGTAAAGCACACCTGTCAGCCCCGAGCCGATCTGCCCGGCAAGCCGCACGCGCTGGCTCTCACCGCCCGACAGCGAGGGCGCGGGCCGGTGGAGCGTCAGGTAGCCGAGCCCCACCTCCACCAGCAGCCGCAGTCGCCGGACGATCTCCTCGCGGATCTCGCCCGTCATCTCGGCATCGCGCTCGGAAAGCTCGAGGCGCTCGAAGAACTCCTGCGCCTCCGTCAGCGGAGCGAGGCAGATGTCCACGATCGTGCTCCCGCGCAGCCTCGCGGCCGCAGCCTCAGCGTTGACCCGGCCGCCGTCGCATGTCGGGCAGGGCAGGTCGCGGAGGATCCGCCCGACGCGCTTGCGGAAGCGCGAACTCAGCCGGCTGGTCTCCTCGATGGACGGCACGAGGCCGCGAAATTGAACGCTCAGTCGGTC
>JBNJEK010000182.1:0-9042 GCA_051745855.1 Armatimonadota bacterium
CGTCCGGTACATTCGCCCGCCTGCGCAAGTATGCCATTCCGCGAGAAGGTATTTCGCCGGGGGGCTGCGAACTGTGCACCCGTTGCGAGGGCGCGGGGATATCATGTTGCGGACTCCCTCGTCCGCACATCGTCACGAATGACCGGCCGCCCCGTCGGGCGCCAGCGGTCATCCTTTCAGGAGGCCTGTCCATGACCACTGAGCAGTTCAAGCAGATTGCGACCGATCTCGGCGCCGACCTGGTGGGCGTTGCGCCGGTGGACCGGTTCGCGCTCTTCTCCCCGGAGGCCAGTCCGCTGGCTATCCAGCCACTGACACGGTCGGTGATCGTGCTCGGCTTCAGCATCCCGCGTGGCTGTCTGCAGGGGGTCGAGAGCGGCACCGCCGAGTACACTCTGGGCGCGGGATTGCCCACCACACTGTCCATCGAGACCACCTACCAGTGCTGCCGCCGTCTGGAGAACGAGGGCTGGGAGGCCACGCCGGTCTTCCGGCAGTCCGGCGACCTGCGCGGCCAGGGGGTGCGCGTGAGCCCCGACAAGCCTGAGCCGAACGTGATCCTCGAGTTCGACTTCGCCGCTCACGCCGCGGGCCTCGGCGAGATCGGGCGCTGCAAGATGCTCCTGACCCCCGAGTTCGGGCCGCGGCAGATGTTCACGATCATCCTTACCGACGCCGAGCTTGAGGCCGATGAGCCCTTCTCCGGCACCATCTGCGACGACTGTGGCGCGTGTGCCGAGGCCTGCCCGGCGGGTGCGCTCGACAGATCAACGCTGAGGCGGGCGCCGCTGTGTGAGGGCGAGGCCGAGTGGTACCCGCTGCAGATCGAGAGTTGCCGCGTCTGCAGGACCGGCACGATCCGCCTGCCCTACTCGACCGGCTCGGAGCCCTTCCGTCTCGGGGCGGCGTGCGGCCGAGCCTGCGTGGCCCATCTCGAGGACAATGGCATGCTCACCCGCACCTTCGCGTCACCCTTCCGGGCCGAGTCGGCCCCGGAGAAAGAGGAGGCGTGAGGGCCATGCTGACCACTAAGGCTCTTCGCGAGTACGCCCTCGACGTGGTGGGCGTGGACAAGCTCGGAGTGGCGAACATCGAGCGCTTCGACGACGCGCCGCCGGATATGAACCCGCGCAACATCATGCCGAAGGCCCGCTCGGTGATCGTCTTTCTCAAGCGCATCGTGCGGGGGAGCCTGCGGGGCATCGACGAGGGCACACATTACCCGTCATATCAGATTTACAGCTACGGCGGCCTGAGCCGGATGCTCGGCACCGCCCAGTCGCGCCTGCTCCGCTTCATCGAGCAGCACGAGCATGACGCCACCCCGCTCTCGGCAAAGGCCACCGCGCGCGAGTTCGGACCGAAGGAGCCACCCGCCGGCCCGGGCCTGCCGCCGAACGAGGTCGTGGTGCAGCACCGGATCGCAGGCACCCTCGCGGGCCTCGGCGAGATAGGCTGGTCGAAGGTCTTCCTCACCCGTGAGTTCGGCCCGAGACAGCGCCTTGCGATGATACTCACCGACGCCGAGCTTGAGCCCGACCCGATCGAGACGGGTGTGCTGTGCGACCGGTGCAAGCGCTGTGTGGCGGAGTGCCCGGCGGGAGCGATCGATCCGGAGCGCTCGGTCTCGATCGAGGTTGAGGGCCATCGGATCGAGTGGGGTGACCTTGACCTGGGCAAGTGCAAGCTCACGCACTTCGGGCTGAACAAAACCTCCGGCCCGTTCTTTGCGAAACGCTTCCCCGGCGTGCGCCTCGCGGTGGGCGAGCAGGAGGTCACGTGGCTGGAGGCGTGGGACCTTGGATGGGCGATGTTCCCGACTATGCCCGCGCTCAACGCCCTTGCGTCGAGTCCGGTCGCGGCCTGCGGCGCCCGCGGGTGCATCATCGGCTGCGTGAAGCACATGGGAAGCGCCGGACGCGTCACGAATACCTTCAACACCCGCCCGGGGTTCAGCGACGGGAAACCGTGGCGGCTTGATGAGGAGCCCTCACACCGGTTCGAGGATCACAAGGGATTCGTCTGGGACCCGGATGCGCCCGAACCCGAAGACACCGAGCCCGAGCCGCGAGAGGACGAGGGCTGGTACTGAGAGGATATTATGCTGAAAGCACAGGACGTGAAGGACTACGCATTGCAGTCAGGGGCCGACCTCGTCGGCATCGCGCCGATGAGCCGCTGGGAGGGCGCGCCGAAGCAGATGGACGCGCGGTACATCTGCCCGGACGCGAAGTCGATGATCGCGCTGGGCTTCCGCATCCCGCGCGGGACGCTGCGCGGCGTCGAGGAGGGCACGTTCTACGTCTCCTATGCCTCGATGGGCTACGCGGCGATCAACCACATCCTCCAGCCGATGGTGCTGTGGCAGTTGACGGCGATGCTCGAGGACGCCGGCTACGAGACGATGCCGATCGCGAACAACTTTCCGTGGTGCAACACCGACAGTTCCGGGCAGAATCCCGAGCGGACGGGCGTTCCGAATCCGAACTTCAGCATGCCCGTCTCGCCTGACAAACCCGCCCCGGACGTCTTCCCGCACATGCGGCTGGCGGCGTACATGGCGGGGCTCGGCGAGATCGGCTGGTCGAAGATGTTCCTGTCGCCGAAGTTCGGGCCGCGCCAGCGGATCGCGATTCTACTCACCGACGCGGAGCTTGAGCCTGACCCGATCTACGACGGCCCCACCCTGTGCGACCGCTGCATGATCTGCGCGGACCAGTGCACGGGCGGCGCGATCCCGACCGATCAGGATGACTGCGTGAGCATCGAGATCGACGGACACACGGTCGAGTGGGCGAACATTGATTACACGATCTGCAGCCGCTACTTCTGCGGCGGCGCGCCGGAGAAGAACCCTTTCATGATCACCGAGGAGGACAAAGAGGGCTTCCAGCAGCCCGTCAGCCAGGGCCAGCGCTACAAGGTCGGGCCGACCTACGGCTACGGCCGTGCGCTGGAGGGCGCGAGCGGGTGCATCCGCGCCTGCATGATCCACCTCGAGGAGCAGGGGAAGCTCGGCAACACGTTCGACCGGCCCTTCCGCCGCCGCCCCGACTGGCGGCTTCCGTGGCCGAGGACCGAACGCTGACGAGGGCGGCTGCGACCGAGCGGATGCAGGCTTCTGCAGGGGACGCATGTGGGTGCGGTGAACATACGGAGTAGCCGTGAGGGGAAAGAGTGATCTCCATGTCCACGCGCGCGGCAATCAGCCTTGCTGCTCTGATGACGTGCATCGCCGCCGTCGCAGTGCCGGCCGTGTCCGCGGACGCTCCCGCGGCGATCGTCACCGTCGAGCCTCCGCGCGATCGCGTGCTCTCCGGCCAGTTCGAGGGCCGGACGGGCCGGGAGATCCGCGCGAACTTCGGCTTCGGCCCCACCGCCTACGCCATCTCGCACAAGTACCGCTTCCTCACCGATGACCCTGACAGCTACGAGATGGGCGAGGGGTACATCGGCATGCCCTCCCCGTGCTCATGCAACTGGTATCACAGCGGCTTCCTCTTCATCCGCATCAACGGCCGC
Organism: Armatimonadota bacterium; assembly: GCA_051745855.1. Taxonomy (GTDB): domain Bacteria; phylum Armatimonadota; class Zipacnadia; order Zipacnadales; family UBA5352; genus UBA5352. The sequence continues at coordinate 3,523 of JBNJEK010000182.1, forward strand.
GACGTCCCGATCCCCGCGAGCAGCGTGATGGCCGTCGAGAGGGGCGAGCGCGCGATCATGGACCTCGTCTGGCACCACGAAGACGCCGATGTCCGCGCGCGATTCTTCGGCCTGCCCGGCGAGGACTGGCTGGGTTGTGAGGTCACCATCGACCCGACCGGCGAGATCGAGGAACTCGGCGTGAACCTCCGCTGCTACCCGAGCTTCTTCACGTCACATCACAAGCGGGAGGGGGCGCGGCGGATTCAGACGCCATCCGCGCTGGTCGAGGAGGGCACGCCCGCTGAGGGGGCGCTCGGCGATCACTGGTGGGGCGTGTACTACGACGAGGTGTTCGACGTGGCGAGGGGCGAGGGCGAGGGGCCCTGCGCGATGCTCGCTCTGCCGATCGAGGGCGCCACGGTCAGCTTCGACCCCGGGGGCTACGCGGTCGGCACGAGCATGAGCTTCCCGCCGGAGACCCGCACGATCCGCTTCGCATTCTGGGACCTCAAGGGCGTCACCAACGAGCACGCGCTGGCGAATGTCCGCGCGCAGGCCGAGGGCGTCCGCTCCACGCTGGAGACGATCGACCTGACCCCCGAGGCGGTCACGCAGTTTGACGTGGCCTCGGTGCGCGAGAGCCTCACGTCCGCGCTGGCGTCCGAGGAGACGCGCGAGGCCCTCGGCGACCGCATCGACGAGATCCAGCAGTGGATGGAGGGCACCGCTCCGGAACTTGAAGAGACCGACGGCGCGCCCGGCATCCGCGCACAGGAGGACCTGCTCAAGTCGATCGATGATTACAACAGCTTCAAGTGGCAGGTGAAGCTGACCGAGTTGCTGAGCGATCTTTAGTTGTTTCAGGCGACGCGTTTTCAGATGATCAGCCGTCCCGTCGTCACAGGGAGGAACTCAGAATGACACGTATCACGTCGCACGCAACTGCCGCAATCGCGATCGCCTTGCTGGTCGCCGCCTGCGCGTGCGCGCAGGACATGGCCGAGCTTGAGGTCGATCACGCGCTCACGTTCGAGTTTGAGACCCCGCACACCGACTGGGCCGCGCCCTACGCCGGTGAGAGCACCCGCGTTCTGGTCTTCTGCAACGGCCGCGGAACGGTCCCGAGGCACATCGTCGAGCTTATGCAGCGCTTCGAGGTCGAGGCGGAGGCCGTCTTCTGGATCCGCGTCATCGACTACGGCAACGAGCAGTGGCTCGGTGGCGAGACCGGCGTGGCGCGGATGATGCAACTGCTCGAGGAGGACTGGGACGTCTACGTCTTCCTCGGCGAGGACATGAGTGAGATGACGGCCGAGCAGCAGTACAAGGTGCTCCGGCCCGTCACCGAGGGCGCGGGGGTCGTCTTCGTCGGCTCCGGCGACGACCGCGTGCTCAAAGACGAGAACGCAGTGGCTAACTTCGGCCGCTCAGAGGTGGCTCCGGCTGGCACGGGCTACCAGGTGGGCGAGGGCCGTGCCGTGCGCATGGGCGCCTGCCCGGACTTGGGCTACCACGAGGGATGGGACGTGGAGTACGACTACTGGGCCGAGGGATTCGGCCGGAGCGTGCTGTGGGCCGCCGGCCACGAGCCTCAGATGGCACTGAGCATAGATGCGGGCGCCGGGGAGTTCGCGTGGGACGCTCAGAAATCGTTCACGCTTGACGCGGCGGGCGAGGCCGCGGGCGCGAACCCGCGGATTCGCATGAGAGTGCGCAAGCCCGGCGGCCCATCGGTGGACCTGCCCGAGCGCGATCTGCCCGCACGGGCGTTCACCGTCGAGGCGGGCGAACTGCCCGCGGGCGACTATCACTTCGACGCGTGGGTCGTGAGCGACGCGGGCGTGGAGACGTGGGCGACCGCGCCCTTCAGCGTCGGCAGCGACCTGACCGTCTCGATGGTGCGACTCGATCGCGACTGGGGCGAGGTCGGTGACACGATCTCCGGTTCGGTCAGCATCGAGGGCGCGCCGGGGGCCGGCGACATGGTGCGCGTGGGGCTCTTCGACTCCCGCGGGCGGCTGCTCAAGCAGCAGATCACGCCGGCGGGCGGCGATCTTGACTTCGCCTTCGAGATCGAGCAGTGGATGCCGATGCTCGTGCGCGTCGATGCGGGGATATTCCGCAACCCGGCGGGCCAGCCCGCGCAGACGATCGACACGGCGTACGAGTACGTGCGCGTGACGCAGCGAAACTCCGATCAGTTCAACTTCCTGATGTGGGATATGCCGAGCGGGCCGCTGGCGCCGTGGGCGCAGAAGAGTCTTGCGGACGCGGCCGTGACGCTCACGCTCGGCCGCGGCAGCCGGCCGCCGATCACCCTCGCGGCCAACGACATCGCGTACGTCCCCTACACCACGCGCATCATGAACAATAAGCAGGATGACGGGACGATGGCGCCCTTCTGCTGGAATGACGAGGAGGCCGTCAGCGCGCATGTGCAGGCGAAGGCGCAGGAGTATCTGCCCGCGCGCGAGCACGGCTGCTACGTGTGGTCGCTCGGTGACGAGGTAAAGACGACCGGGTCGTGCCTCTCACCGCACTGCGAGGTGGCCTACCGCGAGTACCTCGAGGAGGTCTACGGCAGCCTCGAGGCGCTCAACGAGTCATGGGGCACGAGCTTCACCGACTGGGAGCAGGTGGGCCTGTCGAAGGAGGGCGACAACGACGAGGCCAACGCGCTGGCTGAGGGCAACTACCCGCGCTGGTTCGACCGCCAGGCCTACCAGTCATACAACTTCGTGCAGTTCTGTCAGGCGTATGATGAGGCGTACAAGGCCGTCGATCCGCTTGCGCGGACCGGCTTTGAGGGCGCCGGGCGCTTCTCGCAGGGCGACGACATCGATCTGATCGTGCGCGAGAACGACTTCTGGTCGCCCTACCCCGGCGTCGCCGACGAGGTTATCCGCTCGATCGCGCCGCCGGACTTCCCGCGCTCGAACTGGATGGGGTACACCAAGGACGCCGACTCGCTGCTGGGCAAGTACTGGCGGATGATCACTCGCGACATGAACTCCGTGTGGTGGTGGCGCTGGGATGCGCTTGGCCGCTTCCACGGCTGGCTGGCGCCTGATCTGCGCCCGTTCCCCGCGGTGCAGGAGATTCTGCGGGACACGCAGGTCGTCCGCGACGGCCTCGGCGACCTGCTGATGCCGCTGGAGATCGAGGACACCGGGATCGCGGTGCTTTACTCCTTCCCGTCGCAGTTCGCCTGTGACATCGAGGGCGGCACGACCTACGGCAGCTACGAATCCTCGCACGTGGCCTTCCACGAGATGGTGCGCGACCTCGGCTATCAGTTCAGCTACGTGACGGACCGGATGCTGCGCCTGGGCGAGTTCGAAGCCGATGACTACCGGCTGCTGATCCTCCCGCGCATCGAGGCTCTTGGCGAGGAGGAGGCGGCGATCATCCGCGACTTCGTGGAGAACGGTGGCGTGGTCATCGCGGACGTCCGCCCGGCCATCTACGACGGGCACCTCAAGCCGCTGGGCGACGGTCTGCTCGATGACGTCTTCGGCATCGAGGCCTCCGGTCGCGCCGAAGCGAAGGTCGCGACCGCCACGATCGGCGACCTCGCCATCGAGAATGCGAAGGTCGATCCGACGATCAGCGCGACCACCGCGAACGCCGGCGGTGACGCCGACGGCACGCCGGTGTGGATCGCCAATCGCTTCGGCGATGGCGCGGCGATCCTGCTGAACATGGACGCGGGGAGCTTCCCGAAGATCAGCACAGCAGGAGCGCCGGAAGTCGCCGGAGACCTCGCGTATGACGTTATCAGCCGCTCGAACCTCCACCAGCCGCCGGTCTTTGTGCGCGGCGAGGACGGGGAGCGGCTGCGCAACACCGAGGTCGTCCGCTGGGAGAGCGGCGACAACGAGATCATGGCGCTCTTCCGCACCTCCGGAAGCCGCGAGATGGCGACCATCGAGCTGCCCGAGGCGCGCCACGTTTACGACCTCCGCGCGCGTGAGGACCTCGGCATGCTCAGCCGCATCAGCACCGAGATCATCCCGAACCGCGCGACGTTCTTCGCGCTGCTGCCCGATGCGGCGCCGCAGCCGGAGCTTACTTTGCTGGCCGACTCGATCTCTCGCGGCGAGGTCGCGACCGCCTCACTCTCGGTGCCGGGCGCACAGTCGCTTTACGCCTTCCGCATCCGCGTGACCGCCGGCGGCGAGCACCTCGAGTGGCTCGACGACGTGGTCGTCACCGGCCCGACATCGGCGGAGATCGAACTTCCGGTCGCCTTCAACGACCCGGCGGGAAGCTACCAGGTCGAGGCGATCGAGCTCTTCACGAACCAGCCCACCGTCGCAACGCTGAGGGTGAACTGACCATGACGAGCGAGCGGACAGTGCGAACGATGATCCTGACACTCGCCCTCGCGATGGGCATCGCGGGCGCATGCTTCGCCGATGGCGACAGCTACGACATCAAGGTCTACCCGTGCGCCCGGGCGGCCGGTGAGATCGCAATCGACGGCGACCTCAGGGAGGCGGCGTGGGAGCGCGCGCCGGTGGTCGATGAGTTCACGCATTACAACGAACCTGAGCCGGTGGACGTGCAGACACACCTGCGCGTGCTTTACACCGACAGCGATCTGCTGCTGGGGATCCGCTTCGACGAGCCGAACATGGACCGCCTCACGCCTGTCGGGCAACCGCGAGACTCGATGGGCGTCTTTCATGGTGAGGCCGTCGAGATCTTCGTGGACCCCGACCACGACCAGGAGGTATACCATCAGATCGCGATCAACGCCGCGGAGAGTATCTACGACTCACGCAAGACCGACCCGTCGTGGAGCGCGGACGTGCGCGCCGGTGTGACGCTGCTCGATGACGGCTGGACGATGGAGGTCGCGATCCCGTGGGCGGACCTCGGCGTGCAGCCCGAGCAGGGAACGCTGGTCGGCCTCAACGTCTGCCGCGACCGGCACCTTGGGCCGAACAAGACGTGGAGCACGTGGTCGCAGGTGGAGGCGAACTTCCACGACCCCGAGCGCTTCGGGCATATCGTGTTGTCACCGAGCGCATCGCGCATCGGCGAGTTGGCCGATGACTTCCGCAAAGGCGGCCGCGTCGGCCCGATCGTGATCTACGGCCCGCAGGGCTTCGTGCGCGCGGCCTACCGAGCGATCGGGATGTCGGCGCTCGCGGAGGCCGAGGAGTTGCTCGAACGCCTCGAGGCGATGCAGCGCGCGGAGAGCGACCCCGGCGCGCGGGAGGAACTCGGGCGCCGCACCGCCGACTACCGCGCGGAGCTTGCCGAGTTCGAGCGGACGGCGAGGAGCGAGCAGGTCTCGCCCGACCGCTGGCTGGAGATGAACCACCGCATCGCGCAGATACGCGACGAACTCGGCACCGTCATCTGGCAGGCGCGGCTCACTGCGCTGCTGTCGGGCATCTGAGAGGCAGGACTGAGTGACCGCGGGCTTCCACTCATATTCCAGAAATCGGCGCATGCCCAGGAATCACACCATCAGCCGTGCGGTTTGGCGAATGCGAATGCCGTCAAGGAGGGGCGGCCCTCGCGCTG
>JBNJEK010000183.1:0-9041 GCA_051745855.1 Armatimonadota bacterium
AGAAGCTCGTAGCCGTCGCCGCTCTGCTCGGAGCGGTAGACGAGGTATCCGCGCGTCTCTCGCGCGTAGTCGGACGGCTCCCAGGTGAGCACAACTGCGCCGCCATCGGCCTCCCAGCCGAGATTCTGCGGCGGGCGCGGGCGCGCCATCACCGCGATGTAGTTCTTGAAGCGCCCGGTCATGCTGGAGCCGTAGTGAATCTTGGTGGCGTCGGGCGAGAGCATCGTGAAGTCGCCACCCCGGTAGTAGCCGTTGATGCGGTGCTTGGTGTCCACGGTCGGCTGGAATGTCCCGTCGCTGAAGACCTGGAACGAGACGTTGGCGTTCTCAGGCCGCTCGAAGCTGCCGAAGCTCCATCCGCGCACCCAGCCGGTGAAGAATCTCGGGTGTTTCACCCAGTGGAGGTGGTAGTGCCCGCCGTTGCGTGAGAGGTTGATCGTCATCGGCTCGCCGTGGCCGCGAGTGGGGTAGATGGTCGTGGTGCCGCCGTCCTGTCCGATGAACTCGCCGTCGGGCGAGGCGCTCTCATGCCCGTGCGTGATGGTCGGGTAGTAGCGGTAGATCTCGTAAAGCTCGTCGATGTCATCGGTGGTGTGTATCCGATGATCCTCCCAGCCCTCACCGGTCGGGAAGTCGATGCGGTCGCTCATGAAGTGACGCAGGTAGGCGTAATGTCCGCTGAGCGGCGCGATGACCGGGTCGATCTCTCCGGTCTCCCGATCGATGAGCAGGCCGGTGCGGAGGCGTATGATGTGTCCCCACGGCTCGCGCTCGGTGGTGATGAGCCGCGACAGGTGCATGACCTCCTCGGTCTCATGCGGATCGATGGGGGTGCCGTCCGGCCCCGGCGCCTCCGGCCGGCCGGCGTGCAGTCGCCACTGCGGGATCGGGTCATTCGGGTCGGGGTCGTAGGTCGTCCACACGCCGCCGTTGGGGGTGTCGAGGAAGAGGTAGCGCTGGTCGCGCGTAAGTCCGTAGATGCGCTCGCGCGGGAAGGGCTCCCACTCGGCGACAACGCGGCTCTCACCGGTGCGCGAATTGGTCTCCACGAGCTTTCCGGCGCTGTGGACGTACGCGATGTCGGCGTTCTTGCGGTCCCACGAGACGCGGGATGTCTCGGGGCCGGGGCTCAGGCGCGAGTATTCGTCGGTGGCGTACCAGCCCCGCGCGGGGCCCTCCGGCCCGATCCTCGTGTCCTGCAGGAAGAGCAGCGAGGCGTCGGCGTTCCACGCGGGCCACACCGACGCGGTGGTGCAGTGCTCGGCTGTCGGAGAGTCGTCAAGCATCCAGATCTGCGTGCCGAATTGCCGGTCGGTGAAGATCGTGCGGCGAGTGAGCAGGCTGTCGTCGCGGGCGTAGAGGTCCCACGGCTTGTGGCCGTGGCGCTCCATCAGGGCGTCGAGGCCGTGGACAGGATCAGGGTCGGGATCGTGGCTGCTCGGCGGCATGGCCTCCTGCTCCTCCTCGGTCAGTTCGCTGACAAAACGCACGTAATCCACGGTGATGCTCGTCCCGTCGCCACCTGTGTAGAGGCCGACGTTGAGATCAACCACGCCGTCCCAGCCCGTCGCCCTCGGAATGTGCTCGGCGATGATACCGGGTTCGAGCAGGCCGCGGAGCACGGAGACCTTCTCCCCACCATCCAGGTTCGTGAGCTTCCCGTTGAAGCCGCCGGTCATCTCGTCCACTTTCACAATCATCCAGGGATAGGTGTCGAGATCGATCCCCTCGATGTTCGCGTGCGCCGACGATCCCCATGTTACCGCGCCCCCCTCATGATCGGTCAGGATGAGGTGCTCGCCATCGCCCTCCACGGTGGCCGGAGCATTGGTGTTGGTGGCATTCCATCCTTCCACGGTGTCGAACTCCTCGGCAACACCGATGCGATCGCCCTGGGCGAATGCGAAGGCCGCCGCGACGAGTGCTACCATGAGGGCGAGACCGATTCTTCGCATGACGATGCCTCTCCTGCGCCATAAGGATTTGGGCGGCTGTCAGCGGAGTGTTGCCCGCCCGGGGGCGCGACTACAGCCACCTTTCAGTATTGACAGGCACGTTCATGGATTCCTTCCCACAGTATCATCTTTTCTCGAGCCGTTCGGCTTGCGCTGCCTCTCCGGCGCTCAGAGTTTGTATCTCCATGCAAAAAAGAGGACCCGGCCACGCTCTTCGCGAGCGCGATGGGCCCTCAGAAGTCAGAGTCGCAAAGTGGCTGGCTCACATCCGGTTACGCGCCGTCAGGTCGTCTGTTGCTCCGCATGGCGGTGGATGACGCGGTAGGTGTACCGCCCCGCCTCCCACGTCCTGTGCACGCGCCCGCTATCCACCATATCCCGCAACGCGCGTGCCACGCGCTCCGTCGAGACGTTCAGGTTCGCGGCAATCTCCGTCTGCAGCAGCGACCCGCCGGCCTGGTGGAGCATCGCCAGGATCTCGCCCTCGAGGTTTTCCTCAACCTCCCGCTCTGCGGAACATTGCTGCCCGGGTCTCTCTTTGCCCCGCGCAACGAGCCAGATGAGCAGACCGATAAGTGTGGCGAGGGCGATCAGCCCCACGATCAACCACGGGAAGCCGGCTCCTCCGGCACCGGAAACCGCTCCGGGTCCGTGATGCATGTCGCGATCTCCTCCTTCGAAGAGCGGCCAGCCACGTCTATGCCACACGGGGAGCGGCCATCCTGCGGCCGCTCCCCGGCGACCAGCTCACCGTCACGATCAGTTGTTCAGCCGTGACAGCCGCCACGGCGTCCGTGATGGCAGTCGTACGTGGCCTCGCCATCGTCTCCGTGACAGTTCTCCTCGCAATCGCCGTCATGGCCCTCACAGTCCTCACTGTCGGGACCGGGGCAGTCCTCAGATCCGTGGCAGTACGTCTCGGCATCCACGTGGCAGCCCACCGGGGCACCGCTCACCTGGGCCTCAGGCGCCGCATCTGCCGATCCCGACTCCGTCACTGTGCCTGGAGTCGGGGTCGCCCCGACTACGAAGATGGCGGCCAGAAGCACCGCTCCGACAACGATTGCTACCTGCACATTTCTGCTCATTCCATTCACCTCCCTGTTGCAGGGGATCAGCCGCGCACTCAACCCCGCGAAAGCCGCGGTGCTCTATCCGCAATCTCGGCCTCCGCCCATCACGGCACCGGGACACATCGCCTCGTCGATCAACTCGAAAAGCCTCTCGCGCTGCTGCTCATCAAGCTCTGCGCTCACATCGAGCAGGTGATTCACTGCCAGCCGCTGCATCTCGGCCTGAAGCTCGCCTATCTCCGCGAGCTTTCCGTCAATGCGCTCGCGGTCCGGAGGGCTCTCTCGCAGCAGCTTCAGCAATTCACTGCTGTGCTCCCGATGGCGCGTGCGGATATCCTCGCGCTGCCGCTGGAACTCGACGTTGATCGTCTCGATGGCATCGCGCTGCCTCGCCGAAAGTTGCAGCTTCGCCGCCAGCGTCCCCGCCTGCAGCATTGCCTGATGCCTGTGTGTGTCACGCGCGAAGTAGCTCGTGACAGCGTATGCGCCGACTCCCAGCACGATGGCGAGCGCAATGGCGACGATCGCTCGTGTTCTCATCGCGCCTCACCATCCTGCGGCCACGCAATCTGCACGTAGGCGCCGCCGACGGTGTCCTCGGTCAGCGGCTTGAAGGCATCCAGGCCGAACTCCTGCGAGACGACACCCGCATCCGCCATCTGAGGCGCTGGTGTGGGATCTGGCCCCGACACCCACGCCAGGCCGGAGCCGAGGGCGACCGCCAGCGCGATGGCCGCCGCTGCCGCCCATCCCGGCATCGGCCGCCACACTGCCCGGCGCAGGCGGGCCAGAGCGGATTCATCTTCACGCTCCTGCACACGAGCAAGTACATCTGCGATGAAGTCATCGCCCGTCTGCACCGTCGTGGGCACATCCAGAAACCCGCCGAGCGCAACCAGGCCATCGTGATACTGCGCGCACTCATCGCAGCTCGAGAGGTGCGCACGCACCGCGACCGTTCGGGCCTCGGGCAACTCGCCGTCGATATACGCCGACATCTGTTGTCTGACTGCTTTGCATGTGCTCATTTTCCCCTGTCTCCATCAGTGCATACGCATGCCCCGCACAATCTCTGCGGTCATTTCTCAAGTAATTCACTCAACCGGTCACGAAGCGTGGCACGCGCCCGTGACAGCAGCCCGTCCACCGTCCCCCGCGAGCACCCCATCGCCTCCGCGATCTCGTCGTAGCTGAGCGCCTCGTAGTGTTGGAGCACCAGTGCCATGCGCTGGCGATCCGAGAGACTCTTCAGCGCTGACTGCACCCGCGCCGACAACTCCTGTCGCTCCACGTGCTCGGCAGGCGAGGCTGTCTCAGAGGCTGGTAGTTGCTGAGGCCCCTCATCATCGGACACGAGCCTCAGATGCCCGCCGCGGCGGTCCTCACGACGCAGGTGATCGAGGCACAGGTTCGTGAGGATGCGGTAGAACCAGGGGGAGAAGTGCTGCGAGGGATCGAAACGCTCGCGCGTCTCGTAGATACGCACGAATGCTTCCTGTGCGATGTCTTCGGCGCTCGCCCTCTCGCCAATGTAACGATAGGCGATGTTGACAGCGCGATCGCGGTACATGTCAATGAGGGCGACGAACGCATCCTCGTCGCCCTCGATTACTCGCGCCATCAGATCCGTGTCTGTATCACTGCTCACAGCCGGTAGACGTCAGGTCCTTCCTGGAGCCGTGCTCCTGAAACCGTCATCACAACGACAACCGCCTGCTCATGTTGCGGTTGTGCAGCGTCATGCTCACCGTCCAGAAAGCGATGGAAAACGCGACCAGCGCCACCGCGCACCACCATGCGCCGATCTGCACCTCCTGCCCGATCCCCGCGCGCAGAAGCTCCGTCGTGTAGGTCAGCGGCGAGATGCGCGAGAGCCACTGCCCCCACTCGGGCATTCCGCTCACCGGTACGAAGACGCCGCTGAAGAAGATCAGTGGCAGGCGCACGAGGTTCGACAGCGTCATGATCGATGACGGCTCATCGGTGGCCGGCGACGAAAAGAGCGTCCCCAGCAGCGCGAAGCACAGCGCCGAGAGCAGAACCGCTGCCACAATCGCCAGCGGCTGCGCGAAGCTCGCGCCGAGGAAGGCAAAGCTGATGGCGATCGGAATCGCCGACAGGAAGAGGCCGTACATGAACGCCGACAGGATATCTCCGCCGATGAGCACGCTCAACGGCAGCGGCGCGACCAGCAGGCGCTCGAGAGTCCGCGTGCGCGTCTCGAAAGGCAGAATGGCCGGCGTCGTCGCGGATGCGGTGAAGAACAGCGCCATGCCGATCAGGCCCGGCACGAGGCTCTCGGCGGGCACATTGCGCCCGACCGCGAATGCGAGAAACAGGAACGCCGGAAAGAGAATCCCGAAGATCAGGACCGGGCCCTTGAGGTAGTAGATGCGGATGTTCTTCTTCGCGATGGCCCACGTTTTGCGAATCATGACCGGCCTCCGTCATTGGACTGATCGGACGGCTTCTCGGTTGACAGCGACACGAAGACCTCTTCAAGACTCGGACCGAGCGTGTTGACCGTGAGGATGTCGCGGTCGCTCTCCTGTGCGAAAGCGACCAGGCGCTCGATCAGCTCGCCCGGTGTCGGGGTGAAGAGGCGGCACTTGTCGCCGTGCTTCTCCCCATGCGTGACTTCCTCGAACTCCTCCAGCACACTCAGGTCCGCCGAAGGGCTGAACGCCACCTCCACCGACTGGCTGCTCGCAAGCGTCGACTTGAGCGCCTCGGGGGTGTCCAGCGCAACGAGCTTACCGCCGCAGATGATGCCTACGCGGTCGCACAGCACATTCGCTTCCTCGATGTTGTGCGTGGTGTAGAAGACGGTCATGCCCGCGGCCGCGCGCTCCCTTACCTGACCGTGGATCATCCGGCGGCTCTCCACGTCCAGGCCGGCGGTCGGCTCGTCGAGAAAGAGCATGCGTGGATCGTGGATCAGGCTCATCGCCAGAATCAGCCGCTGCTTCATGCCCTTGGAGTAGCGTTTGGAGATGTCATCGCGCCGCCCCCACAGTTCGAACTGCTTGAGAAGCTCCTCCGAGCGCTCGCGGATGCGTGGGCCGGGCATGCCGTAAAGCTCGCCCGCGAAGGTCATGTTCTGCCACCCGGTCATGTCCATGTAGGGATTCGCGACTTCCGGCACCACGCCGATGCGCTCTTTGGCCGCGACCGGGTTGGTCACCATGTCGCGATCCAGCACCATCGCCCGGCCCTCGCTCGGCGGCAGGACTCCGGTGAGCATCCGCTGAGTGGTGGTCTTCCCGGCGCCGTTCGGGCCGAGGAAACCGAAGATCTCGCCCTCCTTCACCTCGAAGTTCACATCTTCAACCGCGAGGAAGTCGCCGTAGCGTTTCGTCAATCCTTCAACCTCGATCACTGCACTCATCGAGTCGCTCCTTTTCGCTGAAAACGCAACCAGATGCCGAGACCGGCCTTCGGGTTCTCGGCCGGCTTGCCGCCCTCGCCCACGACCTCGAACTCGGGTAGTCCCGCCTCATCCGCCCATGCCGCGAAGGTCTCCGGATCGCGGAGATGCAGGAAGCGTTCGTAGGCCTCGGGGCCCTTGTTGCGGACGTTCTGGTGCCGCCGCTTGATGAACTGCTGCCGCGCCCACTGCGGGTAGTCGCGGCCGAGGCCGCCTCCGATCATCGCCTGCCCACCGTCGCGCAATACGCGGTAGATCTCGGACAGGCCCCTCGGCTGATCTTCCCAGAAGTAGATCGAGCCGCGGCTGACGACCAGGTCCACGGATCGGTCGGCCAGCGGAAGCGCCTCGGCACATCCGCGCATGGTGTCGATGCGGTCGGTCAAGCCTTTTGCGGCAGCGCTCTCACGGGCCGAGGCGAGTGCTTCGTCATCCGGGTCCACGAGGATCATGCGTGCCCGGCACCGTTCAGCCAGCGCCAGAGCAACCGGCCCGCCCCCACAACCAAGGTCCACCCAGACACCATCGTCATCGGGATTGCACAGGCGCAGAATATCCTCTGCAACAAAGGGGTAGTAGTCGGGGAGCGCCCCTGAGTCGGAGCGCTCCCCTCGGCGCGATGTGCCGCGCTTACTCATCGCTCTCAGGCTCTTCGCAGGGGTGGCCCTGGACGTCGCCGTGGCACTCGCGGATCTGCTCCGGCGAGCAGTCGCCCGGCTTGGCCTTGAGCTTCTCGGGATGCTGACATCCCTTGCAGTCACACATGGTCTATTGCCTCCTTTTTGAATCGATCAGACGTTGATGACACGGTCGGAATCGCGGATGACTTCGTAGTGGTCCTTGAGCGTGGACAGCGGGCAGATCTCCGAGCCCTCGGAGTCGCGCAGTTTCAGGCAGGTCCCGCAGGCAAGGAACTCGCCGCCGGCGTCCAGCACCGCCTGCGCCTGGGTCTTCACCTCGAACTGCGCGTCCTCGATCTGATCGATCTCAACACCGCGGCCGGACAGGAAGATGCGCACTTCATCGCCCTCTTCGAGTGCGTATTGCGCCAGTCGCAGCGTGTTGAACACGGTCTCCGGGTCGGTCTGCGTGATGATGATGCCGAGCTTCATGTGCTATTCCTCTTTTTCTGAAGGTTCCCCAAGGATGCCGACGAGCGCGGCCTCACACCGCTCGCGCGCGTCGTCGGTGAGATCGTAGTGAACGAAGCTCCCCTGCTTGTCGGATACGACGAGACCGGCGTTGCGCAGCACGCTGAGGTGCTGGGAGATAGCGCTCTGCGTCATGTCGAGGCGCACTGCAAGCGCGCCGACGCAGAGCGGGTGCTCGGCAAGCTCCTGCAGGATGCGGATGCGGGTGTCCGAGCCAAGGGCGCTGAAAAGCGCGGCCAGTTTTTCCGGGTCATCTTTCATAAGCATTTTATTAATCGCTTATATGCTAACATCCGTCCGGGAACGCTGTCAAGGGGTGAGGCGATCAAATCGGGGAGTCGCGACAGCACCCGACGTCCAGGCGCCCGTTTCGACGCCTGGTCCGCAGTGGCGGGCGGTCGCGGGCCTCATGCGGCACGTGGGGGGGCGGCGCCCGTCAGTCGAGCGGTCGCCCCCAGACCTCCGCCTCCACGAGCGTGAGGCGCTCATCTGCCGGGCGTTCCGCGAAAGTTGCACGGAGATAGCGCACCGGCAGGTCGTGGCGCAGCGTGACGAGTAGCTCGCGAACGTCCTTGCCTGCCCGCAAGCCGGAGTTGTCTCCGAGCGGCGTCCAGTGCATGCCGGCTCCGCTTCCCTCGACCCTGACCTGCGGCCCGTGGTCTTTGTACCACAGCCGAAACTGGTTGACGTTGAACACGCCGCCGAGGTCGAAGGTGATCGTCACCGGATCGGTCCGCTCCCAGCTTACGATCCAGCGGCTGTCGGGGTTGACGTAGAGCTTGTACCCGGCAGGCTCGGTCTTCTCGTCGTGGATCGACAGGTGTCGGTCGGTCAGGTTGCCCTCGGCGAAGTCGATCTGCCGTCCGGTCGCCAGCGCCTCGCCGATTGCGTCAGGCTCGGTCGAGTAGCGGTAGCTGCCGCCGCTGTCGAGGTTGTTGGGGAAACGCGGGACCTCCTCCCGCCAGACCACGTGGTTGCCTGTCAGGCAGCGCCCCGATGCGGGCTGCTCCTGATGGATGAGGCTGTCGGGGTAGCGGAAGCGCCAGATGTCAAGGCCTGTGGGCATGCCGAGATCCTCGGCCCACGCGGTGAATAATGCCCGCCATCGCGGGTCCTCGTTGGCTGAGAAGTCGAAGGGATTCGCGCCCCAGATGATCGCGCGTCCCTCGCCGAGGTGGTGCAGCGTCGCCGCCGGCGAGCCGTCATCGTACGATGCGAGGACTGTGGTCGCGTCACCGGTCGGCTGCAGCGCATGGGCGGCTGATGGGGCGTTCAATGTGCCGCCATCCCACCACGGCTGATCAACCGTGATCCCGGATGCATCGACACGCTCGCCGACCTGAACGCCGAAGATCTCCGCGCGGCGGGCCGTGGTGTCTTCGCCGAAGATGTCCGTCTCGAAGGCTGTGGGGTCGCCGCAGATGAGCGTGCCGCC
>JBNJEK010000184.1:0-9030 GCA_051745855.1 Armatimonadota bacterium
CGTGCGCGTGCGGCACCTGCTGGACGCCGGCGATCTTGAACTGCAGAATCTGCGCGGCGAGGACGGCTACAAGAACCCGATCACCGGTGAGGACATGCTGCAAACCGCGCGGGGATCGGTGGAAAGCAGTCCGCTACGCCAGTTCAAGGGCGAGCCCGTCTGGAACAACCTGTGGGTGACGGGAGAGCCGCGGCGCGAGGGGCAGTTCCTCGCGGCGATCACGCCGTGGCGGGAGGGTGCGCCGGAGCCCGCTGTCGAGCAGCTCGGGGAGCGCCACTTCGCGGTCGAGACCGAGGCTGGTCGCCGCACGATCCTCTTCGGGTCTCCCGATGAGGGCGATGCGGAGGTGGTGGTGGACTTCGAGCGGATCCGGATGCTGGCGGGCCCGCAAACCCCGCCTGAAGCGGGGGAGACGCTGTGGGAAGCCGACCTCTCGGACACCACCGGCTGGATGCTCGACGGGGAGGGCTCCACCGAGACGCTGGAGGGCGGCGTTCTGAAGATCAACACCGACGTGCGTACGACCCTCTGGGCGCCGGAGACTTTCGCGGAGCCGGTGCTCTTCGACTTTGAGGCGCGGACAGATGACGAGATGACCCGCGCGATCCTCTTCTTCATGGCCGATGGGCCTGACGGCGAGGACATCTTCGACCACGAGCGCCCCGCCGCGGACTACGGCGACTACGCGTACACCGGCCTGATGGAGCTTTACACTGCCGGGATGCTGCGGGAGGGCTGCGGGACCGAGGCGAACTTCCGACGCATCGGAGCCCTCCCCGACGACCTTGCGATCCTGCGAACGCCGCGGGATGAGGTGCCCGAGGATCAGCTTGACGCGTACCGGGACGCGGTGCGGCGATTCCAGCCCGCGACGATCCACGACAGCGCGATGGACGGCTACGAGCGCGGGACGTGGGCGCGCTACCAGGTGCTGGTGGACGGCGGCCTGGTGCGCGTTTGGATAGACGGAGAGCCGGTCTACGAGGTCGCCTACGATGACCCACTCACCAGCGGGCGGTTGGGCTTCCGCAACTTCAGGGCCGACACGTCGGTGCTGGTGCGGAACTTGCGCGCCAGCGAGCCGTGGGGTCACTGACATCGGCGCAGGCCGCTCCAGTGATCATGAGACGAACTGCCGCGTATGGAGGTATCTGACGGATGCTCCAGACTGCCCGCGCGTGTTCGATTATTGCGACGTTCACGCTCATCGCTGCGTCCGTGACGGCCGCGCCGCTCGACGCCACCTGGACGCGCGAGAAGCTTGCCGGCGGGGAGTGGGTCTCCGACGACGCGGAGTTCGCGCCGGACGCCGAGGGCGTGGTCACGGTCAACCGCGGCGCCCCTCATCACAGCCGCCTGACCGCAGTCATCGACGCCGACCTGGCAGCCACCCCCTGGCTCGATCTGCACGCACACGCATCGAACGCCCAGTGGCGGCTGACCGGCAGCTTCGCCGGGGGCGATGAGATCGTGGTCGCGGACCGGCAGACCGTCGGCCGATGCGGTCGCGACTTCACCGAACTCTTCGACGCCGATGGCGCCGGTGAACTCCGCCTGCACATGCACATCTGGGGCTGGGGCAACGGCTCAGGGCATTACGTGCGATTCAGGCCCGCGCTCGTGGCAGACGGCGAGCGTTCCGACGCGACGCAGCTTCTCGGCGAGATGGAGCGGGCCCACGCCCGCGCGGCAAGTCGCGGCGACGACCTGCGCCAGCGGAGAGAGAGCCACCCGAGGCTGCGCTTCACCGATGAGGATCGTGACCACTGGCAGTCGCTCGTCGCCGAGCATCCTCAGTTCGGCGCTCCGCTGGTCGAAGCCATCGAGGAGATCGAAGCGCGGAAGGCCGAGGAGCCGTACGTCTTCGATGCGGAGTCAGCACAAAGCAGGCGGCCGGCCTTCGGGGCGAATCTGCTCTCCGTGCGTCCGCCCGATCCGCCGCAGTTCGCGCCGGGCGCCGGCGGCGACCCCTTCCCCGGGATGCGCACCGAATCGGCGTGGCGGCAGCTTTACTGGCACAACTTCTCTCACTGGGTGATCGGCGCCGCGCTAAGCGATGACCCTGCCTTCGTCGAACAGGCGAAACGCTGGGCACTGGCGCTGGCCCGCTGGCGCTTCTGGCTGGAGCCGGATTACACGTACTTCGACTTCAGCACCTCCTACCCGCTGCAATCCCTTTGCTCGGCCTACGACATCGCGCACAGCAGCATGACCGAGTCCGAACGCGCGGAGGTGCGCGAGGCGATTGCCACCCTCGCGGACGGCCTCTACCTGAACACGATCTCCGGCCATGGCTCAATTTACAACGATCTGCGCGGCAATCATACCGCGGTGACCATGTGCGGTCTGACGATGGCCGGGTGTACTCTGATGGGCGAGGACGAGCGCGCGCCGCTGTGGATGGCGCTGGGCGAACGCTTCATGCTCGACGCCTTCGAGGAGCACACCTCGGGCGCGTGGGTGGAGTCGCCAAGCTACGGGACCTACGGCGTGAGCGAGTGGATCAGGCTGGCGGATATCCTCCGCAACGTGACTGGCGAGAATCATCTGGATCACCCGTTCCTGCGGCGCTTTGCCGAATATCAGCTTCACATCGCCGACTGGGAGGGCCGCGACCTCGGGTACAATGGCGGCGGCGCGGGGCAGTACTGGAACCAGTGGGCGTTCTTCGCGATTGCGCGCGAGTGGCAGGACCCGCGCTTCCAGTGGCTCGCGCATCCGACCGATGACGCGCCACTCGCCGCAGGGTACGGCGACACGCTCTGGTGGGTTGACCCGGACCTGCCCGCCGAGCGCCCGACCGCGACGGACACCGGCCGGCATTTTGCTGACATCGGCCTGAACGTGTGGCGCAGCGGCTGGAGCGATGACGCCACGATCCTGCTGCACCACTGCGGGATGAAGGGCCAGCACAAAGAGGAGAATATGAACCACGTGACCCTCTACGCGCTGGGCGAGCGCATCCTGCCCGACGGCCTCGGCGGGAAGACGTGGGATCACAACGTGGTGGTGATCGGCGACCGGATTCAGAACAAGTGGATGCCCGGCGCGACGCTGGCCTATCACTGCGACGAGCGCTCCGGCTACTCGCTCGGCGACGCGCAAACCGCATACTCCGGGTGGAAGCGGCAGGTCCTCTTCCTGCGCCCTGATCTCGTGGTGCTGATCGACGACGTGCCGCTGAGCGACCGCGAGGACCAGGACGTGCGCTTCATGCTCCATCCGAGCGGGGAGACGACGGCCGAGGGCTCTCTGCTGACCGTGCGCTCGGGGGAGATGGCGCTGCAGGCGATGACCGTGCTGCCTGATGGCACCGCGCTGCCAATGACCGCGGAGGAGCGCGAGCAGCAGAATCGCGCCACCCACGACGCGTGGGCGTCGTACACCGGGAAGGGCAACTTCCGGGCGATCACGCTGCTGATGATCTCCCCGACAGGCGAGCCGCCCGCTCCTTCGGTGGAAGCGACTGAGACCGGCCTGCGTATTGCGCACGGCGATCGCGAGTTCGCGCTCGGCCTCACGCCGGGCACGATCGCGAGCGGATTCTCGACGAATGCGGGCCTGTGGCTGGCGCGGATCGACGATGGGGCGCCTGATGCGATCCTCGTGCCGGGGAGCGATGAGATGGGGGACGCTGAGGCGGAACTCACGACTCCAGCAGGCGTAATGAGCGGCAGCCCGTCGGTGAGTTGGGGCTCGCCGTGAGATGGTGCCTCACGATTGCCGGGGCACGTCATGGGGCGCACCTGGCTGAGAGGCGGTCTGCGGGCCGGCTCGTGCGGCTGCCTTTGGAACGCGTATTGCCCGACGTGCCGGGGGACTGCGAGGGACTGAGGGTCATCACGCATCCTCTGCAGTCGATTCGGAAAGCAGCCCGCTTCATCAGGTGGCATTCTCCCGTCGTCCACAGCCTGTGAGCGGGTTTATGACCGGCGCCTGGTGAAAGCAATGATCAGACGAATAGCAGGGGCGCTCACCGTGGTCCTGCTGTCCACTGCACTGTTCGGCGCAGGCTGGTTCGTCGGCTCCAGTGACGAGCCGCTGGACGCTCTTGCCGAAACCGCCCTCGAGCGGCTCATAGTCGTTTCCGGGGCGGTGAGGGAGGGGCGCGCGCGCACGCCGGTGTTTCGGCCGGTCGAGGTCACGCCCACCGGCACGGCCAGTGTTCTTCTCGTCGGCGACCTGCTGCCGATGCAGGATCGAGACTACCTCGCCCACGCCTCGGACCTGATCTCGTCGGCGGATTTCGCCGTGGGGAACCTCGAGTGCCCACTTTCGATGCACGGCCGCCCCTCTCCGCTCAAGTTCGATGGCGATGGGCGCCTGATGCACAATGAGTTCATCTTCCGCGCACCACCGTCTCAGGCCCGGCGCATGGCCGATGCGGGCTTCGATGGCGTAACGCTGGCCAACAATCACATCATGGATTACGGAGCCCAGGCACTGCTTGACACGCTCGCGGCGCTGAGTGCCGCGGGCATCAGCTACACCGGCGTCGGGCGGGACAGGTCGCACGCTCGTAAGCCGATGATCTTCGAGGTCGAGGGCCAGGTGCTCTCGATGCTCGCGTATGTCAGCGCGAGCACACTCCCGGGCACCGATTACTTCGAGGCGACCGACGAGATGGCGGGCACCGTCTTCGTCAGCGGGAGCAGCGGCGGCACTCCCGATGAACTCACCCGGGAGATGCTGCAAAACGACATCACGAAAGCGGCCACGGCCTCTGACTTTGTAATCGTGGCTTTTCACTGGGGCACTGAGGGGAAGGACGCGCCGGATCCGCTGCCCCGCCGGCTTGCGCGCTGGTGTATCGATTCGGGCGCCGACATGGTGATCGGCCATCATCCGCACAAGCTCCAGGGCATCGAGATCTACGAGGGGAAACCGATCGCCTACAGCCTCGGGAATTTCGTCTTTCCCACGCCGTGGGAGTCCAACCACTTCAGCGCGGCGCTTGAATTGCGGGTGGCGAACGGCCGGTGGGAGCAACTCGTGCTTCATCCCGTGAAGCTGCGTTTCAGGGCGGGAGATCCGATGCCCGCGCAGGGGGCCGATCTCCAGCGGATCGTAGACCGTGTCATGGGGTTGTCAAAGCAACTGGGCACTGCATCTTCGTACGTCGATGATAAGGACGATCCCAGGATCGTTATCCACAACCCCGATCCACCGGGGCCGCGGACGGCCCTGCTGCGGCGGGAGGCGGAGCACTTCTACTCCGAGCCACATCCGGAGATTGACGGGATGAGTGTGGCGCACTTTCTCGCGTGGGATATCAGTGGCGGGGAACGCGTACCCGGAAAGCGGACGCTCGTCATAAGGACTTCGCTGGCCGCGGAGGTGCTGGAGATATTCGAGGAGATCTACCTGTCGCCGGAGCAGTTCCCGATTCGCGATCTTGTCGGGTACAACTACCG
Source organism: Armatimonadota bacterium (assembly GCA_051745855.1). Lineage (GTDB taxonomy): Bacteria > Armatimonadota > Zipacnadia > Zipacnadales > UBA5352 > UBA5352. Next base: position 5,415 of record JBNJEK010000184.1, read on the forward strand.
CACGGTCGCCGGAGGCAGCGGTCTGTCGTATCACGCGTTCGGCAGGGCCATCGACATCAACCGCGCCGAGAATCCGATGATCGAGGGCGGGAAGAAGATCGTCCATCCGGACGAGCCCCCGTATCAGCCGGGCGAATGGCGGCCGGGCGAGGATCCCTACTCGATCCCCCCCGACGGCCCGGTGGTGGCGGCCTTCAAGAGCCGCGGCTGGCGCTGGGGCGGCGACTGGCACAGTTGCAAGGACTACCAGCACTTCGACAAGCCCGGGGGGTAGGGAGCGGGTGGACCGGGTTCGGCGAGTGCCTCCGGGCAGCGTCCCCCAGGATGCCTGCCGCAAAAGCCCCGGGCATTTTGCTTCGCCGAAGGAGGGTTTCGTGCTCCCGTGGGCTAACCATGTATGCGTTGGGATTCGGCCACGGGAGGACCGGGGGCCGCTCAAGACCTTGAGGAGGCACCATGAGGAAGTTCGCTATCATTCTTGGGGCAGTGACCGCTCTTTACGCCGCACAAGGGAGTGCCTTTGCGATGCAGTTCACGGTGACGAATCCGTCGCAGCATGAACGAACGACGGTGGCGCGGGTGTCGATCCCGGTGCCTGCCGCTGAGATGACCGATGCGCCCGAATCGATCGGAGTTGCGGTAGGGCAGGAGCGCGTGACCGCCCAGACTCGCGTGATCACCCGCCACCCCGACGGCTCGGTGCGGCGCATCATGCTCAGCTTCCCGGCGCAGATCGCCGGCGGAGCGCAGAAGACGTACACGGTCGATCCGGACGAGGCCGATCCCACGGCGGCTCCCGCACTGGATCAGCCGGAGCGCGTCGAGACCGAGGCTTTCGTCGCGCTGGCTTCCGAGGGGAGGGTGCAACTGCTCGATGGCGAGGGCGCGGTGCTGACGAGCATCACGCCCTTCGGCCCCGACCTGGTCGGCGAGGCGCAGACGCGCCTCACCGTGCTCGAGGATGGCCCGCACTACACGTGGCTGCGCTACAACACCGAGGGCGAGCAGTGGTCGCGCGAGGTGGACATCGAGGTCGATCGTTTCGGCCAGATCCGGCTCACTCACCGCCTCCAGCACGGGCACCAGGGCGACATCTGGACGCCCGACTTCGGCTTCGACCTTTCGGCGGCCGGCGCGGATGGGGGCGCCGGGCGGGCCGTTCACTTCATGGGCCTCGACTCCGAAGGGACCTTCGCCGACCAGTCCGAACTGGTGGCACGGCTTACGCTCAGGGACGGGAGCGCGCTGTCGGTCGCGAACCCGCTGGCGCTACGGCAGGCGCGAGGGACGCTCAGCGTGGAGGCGGGCGACGCGGGCGTGACCGTGCGCTCGAACCGCAACGAGCCGGTCGAGGACCTTGAGACCGAGGGGCTGATGATCCAGGAGGGGCAGTGGCGGGTCAGCCAACTGCTGCTGACCCCGGTCGATGCCGATGAGATGGCGCGGCGCTGCGACAGCCCCATCCGCACTCACGCTGACTGGACGCTTTACGATGCCGTCTATCACACCGGTGCGCCCCTTCAGGCCGAGAGCCCGCTGCTGATGCGCGCCGCCGACAGGTACATCGAGAAGATGCAGGAGATGTCGCGCAACGGTGATGACTGGGGCACGATGTCCACCTCGGTCCGCCTGAATCACTGCCGCTACATCTGGGAGGACTACTTCCGAAGTGGCGACGCGCGACTGCTGGATATCGCGCGAGACTGGTCCGAAAACTACCGCAATTTCACCGTCTACTGGGGGCACAAAGAGGAGTGCCGGGGCGGCGGCCGCCGAGGCAGCGCGTGGCGCGATCGCGACACGCTGGGGCCGGGCACGTTCATCGTGCGCTTCATCGACGTAGTCCCCGGCTGGCTGACGAAGGGCTTCGCGAGCTTCTGGCTGGCATACGAGGAGACGGGCGATCCGCGCTTCCGTGAGGCCGCGGAAGCCCAGGCCGAGTTCGGCGCGGACAATATCACCTGCCTCAAAAACGAGATGCGCTCGGTGGGCGCGGTCGCCGACTACGCGAAGCTCTACGAGTACACAGGCGACCAGTTCCATCTGCAGCAGGCCGAGCGGCTGTGGGAGGAGTTCCAGCAGGGGCAGATGGACAACCTGCTCTTCACCCAGCACGGGAAGCCCGAAGCCCCCGGTGACGAACTCTACATCGGTAACGATTCGTTCGGCTACAAGCATCCGTTCGTCAAGCCCTACATGGTGCAATACGCGACCAACTCGCTGCCCTACCTGCTCAAGCTCACGCCCGACGATCAGCACCTGCGCGACACGATCCTCGCGCTCAATGACTGGATGGCGACACACCGCCAGCCGGGCGGGGGGTGGGGCTACCCGCACTACCTCACCGCCGGGATGGGCTGGAACAACGAGTATTCGCAAGGGATGATGCTGGCGGCGCAGATAGAGCCGAAGCAGATCTACCTCGACGCGATCCGCGAGAACCTTGCGCCCGTGATCCAGTTGTATGACCGCTACGGCGAACTGCCGCGCGGGCTCAATCCGTGGGAGTTCGCGGCGGGCATCAATGCGCATGAGCGAGAGGAGATTTACGAACTCGCCTCCGACCGCGACGTGATGCGCGATTACGAGCAGGGCGAGGTGAAGTTCGGTCAGTCGCCAGACAACTCCGTGTACTTCAGTGTGCTGCTGCGCGACTACCTCAAAGCCGCGTCCGAGCAGAGTCTGCTTGAAAGCTGGGAGATCCTCGAGAAGATCAAGCAGCTTCCGACGACCATCGACCCGCAGGTGGCCGGGCCGGTGCGCGTGGCGCTGGCTCCGGATGCGACCTTCGCGCTGCTGATGGACTTCAAGTCACCGACTCCGATGGAGGCGATGGCTCGCATCACCGCCCTGCCCGAGGGAGTGACCGCTGAGCCGATGGAGGTGCGCTGGACCGCCGAGGAGGGCCGCTCGCACAGCCCCGAGTTCCGACTTGCAGGCGCGGTGGAAGCCGAGGAGCGGGCGATGGTGCGGTGGGAGGTCGGCCCCTGGCAGGGTGAGCAGGAGGTTACGCTGGTGCGGGGCGATGAGGCAGCGCTTCCCGGCGCCGTCGGCTACGTGGAGGGGCCGGCGGAGGAGGGCGCGGTGTCTGATGTCGTGGGCGCGGCACTTCTCGCGCTCGGCATCGATCTCCAACGGGTGGAGGGCTTTGAGGCGGCCGCTCTCAGCGACCTCGACGGCCTTATCATCGCCGGGGAAGCGCACGCCCGCAATCTCATCGGCCTCGCCGATGCCCCCGAACGCCTCATCGAGTTCGTCAGCGATGGTGGGAGGGTCGCGCTGATGCAGCTTCAGGACAGCGGCCATCGCGCGGAGTATCTTCCGCTGGCGCTGAGCCTCAGCGACGAGAGCAGTGCCGTCGGCCGCATCACGCGCTCCGATCACCGGATCTTCGGCGAACCCGCCCGCGTGGAGTCGCTGACAGGCGCGGTGGTCTACGACAGCATCGTGGAGGCCGACCGGGAGTGGGAGGTGCTGGCGGTGGATGAGAGCGATCGCCCCGCGATTCTCGAAGCGCAGGTGGGGGAGGGACGACTGCTTGTGATTCAGACGTCAGTGGACCGCTACGTCGCCGGCACGGCCACGCCGCCCGAGGGGCTCTCCGCCGCCGACTGCG
>JBNJEK010000185.1:0-8997 GCA_051745855.1 Armatimonadota bacterium
CTGATGAGCCCGCAGGGCAATGGCTGGCGGCCGGTCGCGACGGTGCCGCTGCGCACCCGGAGCATGCTGCCGGGGGTGGAACTGGCGCTGGAGGGTTCAGTCGGCCGTCGTCTCCCCAGTGGCACCTACAAGGTCGAGGGGCGGCTGCACGCGAACGGCCGCCGCCTCGGAACGGTAACGCGCGAGGTGGAATTCGAGGGCGACCCGGAGGCAACGCTGCTTGCCGACATGCCGCTTGAGGTCGATGAACTTGCGGCGCTCGAACTGGTGCCGGGGAGCACGCGCTCGGGCAGTGTGACGGTGAAGAACCCCTCGACCGAGACGTCGCAGGTTGAGGCGCGGGTCCTGCAGCACCCGGCGACCCGGGGCGTCGGCAACGAGGAGTTGGACGGAAGCGAACTCGACGCCTCCGAGTGGATCACCGTGATGCCCGACAGCTTCCCGCTGCGCGGCGACACCGAGCGGGCGTTGCGCCTGCTGGTGCGCGCGCCGAAGCTGGAGAAGCCGCTCCCGAACTACTACGCGCTGCTGAGGCTCGAGTCATCGTATGAGGATGGACAGGACGCGGGCGGCGGGGAGAGCCTGCTGTGGCTGCGCAACGAGGCGGTCGAGTCGCGGCTCGAGGCGGAGGGTTTGTCGCTGCAGCTTACCGACGATGAGCCGGGCAAGTATGCGGTGACGGCGCGCTTCGTCAACTCCGGAACCATTCACTGGAGCGGGCGATGCAGCGCCGAGGTGCGCGTGAGCGCGACGGAAGCGGCGCTCAGCGCGAATCTCGAGACGACGACGCCGGTGCTGCTGCCGCTCGGGACGGGGACGTGGTCGGGGGTGCTGGACTTCTCGGACGTGGAGGCCGGCGAGTATGTGCTGAACGTCGCGCTGAGCTACAGCGGTGAGGAAGAGGCGCAGCAACTGCAGATCGAAGTGACCGTCGGCGAGGACGGCACGCGGGTGGTCGAGGTTGTCGGTGAAGATACGGACAACGGCCAGGGCGGGGATGGCGAATGACCCGGGTGTCACGACTACTGTCCGTCCCCCTGGCCCTTGCACTGGTGGCAGCACTGATCTGTCCGACAGCACTTGCCCAGGACACAGAGGACGTTCGCCCTCCAGAGGCCGCCGAGGCTGAGGATGCCGAACCCGTCGACGCCCCTGAGCCGGCGGATGATGAGTCCGCCGAGGCTCCTGATGAGGCGGAGGATGCTGACGAGGAACCGACGGTCAACAACTCGTTCTTCGACACCGATCTCCGACAGGCGCTGGCGGACGTGGCGATGGAGACGGGTGTCACATTGCTCGTGGACGAGAGTGTGTCGGGCTTTGTAACCCTTGATCTCGAGGACGTGCCGTTGTCGCGGGCGCTCAAGTTGATGCTTGAGCCGGGCGGCTTCGTGTGGAAGGAGACGGAGCCCGATCTGTACGTCATCACGGCGCCGGATCCGGATTCGAGGAGCTTTCCGCTGATCTCGGAGACGGAACTGCTGTCATTGCGTTACGCGACGCCCGACGCCATTGTCCCGCTCCTGCCCGAGCGCCTGCAGATGTTCGTCACGCCCGACGAGGCTGGCCGGCGGCTGATCGTCGAGGCGCCCGAGCAGCTTATGCCACAGATCCTCGAGCGCATCGACCTGCTCGACACCCGGCCCGGGCAGGTCATGATCGAGGCGATGGTCATCGAGACCACCGCCGGCGCGTTGCGCGACTTCGACCCGGAGTTGGCCACCAGCCACTTCGGCGTCAGCGCCTCCGGCGGCATCGTCCGCTACGAATCGATCCCACGCCAGGCCGACGACCCGATGAACGGTGTCGCTCCGGAGGAGGGCAACCTCGTGCTGGGCCTGCGCTGGCTGCTCGAGAACAACCAGGCCGAACTGCGCGCCTGCCCGCGAATCATCGCCCTCGACGGTGAGGAGGCGAAGATTGAGGTCGGCACCGAGCAATACTTCAGCATTCTGACCGGCTCAGCCGCGTACGCATACACACGCCTCGAGAAGATCGACGCGACCATCAGCCTCGACATCCTCCCCCGCATCATCGCCGAGACGGGCGAAGTGCACTGCGTGATCAACCCAAACGTCTCGGACGTAGCGGGGACTGGTGAGGGCGGCCTGCCGGTCATCACAGTGCGGCGGGCGGAGTCGACGGTGCGGCTCCAAAACGGCGAGGCGGTCGCCATCGGCGGCCTGATCGAGGAAAAGAGCACAAAGCGCAAGAGCAGAGTACCGATACTCAGCGAGATTCCACTGGTGGGCGACCTGTTCAAATCCACCCGCAAGACCCATGAGCAGCGTGAGATAGTCATCCTGATCGCGCCACATATCCTCGACGACAACGGGCAAATCGAGGGTCCGCTGCTGGGCGATGCGCTGCTGGGCGAAGAGGTCGCTGAGGAGGCACAATAGCTCGCGCGCACCGCCGCGGTTGGTAGCCGGGTAACGGCGCCTCACCGACGCTCCCGGCCGGTGGAAAATGCTCAAGCGAGGAGCATCCGGTCTTGTGCCGCCCCCTTTGATGGGCTAAGATACCGTCCGTCAGGGAGGTGAGCGGAATTGAGCACTGCCGGTGGCTTGAGAAGAAGGAAGTTGGCGGTGACAGGTGCGGGCCTCGGTGGGCTGTCCTGCGCCGTCAGGCTGGCAAACGCCGGGTTTGAAGTGGATCTCTTCGAGCGCGCAGCCAGTCCCGGTGGGAAGGCCGGGGCGCTGCAAATGGGCGACTATCGCTTCGATACCGGCCCCTCGCTGATGACCATGCCATCTGTGGTCGATGACCTTTTCGCGGGTACCGATGAGCACCCGGGTGTGCGGCCGCTTGATGTTCTCTGTCGGTATTTCTACCCCGATGGCGGGGAACTCGACACCGTTTCGGATCCGTCCGCAGTCGCCCGACGCCTGGCCGATCTTGGCTGGGCGGAGCCCGATGAGGTGGTCAGGTACTTCGACTACTGCAGGCGAATCTGGGACGCCAGCGCCGAATTCTTTCTGCTCCGTCCGATGAAGGGTCTACTCACAACCGTGCGCGAAGTTGGGCTGAAGCGGGCCTTCGCTACGCTGGCGCGCCTGGGCGATCTCGATGCGCGTCGCACGATGCACGAGGCGAACGCCAGCTTCTTCACCGACCCGCGCGTCCGGCAGCTCTTCGACCGCCGCGCCACGTATGCCGGATCGAGCCCCTATCTGGCGCCGGCCACTCTCAACGTGATACAACACGTGGACTACGCGATGGGCGGCTTTGTGGTGGAGGGCGGCGTGAGGTCACTTGTGCGCGCGCTGGTGCGTCTGGCCGAGAAACGAGGCGTCAGGCTGCACCTCGACACGCCCGTCGAGGGGATCCTGACCGACAGCGGCGGGGTGAACGGTGTGGCGGTCGAGGGCGAGCGCCTCGCATTCGATGCAGTCGTCTCCAACGCGGATGTGAATGTGACCTATCGAGACCTGCTGGGCGACACACGTTCCAGGCCGGCCAGGCGCTACGCGAACCTGGAGCCGTCGTCCTCGGCAGTGGTCTTCTACTGGGGCGTGCGAGGCAGTCATCCGCGGCTTGATGTGCATAACATCCTTTTCTCGGCCGACTATCGCGCCGAGTTCGAGGACCTCTTTGTCAATCACACCTGCCCACGCGACCCGACCATCTACATCTACCTGTCCTGCCGCTACGTGCCTGATGACGCGCCCGAGGGCTGTGAGAACTGGTTCGTCATGATCAACGCCCCACATGACCGCGGCCAGGACTGGGCGGCAGAGGTGGACCGCACGCGCGAGACGCTTCTGCGCAGACTACGCGAGCGCCTCGGCGTGGACATTGAGCCCCGCATCGAAGAGGAGGCCGTGCTCGATCCTCCTGAGTTGCAGAGGCGAACTGCCAGCAGACATGGCAGCATCTACGGCATATCATCGAACTCACAGTGGGCGGCCTTCCAGCGCCAGCGCAATCGCAGCAGGCACCACCGTGGACTCTACTTCTGCGGAGGGAGTGCCCATCCTGGAGGCGGAATGCCGCTGGTGATGCTCTCGGGGAAGATGGCCGCGGAGCACGTTAGAGAGGACCTTCAAGGACGATGAACAGCGTTGAAGCCCGCGTCCGAATCGTCGTCATCGCACGCCGGCTTCTGATAGTCAATGCCGCTATCATCGTCTTCTCCCTCGCCGGGACCGCGTCGCTGCTGCACGGCCCGGCGCCGGACTGGGATTACGAGACGCTCGCCTCGGTGCTGGCCATCGCGAACATCGTGAGCGCGACGCTCGTTTCCCTGCTTCTGATGGTTCGCTCGCAGGGTGCCGGGAGCACGATCCTGCTCATTGCGCTGTGTCTGGTGATCGCGGGGGGACTGGAGTACCTCAGTACCATCACCGGCTTCCCCTTCGGTCACTACGAATACACCGGGGCGCTGGGCCCTCTTGTGTTTGACCGCGTCCCACTACTGATTCCCGTCGCATGGTTCATGATGCTCTACCCGGCGCTGCAGATCGGGCAGAGACTCAAACTCCGCGCGGTCACACTCGGGCTCCTCTGCGGCGCGATGCTCACAGTCTGGGACCTTGCCCTTGACCCGGCCATGACGACCGGCTTCGCGGCGTGGCTGTGGGATTACACGGGAGGATACTACGACATCCCACCGCAGAACTTTGCCGCATGGTTCGCCACAGCGTGGATCATCGGCACACTCCATGCCGCGTGGGGGCCGCGGTGGCGCGCCGATCGCTCGCGTCTGCCAGCCGCGCTCTTTCTGCTGCAGTTCGCCTTCGCGGGGGCTCTGGCCGCACTCCACGGCCGCCCCGGCGCGCTCCTGGTGAGCATCCTCGCGCTGGGCGCGCTGGGGCTCGTAATACACCGGCGCCTGCGCCGCGTCGATGCAGGGGCCACCGAAGAGGCAGCTCAGTGACCGCCGCACTCGCTGTCCTTGCCATGCTGGTCGCGGCGCAGACGGTGCTTCTCATCGCCAACCTGACGTATCTGCGCCGACGGCGGCCCACGGCGGATGGCGAGCAGGTGCGCATCTCGGTCCTCATCCCGGTCCGCAATGAGCGCGCGAACCTTCCCGGCCTGCTGGCGGCGCTCGCCGAGCAGACTCACGCTCCCGTCGAGATCATCGTCTGTGACGACCAGTCCGATGACGGCACGGGCGCGTGGCTCGCCGACCACGCTGAGGAGTTCGGCGCCGGGTGGTTCGTCTCGGCGGATCGTCCGGCAGGCTGGGTCGGGAAGACGTGGGCTTGCGATCAACTCGGGCGCCGCGCGAGCGGAGACTGGCTTCTGTTCCTCGACGCGGATACCCATCCCGGCCCGGAGTTCCTTGCCCTGATGGCCGACGCCTGCGCGGAGACCGATGCGCTCGTGGTCACTGCCCTGCCGCGCCTCCCGGCGTCAGGTGTCGGCGATGCGCTCATCGTCGGGATGGTGCCCTTCGGCGTCCTCACAACACTCCCGCTGTGGCTCGCGGAGAAGCACCCCAACCCCGGGTTCGCCTTCGCGAACGGCCAGGCGCTGGCGCTGCCGCGCTCGGACTACCAGGCGCTCCGCCCCCACGAGACGGTGCGTTGGGCTTTCGTGGAGGACATGCAGCTTGCAATGCTGGCGAAGCGGCTGGGCCGCCGGGTACGGATCGTGGACGCGCGCTCGGCCCTCGCCGTGCGCATGTACGCCGGTCTTCGGAAGGCGCTCGACGGCTTCTCAAAAAACGCCGCCGAGATCACACGCGGGCCGCTCAAAGCGCTGGCGGTCGCCGCCCTGCTCGCGATCGCGTGCACGCTTGCACTGGCAGGCGCGGCGACGGGGAACCCGCTTGGGCTGGCGATCGTCGGCGTGAACGTGCTCCTCTTCGGCGGCGTCTGGTTGATCTTCGGAATGTCGCCGCTGATTGGCCTCATCTACCCGCTCTCGGTCTTACTGACCGTGGTCATCCTCGTGCGCTCGGCGTGGTGGCATCTGACTGGACGGGTGCGCTGGAAGGGGCGGATCTACTCCTCACGCCCGGAGTGAACGTCTCCGCCGCAATGCTCGGCGAAGCCGCGACCGAATCTGATCCGCGCCCAGATGCCCGGCATGCGCAGGAGCTTCCGGTGCTGCGAAACATGGGCCCTGCGGCCGAACACATCACAGCCGTGGCGCTCGATGTCGCAGAGGATCCCTGCGTAAAGGTCGGCCGCGGCGCCGATAGCGAAGCGACCGTCGCGGTGCAGATAGCCAAGCCCGTCCCAGCCGTCGCGGTAGAGGCGGAAGGCCCGCTCGATCTGGAAGGTCGTGAAACGTCGCCAGCGTTCGTCCACCCTGCCGTGAACGATGTCCTCGTCACTGAGGTCGAACTCCGCCATTTCATCCTGCGGAAGGTAGACCCGGCCCAGCCGCCAGTCCTCCGAGACGTCGCGCAGGATGTTTGTCAGTTGCATCGCCACCCCGAGCTTGATCGCGTGGGGAATCGCCTCAGAGCCGCTGAAACCGACGATGTGCATGGTCATGAGTCCGACTGTGGAGGCGACGCCGAAGCAGTAGCGGGCCAGTTCATCGAAGGTCGCGTAGCGCGTCTTGACGAGGTCCTGTCGGATGGTGTCGATCAGCGCGGTCGCGTAGGCCCCGGGGATGCAGTAGCGCCGCCGGGCATCCGCCCAGGCGAGCGGGACCAGACCGTCAGTGGAAGGGCCAGTATCCATCACCTCGGTCCGCCAGCGCGCAAGGGTCGCCGGGGCATCCGATCCGCCGCGGTCAGCGATGTCGTCGGTGGTGCGGCAGAAGGCGTAGAGGGCCCAGACCGCCCGACGTTTCTCCCGGGGCAGCAATCTCGAGGCGAACGAGAAAGTGCGGCTGTGATGCGCGGTGATCGACCGGCAAAGCTCCCACGCGCGCCTCAGATCGTCCGCGTCAGCCTGCACCGTCGGCATCGGCCCCGGATCGTCGAGCGCGGCGCGAGCCGCCTCAACGAGAGGATCAAGCCAGCCTGCGTCGCGGTCGCCCCCGGTTTCGGTGGCCCGTGCCGCCGAGCTCATCCCTGCTCCTTCAGTATACGCTCCGCCACGAGCTTCGCCGAGAGCAGCACCAGCGGCAGTCCGGTCCCCGGGTGGGTGCTTGCCCCGACGAAGTAGAGGTTCCCGTAGCGCGGATGGCGATTGTGCGGGCGGAGGTAGCCCACCTGGCTGAAGTTGTGACTGAGGCCGAACGTGGTCCCGTACCGCAGGTTGAACATCTCCTCCCACTCGTGCGGTCCTATGATCTGCTCAAAGAGCGTTCTCTCCGCTATCCCGCTGGCGCCTATCCTGTCGAGCCTCGTGAGGATCGTCTCCCGGGCCCGGTCGCGCATCGCCTCCCAGTCCTGTTCATGCTCATCACTCATGCGACCGACCGGGACCAGCACCATCAGCCCGTCCGCGTCCGCCGGGGCCACGTCGGGCTGCGACCGCGACGCCGCGCAGACGTAGAATGAAGGCTCGTCCGGCAGGCTCAGGTCCTGGAAGATCCGGTCGAATGATTCGCGGTAGCGATGCTCGGTGATGAAAACGTTGTGATGGCCGAGCGCCGGTGAACGCTCGCCCTCCACCCCCCAGAAGAATATCATCGTCGAGCAGGCGTAGCGCTTGCGCCGTATCTTCTCGGCAAGATCCTCGTCAGGCAGCAGGTCGCAGTAGGCATAGGGCAGGTCCGCATTCACGAGAACGAGGTCGGCGTCGACGCGCTCCCCGTCTTCGAGCGTGATCCCGGTGCTTCGCCCACCCTCCACGTTCACGCGCAAGACCGGACAATCGTAGTGAAATGTGGCCCCGTGACCGGCCGCGATCGCCTCGAATGCGTCCGAGACGCTCGACATGCCACCGGCCGGATACCAGACGCCCTCGGCCAGCTCGGTATACTGCAGCAGCGCGTACGTCGCCATCGCTTCATACGGGCTGACCCCGAGGTACATGTTCTGAAAGGACATTGCGGCGACGAGGCGGGGGTCCTTGAAGAAGCGACGGGTGTGGTTGTAGTGGCTGCGGTAGGGCTTGAGCTTCATCACCAGCGACAGGTTCGCGAGCCCGAAGTACTGCCCGAGAGTGTAGAAGTTGCGTCCTACGAAATCGTCGAGCGAATTCTCGTAGAACGCTCGGCCTTCGCGCATGAAGCCGAGGTAGCCGTCAAACGAGCCCGGCTCCATCGCCTCCATCTGCTCGCGCATGTGCAGCAGGTCGCCGGTCAGGTCGAGGTAAGTGTCGTCATGGAAGTGCACGCGGTAGGTGGGGTCGATGCGGTGGAGGTCGAGGTGGTCCTCGACGCGTTCCCCGAGCGCCGCGAAGGTCTCGTCCCACACGCGCGGCATCAGATAGAGCGTCGGTCCCACGTCGAAGCGGAACCCATCCCGTTCGAGGGGAGTGCAGCGCCCCCCGGGTCGGGCTTGCTTCTCGAAGACGGTCACGTCATGTCCGGCCTGCGCGAGCCGCGCCGCCGCGACCAGCCCTCCGACTCCCGCCCCAACAATTGCGATCCGATGATGCCCCATGGCCGCTGTCTCCTCGAGCAAATGCTCACATTTCGGCTTGCCTCGCCGGTAGTACGTAACCACTTCGCAAGATTGTCCGGCCGACGAGTGGCTTCCCCGCCATGTCCATGCATCAGCGACCTGAGCGGCATTAGCAGGGATTATCGCGGCAGGATGCACTGATCTGGTCCAACTGTCGACATCTCCGTGCATTGATCCCGCGGCCAATCATCCGCGCTTCTGTGTGTTCGCACAGAAGCAGATCATAAGGCGCGACAGAGGCCATAGCACCATGAACTGCCCCCAGACGGGGCGGTGAACCTGCTGGACAGCCCGTCTGTCCGGCCCCGATGATCTGCGCCCCCATCGCTACGCAGACTGAACCTTGAACGGGTCATCCTGTGACAGACCGAAGTACTACTCCCCGTATTCGCCCTCTGCTCCAGCATCCCTTCTGAGGGCTTCGTATCAACGGTTAAGGATAGGGTCAGGAAAGGCGTGTCACGCCGCGCAGGTGGTTCCGGGTGGCGGGAAACGACGTCCGGGCGAGGCGCCCG
>JBNJEK010000186.1:0-8971 GCA_051745855.1 Armatimonadota bacterium
TTGATCGTCGGCGACGAGCCGTTCAGGCAGTTCACGCCCGCCCCACCGGTGGCTTCGTTGCCGTGGAGGGTGTTGTTGACGATGGCGGGGGAGGAGGCGTAAAGCTCGATGGCGCCCCCGCTGTTCGCTGCCATCGTGTTGCCCCTGATGGTGATATCGCGGGCGCCGGAGCAGTAGACGCCGCCACCCGCGCGGTCCGTGTTCTGCGACTCTCCGGTGTTCCCGGAGATGATGTTGCCGATGATCTCCGCGTCCGCTCCACAGAACAGGCCGCCCGCCCCGCCGGTTGACACGTTCCCCACGATCGTGTTGCCGCGTATCGAGACGCTCCCTTGCGAAGCGAAGATGCCTCCGCCCAGGTCACTCGCTGCTCTGGTACCATTCCTGTTGCTGGCGATCGTGTTGTTGGCGATCGTTCCGGTTGTATTCCGCCAGTAGATGCCACCGCCCTGAACGCTCACCTCGTTGTTCTCAATCGTGTTTCCGGTCAAAGTGATCGTGCTGTCTATGCAGTACACTCCACCCCCGTACCAGGAGATATTCTCCCCAATGGTGTTGTCGGTGATGACGGGACTTCCTCCGACGCAATAGACGCCGCCTCCGCGCTTGTAGCCCTGCCAGCAGTTGTTGGCGGTGATGGTATTGCCCGTGATGGTGACATCTGAGGCGCTGGCGAAGATTCCCGCGCCGTGCGAAGGGTTACGCACATCTGCCCGAGTTCGGTTCGAGTTTATCGTGTTATTGACAATCGACGGCCTCCCCCCGCTTACGTAGACCCCACCCCCGTATGCGCTATCCTGACCCAGTGCCTCGTTGCCCTCGATGACGTTCCGGCTGATAGTGGGGCTGCTGCCCGTGCAATGCACACCCGCGCCGGCGGCGCCTCCGCCCCCTGTAATCGTCAGACCCGCGAGCACCGCATCCGCCGTCTCGCCGTTCGCGAAGGTCACTACCGGGCCGGCCCCGCTGCCGTTGATGACCGTCGCGGCCACTACGGCCGGGTCGTTCGGGTCCCTGCTGCGCAGCGTGATATTATTGCCGCTGAAGTTCACGTCCTCATGGCAGGTGCCAGGCGCCACCTCGATCGTCTGCCCGCTCACAGCCGCGTCGATGGCCGTCTCGATGGACGGATAGCGCTCGCCGGTCTCCACGATCTGCGCCGGCCACCAGTCGCGCACGAATATGTCGCGGACCCCGTTGGTGTCGCCTGTCACGAGGTTCGTGGCATCCGATTCGAACGCTATCAGCCGTCCTTCACCGCTTATCGAAGGGTAGATGCTGGCCCCCACGCCCTGATTGCCGAAGTCGTCGGTACTTACGTGGCTCGTATGACCGGTGGTCCGGTCATGCGCGTAGATACCTCCCTTGGTGATCCCCGGCACCAGGGTGGTGTTGTTGGGGGACGCAAATGCCACGAAACGCCCGTCATCGGAGATAGATGGGGTGGCACTGAGGCGATCTCCCTCGGCGCCGTGAGTGCTGACACTCACGCGGGTCGTCACACCCGTGGTCCGGTCATGCGCGAAGACGTCGCGCACACCATTGGTGTCGGCCGCCACGAGGTTCGTGGCATCTGATTCGAAGGCCACACAGCTTCCGTCCGCACTGATCGAGACAGTGAGACTGTCGCCGTCGGCCTGGGCCCCGCCGGTGGCGACGCTCACTCTGCTGGTCTGGCCCGTGGTGAGGTCGTGAACGAACACGTCCTGGCTGCCATTGGTGTCGCCGGGTACGAGGTCGGTGGCCTCGGAGTAGAACGCGACGTAGCGTCCGTTTGCGCTGATGGAGGGGCGGTGGCTGTCGCCATCGCTGTTGGTGCCGTCCTGTGCGAGGCTGGCGCACACGGTGGAGCCCGTCAGCCGATCGCGCACATAGATGTCTGCCTTTCCGGGAACTGCATCTCCGGGGATGAAGTTGTCGGCATACGAGGAGAACGCCACATAGCGGCCGTCCGCGCTGATCGACGGGACGCCGCTCGCCGCGTCACCTGGCTCCCCCTGACCATCCACACTGACGCACGTGGTTTCGCCTGTGGCGCGGTCGTGGACATAGACCTGCTGGGCGGCCGGCTGCAACGCCGTCAGATTTGTAGCCTGCGACGCAAACGCCACATAGCGCCCGTCCGCGCTGATCGATGGAGTGAAACTGCGATTGTCGCTCTGGGTCGCATCGCTGGCGATGCTCACGCGCGTCGTCTGACCGGTCTGACTGTCATGCACGAAGACGTCCTGCTGGTCGTTCGTATCACCGGGGACGAGATTGCCGGCGTATGAGCTGAACGCGACATGTCGGCCGCCTGCGCTGAAAGATGCCTGGAGGCTCGGGCCGTCACTCTGACCGCCCCCGGTGGCAATGCTAACTCGTGTGACTGGCTGCGCTACACCGGGCGCGGCCGCGCCGGCCAGCAGCGCAGCGGCGATCATCAATGCCACGAAACTGCCGATCCCGTCCGCGCCTCGCCGATGACTGTGAGAGTCCATTGGCCATCGCTCCCCGTCGCTCTCATCGTCTGCACAGTGCGCCGGAACACGCCTGGCGCACTCGCTATAGCGGGCCGAACAGCCCGGAGAAGGCTGTTGTGAACACCGTTCGTTAAGAGCATCCCCGTCTGTGACGCCATGAGGAAATTGCGTTATTGTTCCAACATCTCTATCAACATACCTCCCCCGCTTGACATGATACTTGTCCCACCGGGGAGGTTTCGCCGCAAGGATGGCGAATTCTCGCGCGTCACCAGGGAAGCGTAGCGGGGGTAAGCCGTGCAGCAAAGAGGCACTCTCTACCTCACCGGCATCGCGATCGGCCTGGCCGCAGGCCTCCTCGCGGCGTGGCTGTGTCATCCGGCCACGTCCGCCGGCCTGCTCGGCGACTATCTCTACGGAGCCGAGCTGATCAGCTACGACTACCGCCTCGCCTGGGCCCCCTCTCCCGGCCGCAGCGACGAGGTAACCCTTGTGACCATCGACGAGGAGTCCTTCTCACATCCCGAACTGAGCGTCTGGCCGTGGCGCCGGAGACATCACGCGAGCGTGCTGCGCAACCTGCACGATGCGGGCGCTGCGGTGATCGGCGTGGACGTCATCTTCGGCGGCACAAGTTCGGACGCTGAGCCCCCGCCGGACATCGACCCGTTCTTCTGGGAGCCGCCTCTCTCGGAGGATGACGAGGAGTTGGTGGGGGCGCTCGGGGGCGGCGACACCCTCCTCGCCGCCCAGATCAGTTCGCAGGCCGTCGGCGGCGATGAGGCCTCCGGAGAACTGATCGCCACCGAGTTTCCGCACCCGGACTTTGAGGACGCCGCCCTCGCACTCGGCGCTGTCAGTGTCATCAACGATTTCGACGGCACCGTCCGTCGCTACCTCACATCGCTCACCCACCAGGACGAGACCTTCCCGTCGATGGCCGTCGGCCTCGTGGCGCAGTTTCGCGGGCGGGATGCCTCGGATGTGGCCGGGGAGGTAGAGGCGGCGGCGCGCTCGGCTCATCCGTCGCTGCCCGCCGACGGCGACTACCTTATCAGTTTCCGCGCCCCGATCGGGCAGGGATTTTCGCGTGTGCCTTTCTGGCGCGTGCTGGAGGGCGACTTTGACCCCGAGACAGTCGCCGGCAGGATCGTACTGATCGGCGCGACCGCCCGCTCGCTGCAGGATCTGCATGAGACCCCGGTGTCGGTACGCGGTGTACCCGGCACCAGCATGCGCAGGGCGCAGATGTCAGGTGTTGAGATCATCGCACACGCGGTGGACACCATCCTCAGTTCGCGTTACATCCGGCCCGCGCCGACGTGGCTGACGGTGCTGCTGGCCGCGGCCCTCTCCGGCCTGACCGGAGCCCTTATCATCCGGCTTCGCCCGCTGAAGGCGCTCGCGTTCGCGTGGCTCCCGCTCGTGGTGCTCGCGGCGCTCCTGACATTCCAGCTTCTGTGGACACATTCGGTCTGGCTGCCACTGGTCCCGCTGCTGCTCGGGGTCAGCCTCGCGTATGTGGCCAACACGGGCTTTCTCGAACTGACCATCGAGCGCCAGGAGCGGCGGCTGAGGCAGGCGTGGTCGCAGCGGGTGTCGCCCGAGGTGATGGATGTCATCCTCAGCAACCCGGATCTCACCCACGTTGAGGGCACGCGCGTCGTGGGCACGGTGTTTTTCTCCGATCTCCGCGGCTTCACTACCTTCTGCAGCACGTGCGAACCCGAAGAGGTCGTCGCGCAGATAAACGGGTATCTCACCGTCTGCACCCGGGTGATTCGCGACCACGGTGGCACGGTGCACAAGTTCATCGGCGACGGTGTGATGGCGGTATTCGGCGATCCGGTCCCCCATGAGGATCATGCCGACAGAGCGCTGCGGGCGAGCCTCGAAATCCAGCGGCGAATGTCCGAGATGCGCGAAAAGACGAATGACGCCGGCTGGCCGATGTTCGTCCGGATCGGCCTTCACAGCGGGGAACTGGTGGCGGGGGACATAGGCTCGGAACGCATGCTCGAGTACACCGTGATGGGCGAGACCGTCAGCGTGGCCGCCCGTCTCGAGGGGCTGAACAAAGAACTCGGCACAGAGATACTGCTCAGCAGCGCCACGGCTGAGATGCTCACGAGCCGGTTCGAACTCGAACCTCTCGGGGAAGTGGATGTGCGTGGCCGTCCGGAGCCGCTCGAGGTACTGACCGTCAGGGGAGGCGTTCATGATGCTTCATCACAGGCGGATCACCGCGTCGGCAGCAGCGGTGGTCGCAGCACTGACGTTGGCGTGCGGCACACCGGCCGCTGAGGCGCAGTCGGCGCATATCACCGCGACAGTTCTCGACGTGCAACACCGGGTCGGGTCTTCGGGGGCGTGGGCGGCGAGCACTGTCGGCGTGGGTCTTCCGGCCGGCAGTCGCGTGCGCACCGGGAAGCGCGGTCGATGCGAAGTGACTTTCCCGGGCGGCACGAAGGTCAGGATGGGGCCGCGCAGTGACCTTGTGATCACCGATCCTGCCGGCAGGCGCGCGAAGGTGGTCGCGGGCGAGGTCTTCGCCCACGTGGTCGCAGGCACCGGCGGCGCTCAGATTCAGGGCGCGACCGTCACCGCCGCCGTGCGCGGCACCGACATGACGATGCAGGTGCGCGACGACGGCACGCTGCCCGACCCGGACAGCCCGGAAGCCGAGGAGTGGTATCTCGCCGATGCCGGGGATCCGGGCGAGGATGTCGCGCTCGCCGGTCTGCCCACGAGCCTGCTTTCGGGGGTCCCGGGCCAGGTGACGCCGGGCGGGAACGTCACTGTGCAGGTGTGGTTTGGCCGGGTGCTGGTCACCGGGCCCTTCGGTTCGTACACGCTCGATTCGGGGATGGCCGGGAACTTCGGCCCCGGAGCAGGCCCGACGGGCTTCAACACATTCAACGCATTCCCGCGCAGCTTCCCCACCGGCTCATTCCAGCCGTTCTTCGGCGGGTGGAGCACCGGCAGCAATGTGCAGGTGACACCGGGCAGCCCGATCAACTCCGTGCTGCGCAGCAATCAGCCATCATCGCGACAGCAGACCGGCTCGTTCGTCGATGGTCTTCCTCAGGGGAGTCTCGATATTGTCGTGCAGTCCCGCGCCACCGGTTCAGGCGCCGCCACCGCCGCTTCCTCGCCGAATCTCGCCGCGGCCGCGCTCGGAATTGCGGCAAGCGGTCAGATTCGAGAACAGGAGCTTCTCGGCAGGCATTTCTTCGGACCGCGCTACCAGGTGGACCTCGTCGGCCTCGCGTATGACGGCGGCGCGCTCGGCAGCGGTTGGCTCCGAGCGTCGGGTATCTACGAGGACTTCTACGGCGAGATCGGCCTGCAGGCGCTCAGCAACTTCGACGGCGACGACGACCTTCGCATCAGCGAGCTTTTCGTCGTCAACCGCCGCGGAGACACCGACATCACCCTCGGCCGCCAGCGCTACCTGCACGGGCCGGTCAACAACAGCGGCCTCGGCTCACTCTTCGGCGTGACGCATTTCGACGGCATCGCCGTCGATGACGCCGGCGGTCGTCTCAACACGACCCTCGCGTGGATCGACGAGTTTGAGGCATGGGGCACGCCGAAGGTTACTCGCTCGGGTTGGCTGGGCCGAGCTTCTGACGAGCTGTCCGGAGGCGTACTCGGCGCGAGCCTGCTCCTCTCGGACGATGACCTCGGGTGGAGCGTGGACGCGTCCATGCCCGTCTTCCCGGGCGCAATCGACATGTACTTCGAACTCGGGCGCGACTCCTCGGACCGCGAGCTGAGCACCGTCGGGCTTTACTCTCCGGTGTTGTACCGGTCATCGAACGTGGATCTTTTCATTGAGTACGCCCACCGGGATGGCTACGATCCGATGTGGTCGGGCGTCGCCTACTGGGAGGCCGCTGAGACCTGGACCGGTCTCGGGGCAGTCCGCTTCAGCCCCGACAGCGAAGACGTGATGGTCGGTTTTGCGAAGCGCTTCGGCTCACTGACTCAATGACCGCAGGGCGCCTGATGGTGAGGCTTCCAGGAGGAGACCCGGCATGAGAAAGCTCATGGTCCCGGTTGCAGTGCTGATCGGATCGCTCATGACAGCAGTTCCCTTCGGCTGCGGAGGTGGGGGTGCGGCGAGCGGGCAGGGAAGCGTGGGGCTCGCCGTTGCCTTCCCGCCGCGCGCGGAGACCGCGAGTCCAGCCGGGACCGGCATGCCTGCGGTGACCGAATCGGTGAAGATCACAGTCGTCATCTTCGATCCGGGCGCGACACCCGTGATCGAGGGCCAGGTTGTCATCAACCGCCCCGCGAATCAGGCGGTCGTTCGCCGCAATATCGATGGCATCCCCGCCGGCGAGGTGTTGGTTGAGGCGATCTGCTTTGACGGCCGCAACGCCACCGGTGACGCGGTGGCTCAGGCACGGTCCGTCGAGACCGTCACCGCCAACCAGGTGACGTCGGTCACGCTGGTCACCGACCGATTCGCCGAACGCGTCGGCATCTACGAAGTTCCGATGCCGGGCGGCGATCCGCAGCCACTCGCCGCCATCACGCTCGAACCGCGCGAGGATGCGTCGGTGCAGGCGAGGGGCCGGGATTATGACGGCGCCGAGGCGGTCTACGTGGAGTTCGGCTGGACAGTCTCTCCGCCATCCGAAGGCCTGACCCTCGACCCGACCACCGGCTCGATCGTCAGTGTCAATGCGCATGAGGACGGCGAGTACACGGCCACGGTGACCGATGCGATGAGCGGACAGTCATACGCGCTCGAGGTTGCGGTCGTCAGCCGCGCGCCGGCTGAAGTGGACCTGAACCCGCGGCAGGCGACACTCTGGCGCTTCGGCAGCCCGGAGCAGATGCAGCTCAGCGCCACGGTGCGCGATGCCGACGGGGAGGAGATTCGCTACGCGGAGCTTGCGTGGGAGTCGGGCGACCCGAGCGTCGCGATTGTCGGGGCGGACGGTCTTGTGACCGCGGAGGGGCCCGGCTCGGCGACCATCACGGCGAGCGGAATCACGGCCACCGGCGTGGCGGAGGCGACCTGCGAGATCGAGGTCATCGATCAGGGCCACCTGGACGTGATCGTGCAGTAGCCACGGGCTGGGTGCTTCGGCGCATGCTCATCCCCGGGGCGGGGTGCGAGCCGGCGATGAGGGCGCATCCTCGCCGGGGTTTGCATTACGGAGGCGGCAGGTGGGTGCATCCTGAGATTGTCGGTGCCGCAGTAGCGTTCGGCAAGGACCGCGGACTCCGGGCGCCCTCTGTCCCGCCGGAGGCGTGGATCGCCCGGAGAGTCGTCTCAGGCGGACATATGAAGCGGAAACGGCGTCCAGGCGAGGCGCCTGGACTCCAGACTCGGGGCGAAGGTTCCCCGGAAAGAGATGACACTGAGGCAGCCACCGACAGTCTGCGTCTACACCCCGGCAGGTGGGTCTGACCTAATTCTGTAAGTAGCTTTGGGTGAGCGGCCACGACAACCTCACCCCCTGCGATAAACGACATCACGAGGATAGAAAACACCCTTTGCCCCCTCTCCCTCAGACCTGTCGACGCAAACGACGCGTCGCCAGGCGGGAGGGGGTGCCCGAGCGTCGTGTGCTCGGGCGGGGGAGGTCGTCGTTCGCATCTACCTACAAAATCCGGTCGCACCCCCGGCAGGTTTCTCAGTTGACAGTCCGGCGGAGAATCAGCTACCGTACTCATGTACAGGTACGACGCATCCCTCAGAATCTGCAGATCACATAAGATTTCCGTGATGTAAAGGGAATCCGTCGACGGCCGGGGAAGCTGCAGAATGATGTATTTTGCAGCACAGGGCCCGGTTGGGGGCGCCAGGCGAGCGACAGCGAGGATGGTGCCGGAGGCGGGATTCGAACCCGCACGGGGTGTTGAGCCCCGCCAGATTTTGAGTCTGGTGCGTCTGCCAGTTCCGCCACTCCGGCACACACCATCAGTTTACCAGCGATTCAAGGCACCTGTCAATATTCCGGCCGATGACCTCTCGCAGGGGATGACTTCGCGAACCGCAGCCAGGCATGGGCGTGGGAGCGCAGAGGTGAATAGATGATGGCATACCCACAGACCGGCAATCCGGAGCAGCAGCAGCGCGCAGGCGTGGGAGGGTCCGGCCCACCGCCACCGCCGCCACAATCCGGCAGCTCGCGCACCACGTGGATACTGATCGCCGGCGCGGTGGTGGTCGGGATGGTCCTGCTGGTCGGCATGATCGTGATGCTTGTCGCGGTTGCGGGAATCGCCGGGGGCGGCGATGGAGCCCTGAGCTCCACAGGTGAGCAGGTCGGCGTCATCACCGTCGAGGGCGTCATCACCGCATCAGGGGGACAGAGCATGTTCGGCGCGCCGCTTGGCGGGGTGCGACAGACGCTCGATCAGCTCAAGCGCGCGGAGGACAATGATAGCATCAAGTCGGTGGTGCTGCGCATAAACTCCCCGGGCGGCAGCGCAGCGGCTTCGCAGGAGCTTTACCACGCCATCAGACAGCTTGCGGATGCGAAGCC
>JBNJEK010000187.1:0-8961 GCA_051745855.1 Armatimonadota bacterium
GGAAGCGTCCGCTATCTCTCCGCGCCCTGCACCCGCATCTGCACCGTGAACGTCGAGCCGCGCGCGGTGATGAAGAGCGTCCGCAAGTCGGGCCCCGCGAAACACATGTTCGTCGGGCGCACCGGCAGGTCGATCTGCTCGATCAGTTCGCCCTCGGGAGTGAAGGCCATCACGCCCTCGGTCGCAAGGTAAACGTTCCCCTCCGCGTCGATCGTCATCCCGTCGCCACCATGCTCGACGTAGAGGCTGCGGTCGGTGAGGGAGCAGTCTTCCTCGATGGTGAACCCCCACGTCTTCCCGTCACCCGCGTCGGTGATGTAAAGCATCTTCCCGTCCGGCGTGCCGATGAGTCCGTTGGGCTTGACCATCCAGTCGATGACTCGCACGACGTCGCCGCCATCGGGCGGGATGTAATACACATGCTCGCCATCCTGCGTAAGCTCGCCCTCGCCGTAGAGCGGGTCGGTGAAGTACACGCCGCCGTCGGGCGCGACCCAGACGTCGTTGGGGCGGTTGAAGCGCGCGCCGTCGTACTCATCCGCCAGCACGGTGATCTCGCCGTCAGGCGCAACCGCCGTCATCCGACCGCGCTCGCCCTCACAGACGACGAGGTCGCCGTCGGGCGCGAAATACATGCCGTTGG
Organism: Armatimonadota bacterium; assembly: GCA_051745855.1. Taxonomy (GTDB): domain Bacteria; phylum Armatimonadota; class Zipacnadia; order Zipacnadales; family UBA5352; genus UBA5352. The sequence continues at coordinate 644 of JBNJEK010000187.1, forward strand.
CGCCGCCGGTGTCCTCCGCGACCAGCGTGACCTCATTGGTGCCGGGGACCCACCCGTATCTGCGACTCGTCCGGACATCGCTGAAGACGACGGCATTGACCGCCGTCCGCGCCGGGCCCTCGGTGAACTCAAATCCGTCCTGCACCAGCACGGGCTCCGCCCCCTCGGCCACGACGCGGGCATCGTTCTGCGCGCCCGCCATCATCCCCGAAGCCAGCACCAGCACGATGATCGCCAGCGTAGTCTGCATCATCCACCACTCCCGTGAGTTCGCATGAATCCGCTACTGTCCGGAGAAAGGTTCGGGGGATGCGAAGGAGTTCCTGCCGGGGGCACCATGGCCGGTCAGCTTACGCCGTTCGTGGGGCGGGCTTCCACTCGTATTCCAGAAACTCCAGACCGTCCAAGGTGAGGGTCTTGTGTAAGCCGTACGGAGGGGCCGCTCCGAGCGACGCCGCCTCCGGCGGCGCGAGGAGTGAGGCGCGCCCGCTGTCGTCTAGCGGCGCGCCTCAGGTTCCATCCCGGCCCGCCGTCGTCTTAGGACGTCCGGGAATCGTGAGGCCGTGGGCTGGCATGGAAGCTGTCGCCCTCGCGCCGCTACACGACAGCGACGCTCAGGCGCCACTTTTCCGGCGCAGGTATGCGCACGCCGGGGGCGGCGTCGGCAAAAGCAGCCCCTCCGTACGGCCTACGGCATCGGGCTCTTTTTGGTGCCACCGCAATCTCTGGAACATGAGTGGAAGCCCGCGCCACGGAGAATGGGCCTGCCAGCCTCCAGCCGTCCGTGGGGCAGGCTTCCAGCCTGCCAGCCTTCAGTCCGCTGCCAGTCGGAACGCCGCGTAGGGGCGCGCCGATCCGGGCATGTCCATCGGCTCGAGCAGCCCCTGCTCGATCGCGTCGCCGATGGTGCGGGCGAGCCGGTCCTCGCTGTCATGCAGGTCGGGGAAGAGCGCGAGGTTGATCATGACATGTGTCACGCCCAGTCGCCGCCACTCCCCGACGAGGTCCTCGGCGGACTCGACGCGCTCGTAGTGAATGAGCGCGGAGTGCCCCGGTTCGGCCCAGAGGTAGTCACGGTCGAGGTAGTATCCGCGCGGCTCGGCGTAGAGCGCCACTTTCGCGCTCGCGGGAGCAGTGCGGTTGATGGCGCTGGCGGCCGCGTAGAGCGAGGTCTGCGCGAGGTAGTCATGCTCATCGACCTGTCCGAACGCAGCCGGGGCCTGCGGGAGCACGTAGACGAGCATCAGCCCCAGCGCGATGACCGTCCAGACCGCGAGCGCCGAGCGGACGATCGTGTTCAGAAGCTTCGAGTGCCTCTCAGCCTCGACTACCGCCCACCCCGCGGCGGGCGCGACCAGCGCCAGTGAGGGCAGCAGATAGCGCGTAAGCTGCATGCTCCACAGCCACCACAGCCACAGCGGCAGCAGCAGCCACATCATGCGACTGACAGACGGAGGGCGTCTGAAGAGCAGCAGCAGAGGCAGCAGCGCCAGCCACAGCGGGCCGATGCTGTCGGTCGCCCAGACGCCGAGCGTGGAGAGTGGCACGGTGAACTTTGCGGGGTCGAAGGTGAGATTGAAGGCCGCAAGCAGCATGTTGAGCGGCCTGCGCGGGCCCGCGAAGGCGCGCTCGAGCGGGTCCATCTGCTCGAACTCACCGCGTGGGGGCAGATCGCCCTTCCCGTAGTTGCGCTGGTCGTAGCGGTAGCCGTCGGCCCGCTGCTGCGACCACATCTTCCCGCCGAAGATCTCGTACGCGAAGGGATAGACGGGGTTGCCCGTCCAGACGTAGCTCTTGACGTACCACGGTCCGCAGATGATCAGCGCGATCCCGACGTAGGCGGCCGCTTTGCCGACGCCTCGGAGCCACCGACCGCGCAACATGATGATCGCGGCCACCGCCAGCAGGCCCATCAGCGCGAGGCCCTGCATCTTCGTGCCCGCGCCGGCGCCGGCCATCACCGCTGAGAGCCAGAGCTGCCAGTCATCGCGCTCATTCGCCCAGCGGAGGAAGAAGAGCAGCGCCAGGAGTCCGCAGGCGATGGTGGCAAGGTCCACGTAGCCCACGCCCATCAGCCACGCGAAGCCGGGGGTGGTCGCGAGGACCAGGCCTGCCCATGAACCCGCCGCCGGCGCGGCGAGCCGTCGCCCGATCAGCACCGCGGCGCCGATCGCAATAACACCGAATCCCCAGTGGAAGAGCTTCGCCGCGCCCGGCACCTCGAAGACGTGCGCGAGGGTGTAAAACATCTGCATGGTTGCGGGGAATTGCGAGTGATGATCGTACCACAGCGGATGGATGCGGCCGTCGCGCGACCACTGCTTCGCCATGGCGAGGTGCTCGGCAAGCCCGTCGTAGTCGGTCGGCAGCGGCGGAGCGAGCGCGGCCACAAGCTGCAGCGCGATCACGACGATGATCACCCAGTGGATGACACGCAGCGGCGAGCGTGTCAGCTCCCAGCGCAGGCGTCCGAGCATCTCGGCGCACGAGCGCGCGGCGTCGTCGAGCACCCGCAGCCCCGCGAGCACGGCAAGCAGCAGCACCTGCGCCAGCGCCCACCACTGCAGGTAGCCCAGCAGTCCGAGCCCCAGGATCAGCAGCGCCAGCAGTACATGCCCGGCAACAAGCGCCGCCAGTCCACGCTGCGCGTCATCGTCGGGGGACAGACGCACGAGTCGCAGAATGCAGGTGCCGAGCATGAAGGCCGTCAGAGTAACTGCGAGATAGATTGCTACGCCAGGCAAAGTGTCACCGTCTCAACGCCTCAAAATGCACGCTTCAGCCGAACAGACCCTGCACCAGAGCGCGCAGGTGCAGGGCAAGCACGGCGGTTATCCAGATTACACCAAGAGCAGTTCGCCAGTCCATCTCCGCCTCGTCTCCGTCAGCCTGCGCCCCCGACCCGCCGTCTCTGCCGCGCCTCATCGGCACAACTGCGCGATCAAAAGCTCCACGACCGTTCTCTCGTCCATGCGCGCATCGCCGCCGCCCTTGAGGGCGAGGTCGGCCTGGCAGAGCCGGTCCATGGCACGCGCGAGCTGCCCGTCGCTGAACATCGCCGCCTGCTTCGTAAACTTCTCCGCCAGCCAGCCCTTGTTGCCGGAAGTCGCGTCCACGAAATTGTGCCGTTCCGGCAGACGGTCCGCGATCTCATCCGGCACCTTCTGTCTGCCGCCGACCGACACCTGGCACTGGCGGATGTATCTCGCCTGCCAGATCAGTCGAAGCTGCCGCGCGAGCATTCCGAGGAAGCCGAGAAACTCTCCGCGGTCCGAACCCTCCTCGACCACCCCGTCGAGCAGCCGCAGGGCCGTCGCGGCATCCTTCTGCCCGATCGCGTCCATCAGCGAGAAGATGTCTGACTGACTGAAGCGCACGGAGACGGCCTCGACGTCGGTCACCGTCACCTCGAAGCGCTCGCCCACGTAGGTGGCCAGCTTCTCAAGCTCGCGGATGAGCCTGTCGATGTCTCCGGCAACGTTTTCACAGAGGAGATTGGCGGCATCGTACTGCATCGACTTGCCGATGCGGTCCATCTCCTGCACCGCCCAGCCGGGCAGGTCGCGCTCGCTCGGCGCGCGGAACTGGAGAATCTGCCCGTTCGCCTCGATCGCCCGGCGCAGGTCCGCCGCGACAGGCGGCCGGCCGTAGCTGCTCTCGCTGGCCTTCTTCGAGGCGGTCATCACCACCATCAGCCCGGGCTGTGGCGTAAGCCGCGTGGCCAGCTTCTTCTGCCGGGCATTCGTCAACTCCGTGATGTCGCGCACCACCAGCAGCCGCCGCGGCGCCATCAGCGAGCCGGACTGCATCTCCGCGACGATGCCGTCAAGCCCGTCCTCATCGGCGTCGAGGCGGATAAGGCCGTACTCGCGCTCAGATTCGTCGAGCGCCTCGTTGATAAGCTGCCTGAGGGCGCGCTGCTTGAGCACATCCGCATCGCCCCACAGCAGCGTGAAAGGCAGATCTGTCTTGAGATTCGGGCTCACAAGTCTCCTCTACCTCTTGCGATTCTTCTTCTCCCCGCGCAGGGAGTTCAACAACTCTCGCGCATCGGCCTTCACGCGGCCGACTTCTTCTTCGGATGGCTCCTGCCGGCCGTAACGATGATCGTAGAATCGCCGGGTGAACTCCTCGAGGCGCTCGCGGGTCTCCGGGCTCTCGCCGAGGCCGCCCTCTATCAGCGCCGCCTGCATCTCAGCGGGCGTGCGCCACCGCTCCGCGGGCACATCGGCGATCTTCACGGCGCGTCGTCGGAACCACTCGAAGGCCGCCCCCATCCGCTCCCGGACATTCCGCCGGCGGGCCCGCCCCCGCATCCAGCGGAGCAGAACTCGCGGGCCCAGCACCGCGCTGATCAGTGCCGCGATCGCCAGCACGATCATCAGCATGTTGCCCAGCGTGGAGACGATGCCGCCGATTTCCCGGCGCCACTCGCCATCCCGGAGGAAGGCGAAGAGGCCGTCGTCCTCGGCCTCCTCCGCGCTGATATCCCACGGAACCCAGCCGATGCCGGGGAAGTATATCTCAGCCCACGCATGCGCGTCACGCTGCAGGGGCACGTACTCTCCGGCCTCGGGGTCGTAGACGCCGGTCTGAAAGCCGGTCGCGACGCGCGCGGGGATCCCGGCAAGCCGCGCCATCACCGCCATCGACGTGGCGAAGAGCCCGCAGGCTCCACGCCGTCCCTCCTCCACGAAGTACGCCGCCGCGTCCTCGCCGTAGGGCACCGCCGGGGCGCGCGTGGTGTATATGCACGTGCCGCTGAGGAAGTCCCTCAAAGCCTGCGCGCGATCATAGGGCGTCTCGAGGTCGGCGACGATCTCCTCGACAAGCTCCTCCAGTTCGACCTCCGCCTGCACCTGCATCTGCTCGATGTAAGACTCGACCATCCAGTCGGGATAGTCGGTGGAGGTGGCCCGCAGTGTCGCCGCATCCGTCGGCGGCATGATCGAGACCACCTCAAACTGCGTGCCCTCGCCCATCATGAACTCCGCGCGGAGGGTCTGATAGGCGTCAACGGTGGGCGTGACGTTGACGCGCGTGCGCTCGTAGCTTGCGTCGGTCATTCGCACACGCACCGGCCTCGGAGCGGCGTACATCGCCCGGGCGTCCATCCCCTCCAGCGTCACGACCTGCACGTTCTCCTCGCCGACGAGATCCTCGGTGCCCGGCACGATCCACCAGCCGTTGTCACCCCTGACGAGGTCATCGGTCCCCTCAAGCTGGCGTCGCCAGCCGCTGCCGGTGTAAAAGTCGTAGGCCGCGCCCCGCCACAGCGCCGGCCTGTCGGCCGCCACTCGGATGGCGGGCGCCGATGAGAGGTTCACCTCACCGCGGCCAACTGAGAATGAATCCAGCACGCCTCCGTAGGTCAGCAGATTCCGCTGGAGGTACTGCGCGTACCGCGCCATGCCGCCTGGATTGATGAAAAGGCGCGGGCCGGCGAAGTAGAGTCCCGAGCCGACCACGAGGCCGACCGCCAGCAACACCGCCACCAGCAGGCTTCCCGCCAGCGCCTGCGTCCGGGCGATCCCCAGCCACTGCGTCGGCCCGTCCCCGGTCCTCGGCAACTCGTCGGCAAGGTTCAGCAGGTGCTCATAGCCCCAGATGAAGACGACCGCGAAGACGAAGACGGCGAAGCTCACCAGCATGATGACGTTGAGGTTGACCGTGCCGACGAGGCCGAAGATCGCAAGCCCGGCCACGAGCGGGAAGAGCGCGTTCCTCCGGCGCCCCAGCATGAAGCAAAAGCCCACCATCAGCCATGCCCACAGCGTCGCCCACGTGAGGTCCTCGTCGGCGACGACTTCGGGCGGGTAGATAAGCTCCATCCCCGGGATCGGCGCGATGCGCTGGGTGAGGGCCGCCACGGCTACCGCGATGACCCCGAGGCCGATGAAGGTGCTGAAGCGGCCAAGCAGCGCGCTGGCGAGCACGCCGACAAAGATCATCAGGTGCAGGGCGAACTCGAACTGCGGCTCCGCCAGCAGCGTCGTCATCCCGGAGGCCGCCGCGGTGCAGGCCACCAGCACAGCAAGGAGCAGCGGACCAGTCCGCATCAAGTCTTCCTGCTCTTCAGCCTCCACGGCGCGCCCTCCTCATGCTCAGCGTCAGTTCGCGCCCGGCCGCCACCGTCCAGGCATCGACACCGCGATCGGCCATGCGGGCGGCAAGCTGCTGCGGCTCGGTCTCTTCCCGCCCCGGCTGCTCGAGCGCCTCGACCACCATCCACGTCACCGACAGCCCCCTGTCGCGCAATTCCGCCGAGATCTCCAGCGGCGCCTCATCCAGCCGCGGGGAGATGATGATCGCCATCCCGCCATCCGGCAGATAGGGCGTACTCTCCGCAACTGTCGCCTCGAAGGGCTCCGCCGAGTCAGCCTGCACCCGCGCCAGTGCGTCCATCAGCTTCGGAATCTGCTGGGGCGAGGCCGAGGGCGTCACCGAGAAGCTCTCATCGCCGACCGCCACGAGCCCGACCGAACTGCCGCGTTCGAGCAGTTGCGCTGCCACCGACGCGGCGAGCTTCACCGCCCGCTCGATCGTGGCGTCATCGCCTTCTCCTCGATGCACACGGGCTTCGAGGTCAAGCACGATCGTGGCATCCGTTGCCTCGGCGCGCTGATACTCGCGCACTACGAGCTGCCCGCGCCGGGCCGTCGCATTCCAGTCAACGCGACGCAGGTCGTCGCCGGGGACGAACGGGCGCGTGCCGTAGAACTCGGTGCCCTCGCCACGAAAACGCCGCCGGGGGCGCTCGGGAGCGCGCAACGAAGCCACACGCGTCCAGACGCTCGGGATCTTCACCGGCGTGGGGTGGACGACCAGTTCGTCTGTGTCGCCGATCTGCTTGTTGAAGTTGAACATGCCGATGAGATCGGAGTGGCTGAGCGTGGCCGGCCCGACCTCGAAGACCCCTCGGCGATTCGCCTTCAACACGTACTCGAAGCTGAAGGTCTCCTCATTCGACAGACTCGGCACAAGGGTGCGGCCGTCGCCCTCACCGACTGCCTCAAACGCGTCCGGAAGCTCGTCGCCGATGGTGAAGAAGTAGCGGCGGCGCACACCGGTGTTGCGCACGGTCAGGCGCACGATCTGCTGCTGGCCCTCTTTCATCAGCCCCGGCGCCCGGCGCCTCACCACGAGGGAGCCGAGTGTGTCGCGCGAGAGCAGGTACGACACCGGCGCAAGCAGCGCAAGCACCGCAAACATGACGTAAAGCTGCCTGATGGCCAGCACCAGGCCCACCAGCAGCAGAAAGATCGAACCCCAGATGAGTACGTGCTTTTTCCCAAATTCCATGGTGTCAGTTGCGAGTTGCCAGTTCCCGGTTGCCAGGTAACGGCCAAAGGCTACGGCGCCAGTTCGATTAGCCGCTCGATCCACTCGTTGAAGTGGGGGCACGAATCACGCATTCGATCGATCCCGATGGCACGCGCGGCTTGGGGACCGTGGAGCGCCTTCTTGTATCTCGGAATCAGACGCTCGATGCGCTGCGAAGGATGCGTTTCCGGGCCGTCGTTGACAAGCTCCGGGCCGCCGCACTCAGCGACTGCTTCCTCCAGTGCAGATACTGCGTCCCGCGCATCGGGATGCGGTTTCAGGAGCGCGGACGGCTCGACCAGCAACAGCGCTTCGAACTCATGTACCTGGACGTAAGGTATGAACCGCCAGTGATCGATATCCTCACACATCGCCTGCTCTACCTGCTCAGCGAACTCGTGGGCGTCATGCCCGCAGTTGCTGGCTGCCGGGGAGGGCCAGTCAGACGGTAGCGCGTAAAGGTCAAACATGGTGGTGAATGTGGTCGTGGGCTGCTGCTTCATCCAACTGACCATCAGCCTCCGGACCTTGCCGTAGGTCACCACACCTCCAACACTCTCTCGGGAAGTGCGGACGATCAGAGGTGAGGCGTGAATATCGCTCTCCCACAGGAATGGCCTCAGCACTCCTTGGACGAACGCACGCTCTGTTTGTCCCTCAACGACGACATTCAGCCGAATCACGCTACGGTCCCCCACCTATGGCATTCATCTCCCACAATTCGCCGACAGAGAAGTCTTCCTCAAGCCACGTCGCCAATCCCTCCGCCGATAGCCGCTCAAAGGTCGTCCCGCCCCCGCGGTCTCTCTCCACCACGACAACCTGCTCCGGTGCGAATTGATTCAGGAGTGTGACCGACTGTGTTGTCACGAGCACCTGCGACATCTCGGACGCGGCGTCAAGGGCCTCCGCCAGCAGAGTGATCACGTAGGGATGCAGCCCCAATTCCGGCTCGTCGATGATGATGAGCGACGGCAGACGATCCTCCGGCTGCA
>JBNJEK010000188.1:0-8927 GCA_051745855.1 Armatimonadota bacterium
GTGCTGCAGAACGGGGACGCCGAGTTCGGCGGCGCGTTCGCAGATCGGGTCGAGGTTCGGCTCACTGCAGTGCAGCGCGACCCACAGCTTGATGCCGCGGAACGGCCCGTCCACGATGCAGCGCTCGATCTCATCGAGCGAGTCCTGCAGGTAGCACGGGTTGAGGTACACGAAGCCGATGTAGCCGTCCGGGTGAAGCTCCAGCGCGTCGCGGACCATGTCGTTGTCGCGCCGGATGGTATCCATCTCCGGGCGGTGGTCGCGCGAGGTGCCGAGGCTCAGGCACAGGCGCTCGATGCCCATGCGGTCGGCATACTCCAGCAGATAGCCCATGCGATCGTCTTCCGTGCCCCAGTGGCCTTGCACGTGAACGTGGCAGTCGATGATCATAAGTACCAACCTCCGGGTGGGCCGATTCGTCGGTGGACCGGGAGGAACCTTCACGGGCGTCGAAGGGAAATGTGAAAAGTGAAGAGGGAAAAGGGAAATGCGAGGGCTCAGTCGCACTCGTGCTCGGTTCCGGTTCTGTGTATAATGTCGCATGAGGGGCCTGATGTCGGATACCCGTCGCAATCACCCTGTCCGCCGAACGGACGGTTTGCCCATGTTGACGCTGCTCGCGATCCTGCCGATTGTCGTGCTGATCGTTGACCTTGTCGTCTTCCGCCGCAATATACTCATCACCGCCGGGATCATGGCCGCCGTCGCGATCGCCATCGCGCTGGGCGTGTGGCGGGTGCATCTGCTGCTGATTCCCGCTTCGTTTGTGAAGGGCGCGCTGGTGGCGGCCGACATCTGCATCATCATCCTCGGCGCGCTGGTCTTCTTGAATCTGCTGCGCTCACTCGGCGTCATCAAGGCCATCGAATACCACCTCGGCCGCGTCTCCGCAGATTCGCGCGTGCAGCTTATCCTGCTCGCGTGGGTCTTCGGCAGCCTGATCGAGGGCTCCGCGGGCTTCGGCACCCCGGCGGTGATCGTGGTGCCGCTGCTGGTATACATCGGCTACCCGCCCGTTTTCTCAGTGGCCGCGGCGCTGGTGGGCAACTCCGTCAACGCGGCGTTCGGCGCGGTCGGCACGCCGGTGCGGATCGGATTTCAGGGCCTCGAGGTGCCCGGGGTGGTGCAGGCAAGCGCGGGCCTCGGCGCGATCATGTGCGTCTTCGTGCCGGTCATCCTGCTGGGTATGATGACCGCGCGACTGCGGGAGGACCGACACTTCTTCCTCGACGCGCTTCCCTTTGCGCTTTTCTCCGGAGTGGCGCTGGGTGTGCCCTTCTACTTCGCGAGCTTCATCGGCATCGAGTTCCCGTCGATCATCGGCGCGCTGGTGGCGATGGGCCTTGTGCTGCTGGCCCGCAGGCTCGGGATCCTGCTGCCGAAGCGCATCCACTCCATCAAGGAGCGGTCGCTGGAGCCGCCGGAGCGCGGCGTCGCGAGCATCGTCATGCCCTACGCGCTGCTGCTGGCGCTGCTGGTCGCGGCGCGGTATACGCTGCCGTCGATCGAGTATCCGCTCTTTGCGGACCTGACGCACTCGGTGAACTTCTTCAACCCGGGCTTCGTGCTGCTGGTGCTCTCAGGCGTGTTGATGCTGTGGTACCGCGTCAGCGGGGCGACCGTGCGCGAGGTGGCGGGCAAGTCGGCCGGCGCCCTCCTGCGGCCGGGCCTGACGATCTTCTTCATCGTGGCGGTCATGCAACTGATGATCAACTCGGGGCAGAACGCCCGCGACCTCGACAGCATGCTCTTCTACGCCTTCGCGAACATCCGCAACGTCGCGCTGCCGGCGATCGCGCCGCTGCTGGGGGCATTCGGATCGTTTGTAACCGGGAGCGTCACCGTGTCGAATCTCACATTCGGCGCCGCGCAGGCTTCGGCGGCGGAGGCGGTCGGCTATCCGGCGATGGTGATCCTCGCACTGCAGATCATCGGAGCGACCGGCGGCAATACGATCTCCATCCCGAACATCATGGCCGCGCAGGCGGCGGGGGACATGGTAGGCCGGGAGAACGAGATCCTGCGGGGGACGCTGCCGTGGGTGGCGGCGTACCTGGCGCTGGTGATCGTGCTGGGGCTGGTGATGCTGCAGGTGGTCGGGGGGTAGGGCGGTACGGGCCTCACCCCCCTCGGTCCCCCCTCTCCCGCACTTCGCGGAGCGAAGTGAACGGGACGAGGGGGGAGGAACGACCCTCGGATTTCGGTTAGCGCGATGCCGTCGCTCCGTCTCCCGTCCGCAACGTCCCGGCCCCCACCGCGCCTGCCAGCGCCACCCCTGCCGCCAGCAGCATCGCAGGCTGGAGCGACCCGGCCGCGTCTGCCATCGCGCCGGCGACGGTTGGACCGGCCGCCTGCCCCACGCCGAAGAACAGCGTGACGAAGCCCAGCGCCGCGGGCGCCAGCTTCGGGCCGACCACGTCGCCGCAGGCCGCCGCCATCACCGCCGGGATGCTCCACGCAGTCAGGCCGAAGAGGATCGCCGACGCGGTCAGCGCGAGTGTGTTGTCGGCCATCGCGAAGAGGCCGAACGCCACCGCCTGGATGAGATAGACGATCACAAGCGCGCCCTTTCGCCCGATCACGTCCGACACGTGCCCCCAGATGACGCCGCAGAGCAGGCTGAACCAGCCCATCAGCATGAAGAGGTTGCCCGCGGAAGCCTCCGTGTACCCGGCCTCCGCGATGAGGAACTTCACGAAGAACGTGAGATAGATGATGTACGAGAAGCCGAAGGCCACGTAGACAAGGCCGAGGTGCCAGACGGCGGGGGAGCGGTAGACTGCGCCCCAGTCCAGTCGCGAGGCGCCGCCGGTCCCCTCCGGCGCGGAAACGTCCTCGATGCAGCCGACCGGTCGCAGGCCGACGTCCTCGGGGCAGTTGCGCAGCAGCGCCCACGCCAGCCCCGCCAACACGATCGTGACCGCGCCGAAGAGCCACCAGCAGACCCGCCATCCGGAGTCGGCGTATGCCCCCAGCACCGCCGGGACGCTCGGACCCAGCGCGATCAGCGCCACCGACGAGCCCGCGACGGCCACTCCTGACGCAAGCCCCCGCCGCCGCGCGGAGAACCACGCGGCCATCAGCCCCATCACCGGGACGTTACTCGCGCCTGAGCCGATGCCCGTGACCGTTCGCCAGAGCGCCGCGCCGAGGAACGTGGTCACAACGCCGGTCAGCAGCATGCTCGCGCCCGCGAGGAAGAGTCCGGCTGCGATCACCACGCGCGGGCCGAGGCGTGAGGCCAGCGCGCCGCCGATCGCGGAGAGGGCGAGGTAGCCGATGAGATTCGCGGTGGCGAGGGCGCCGGCCTGCGTATTGTCCATCGCCAGCCCCTCCTGCATCGCGGGCAGGACCATCGAGTACCCGAACCTCGCGAGACCCAGCGACGCAAAGACGACCAGCGTGCCGATGATGAGCACGATCCAACCGTGGTGGATGCGGCGAGGTCCGGTCAATGCGCTCTCTCCCGGTGGCAATGATTGGCTGCAAGCGGCGACTTCGCCGGAGCCGCTTGATATCCTCCCGCCGGGTAGATGGCCCCGGGTTTGTGAAAGAAGACGCTTGACAGACCAACGGTGGATTGCTATTATACTGATACATTGAATACTTTAGTAATGCGGGAGTAGATCAGTGAAGCCCTGCGAACTCGGCGGAGACAGTGAGGTCTACGAGCAGCTTGCGCGCATAGGCAAGGCGGTCTCGTCCCCGACTCGCCTGCAACTGCTCCACCTGCTCTGCCACGGCAAGCGCACCGTCCAGGTACTGGCCGAAGAGGCGAGCTTGAGCGTAGCAAACGCTTCGAACCATCTGCAGGCGCTCAAGGACGCGCGGCTTGTGGAGAGCGAGAAGGACGGCCTCTACGTCACCTATCAGATCGCCGACGAGAGCGTCGGTCGCTTCCTGATGGCGTTGCGCGATCTGGCGGAGGGTCGGCTGCTGGAGCTTGACCGCATCGCGCGGCTGCTCGCGGAGGCGACAGAGGGGATCGAGGCGATGGGTGCAGCTGAACTTGCCGAGCGGCTCGATGAGGGCGATCTGCTGATGATCGATCTGCGCCCCACGGAGGAGTTCGAGGCAGCACATATCCCCGGCGCGGTCTCCATGCCCGCCAGGGAGCTTGAGGCCCGGATGGGAGAGCTGCCCGAGGACAGGACGATCGTGGTGTACTGCCGCGGGCCTTACTGCGCCACGGCGGCCCAGGCGGTGCGGATGCTCCGTGACCGCGGCTACGACGTAATCCGGCTGGAGGACAGCGTGCTCGACTGGCAGGCGCTGGGGATGCCGGTCGCCGCGGGAATGACTGACGAATCCTGCTGATGATTTCTACGAAGGAGACGGTTGAAATGTCAGAATGCAGCACAGGGAACTGTGAGATCGAGGCATCTCAGCGCAGCAAGAACACGCTGCGCTGGGTGATGGGCGGTTTGTTCGTGGCGCTGGTGACCGCAGGCTGGCTGGTCCCGTGGTTCGGATACTTCGTGCCGGTGTGCATGATCGGCGGGTTGGTGCCCGCGTTCTTCATCGGGCGCAAGTGGTGTGACTGGACCTGCGCGCGCGGTAGCTTCCTCGAAAGCGCCGTCGCCACGCTGGCCGGCGACCGGCCTGTGCCGAAACTCCTGCGCAGCACGGGCTTCCGTGTCGGAGTGATGGCGCTGCTCTTTGCGATGTTCGGCTTTCGCATCACGCAACTGTGGGGCGAGTGGGTTGCGCTGGGCGGGTTCTTCGTGATGTTTCTGACCGCCACCACGGTCGTCGCGATCGTGCTCGGGATGATCTACCAGCCGCGAAGCTGGTGCGCGTTCTGCCCGATCGGCACGATCAGCAAGTGGGCCGGCACCGGCAAGAAGCCGCTGCATATCAGCGATGACTGCGTGGGCTGCAAGGTCTGCGAGCAGGCCTGTCCGATGGACATCGAGATCGCTTCGTATGCCGGGGAGGGCATCGTCGCGGACGGTGACTGCATCAAGTGCGGCGCATGCATCGCGGCCTGTCCGGTGGGCGCGCTGAGTTTCGACATCGAGACGGATAAGGCTGCGTAGCGCCCCTCCGGCGACGTTTCGGGGGCGCGCGCACGCGGCACACATAGACGATGGGAGGCTGCCACAATGAGACGCATGACGATGATCGGACTGCTCGCGGTTTTCGCGATCGGCGCCGCACACGCGACACCGTGGTTCACGCAGGACCCGCGCACGCTGCCTGAGGGCAAGTGGCGCGTCGAGGAGCACGTCTTCTACTCTGAGACCGGTGACGCGCTGGTGGACGGCGATCGCCAGGCGCTGCCGGGCGGGGCGGACGCGACCTCGCTGACGCTGCACACTCGCGTTCGCTACGGCGTCAACGACGACCTGACGGTTTTCGCGGACATCCCGTGGGTGCTGAAGGAATTCACGGCGCCGGATGGCACGAAGCGCGATGCCGACGGCTTCGGCGACCTGATGTTCCTCGGGAAGTACAAGTACCACGATGATCGCGACGCGGGCACGCGCCGGGCGTTTGCATTGTTCATAAAGCCCGACACCGGCGACACCGACGTTGACGTGCCTCTGCTGCGCACCGGGACGGGTACGACGAACTTCGGCGCCATGCACCTGTGGGAGAAGCAGGCGGGGGCGACCACGTGGTACGCCAGTCTCGGGTACATTTACACGGGCGACTCGATGGACCTCGACCCCGGCGACGTCTTCGCGGGTAACATCGCGGCCGAGCATGAGATCGGAGACGGCTGGAAGGGCGTCTGGGAGGTCAACGCCCGCCACCAGGGGCAGGCGGAACTCGGCGGGCAGGATGTGCCGGACAGCGAGTGGACGGTGATCTCACTTTCGCCGGGCGTGCAGTACTGGACGCAGCCTGAGCCGGGCCAGCAGGCGGTGTTTGAGGCCGGCGTGCAGATCCCGACCTTCGAGTGGGGCGACAGGGGCGCGTTGGAGGACTACACGATCTACGGCGGCGGCTTCTGGATCTTCTGAACGCTGCCGATGGCGGCCAGCGAAGCGGCGGGAGCGCACCTCCATCCGCTTTCGCGCGTACACGGGTCCCCCGGCCGGTGCGCTTCACTCAGGGGACGGGGTCTGCTCGCCACGGGGGCGTCCCGTCACCCCCAGCACGGCCAGCGGGATCAGGATTGGCAGCAGCGGGAGGAAGAGCCGGACCTCCTCGACCCTCGCGATGATCAGATGCAGCAGCAGGTAGGGCGGGATCGCCAGCGTCGCGCGCCGCAGCGGCCCCGGCCACTCCTTGATCGGCCGCTTCAGCGCCGCGACCAGCAGCGGCAGCATAATCAGCAGCGGTGGCGCCCAGCGCCAGAAGCCCGCGACGTTGTACTCCAGCATCACAACATCCACGTAGTACGCGCGCATCCCGTAGCCCGCGCGCATCGCGCCGTAGGCCACGCCCCACGCGATCGTCAGCAGTGCCGCTGTCAGCAGCACTGACCGCTTCGGCCGCGGCCACTCCATCAGCACGAAGTAACCCATCAGCACCAGCACGCTCTCGCGGTTGACCGCGCCGAGCATGATCGCCGCAACGAGCAGCCAGGTGATCCGCCGCTGAATTGCCCACAGGCCGATCATCACGAACATCAGGTTCATCGGGTCGGCGACCTGGATCTGCCCGCGAAGATTGCTCACACTCGCGACGGCCATCAGCAGCGCGCAGCAAAGCAGCGACCCGCTCGGTGAGAGCCAGCGGCGGCAGAATCCCACGAAGAACAAGCCCGCGACTGCGAAGGCGACGATGTGCACCGCAAGGTAGGCGTGGCGGAGGTTCAGCAAAGCCTGCTCAACCGTGTCGGGCGCGGTGAAGGAGAAGATCGTGTCGGCGAGCAGCGGTGTGAGCATGCGGTACTGGTCGGGCGCCGCGGCGCTCGCCTCGATCATGCTCTTGTGCCACCCGAGAAGCCGCTGCTCGTGGAGGACGTTCGACCAGCCCACCGCCGCGACGACTGCCAGCAGCACCACGAGCGCCGCCGCACCGACTGACATTCCGGCGATGGTTCGCGGCCCGGTGCGCTCGGAACCCTCCCCCGGCATCGCGCCACCTCCATGCTGGATCTGTGACGACATTCCCGTGTGCTTTTGCCCCGATGGACCTCGTTGGCGGCGGCTTATGCGCGAGGACGGCGTCAGTACCTGCCGAATACCGTCGCCCACCAGCCCTCATCCTTCACCGCAAGGTCGGCGTGGGAGCGGATCAGGCGCAGAAGCTTTTTCCGATCGTCCACCCATGCGGGGATCGAGCAGGTGACCCCGCCGGCCTCGACGCTCGTGAAGCCCACCGGCATGAGGCCGCCGACGGTGATGATCCGAAGCTCAGTGACCTCTTGCCAGGGGAAGGTTCGCCACTCCCCGAAGGGCGGGAGGATTCGCAGGCCCTTCGAGTCCGCCACGATGCACTCGTGGCGGAGCTTGCGCTGGTAGTTCGCGGCACGCTCAGCAGACACCGCGGTGTGACGGCCACCCGCCACGGCGATCATGCCGAGGATGAAAGCGATCTCGAGATCCCAGTACTGCATCTGCACGATCATGACCCAGATGATCCAGACGGGAGCGGCCACCAGCAGCAGTGTCTTCGGCAGGATCAGCCAGAAGGGCACCTGCGCCCGCCAGTCGGGCGTGAAGCCGAATTCGCGGCCCTGCTCAGTCATGGCGGTCCTGTCCCGGTCTGCTCGCATGGCGCACACGCCACCACCCGGCGCTCGTCTTCAGGACGTCACACGCAGCATGTACACCGTGGTCTCCATCCCCTCGAGCTTCTGCGGCTGTGTCTCGTCGCAGCCGAGCAGGATCGTCTCTCCCGTCACGCTTGATGCCGGCGTCATCTCGTGGATCCCGGCATTCTCTGCCAGCGTTACCTGCTCGAACTGAAGGTCTCCGCGCTCAAGCCACGCCATGATCCGCGGGTTGTCGTTGCGCTCGAAGTCCCATCCCGCGCACTCCATCTCGCCGACCACGATGTCCCGCACTCCGTCCCCGTCGATGTCCGTGACGATCAGACTGTGCGGGGCGTAGAGCGCATCGGTGAGCACATGACACTCCCACGTCTCATCGCGGACATCCCCCACGCGACGGAAGATCGCGAGGCGACCGCCGGGTATCTCCGCCTCGGTGGCGATGATATCGGCGCGCCCGTCTCCGCCGATGTCCGCCACCGCGGTCTTCGCCATCCCTCCCCACCCGTTGCTGTCGAAGTCGCCGTAGCGGTGGAGTGCCCAGCCGTCTGTGCGCGGGTCACGCGGACACTCCGCCCAGAACATCCCGCACACCACGTCCGGTCGCGCCCTTCCGGCCACGTCGCCCACGCAGATTCCCGACTGTCTCTCTGCTGGCAGGCGGCCGATCTCCCAGCGCGTCCAGCGCTTCTCCGGGAGTGATGGCGCCTCGTACCACGCCAGCGTCTCGCGCCCGATCACCAGCACCACGCCCGTGATCCCGCCGCCGAGCGAGGTGCGGAGAGGCACGATGTCGTGAGGGGCCTGCCAGGCGTTCTCCACCGGGATCGTCGCGAGCACATGCTCCTGCCAGCTCTCCTCGCCCGGCACCTCGTCGAACCACAGCACCTCGATGGTCGGATTCTCCTGCTCGGTGCCCGGGACGGGGCCGCGCGCGACGACGATCTCGTCGAAGCCGTCATGATCGACATCGAGAGCGCATCCGCCGTTGGAGTATCTCTGATCGGGCACCGGGGCCACCACCTCGCGCACGGGCGCGTCGCCGGTCAGCGGCATCTCGATGATCCGATCGCCCCACGCGACGGCTCGGTCGCCCTCCCGTCCGGCCCGCAGAACACAGTTCGCGAAGTGCTCCTCACCGAGGTGTGCGATGTCGATGCGCTCGACCGTCAACTCCTCCGGCATGATAGTCATTCCCTCCGCGACACGATGCTTTCCGTCTCATTCCGCGCGGGCCGCCGCCGGTCCTCCTGCGCCC
>JBNJEK010000189.1:0-8907 GCA_051745855.1 Armatimonadota bacterium
CGCCTCCTCCCCCGCCATCGTCAACAACACCCTCCACGGCAACGAAGCCACCGGTGGGGCGGGCGTGAACTGCCTGAACGGCTCGTCGCCGACGATCAATAGCACGATCATCGCCTCGTCGAGGAGCGGAAGCGGAGTGGCGGCGGACGGCACGTCCACGCCGGTCATCCGGTACTCCAACGTTTTCGGCAACGCTGGCGGGAATTACGCCGGGATGGATGACCAGACGGGCATAAACCGCAACATCTCCGAAGACCCGCTCTTTGCGGACGCGCAGAACGCCGACTTTCACCTGAAATCGCTTGCGGGACGGTGGACGCAGGGAGGCTGGGTGACCGACGCTGAGCACAGTCCGTGCATCGATACGGGTGATCCGGCAACGGCGGTCGGCGATGAGCCCGCCCCCAACGGCGGGCGCGTCAACATGGGCGCTTTCGGCGGCACCGCTGAGGCCTCGAAGTCCGCTCCCGCGCCGACCATCGCCGCCATCGACCCGGTTTTCGGCGCCGATGACGGTGCGGTGAATGTCGAAATTACCGGGACCGGCTTCATCCCCGGCGTTGTGGCGACGCTCTCCCGACAGGGTGAGAGCGATATCGCCGGGACGGCGCTGAGCCTCGTAGATGACGCAACGATGACCTGCACGTTCGATCTCAACGGCGCGGCGCACGGCGAGTGGCATGTCAGCGTGACGAACTATGACGGACAGACCGGAACGCTGGACAGCGGCTTCAAGGTGCTGCCACCGCACGCCGTGGCGATTACCGTCGGCCCGGAGGGTGGCCCG
Organism: Armatimonadota bacterium; assembly: GCA_051745855.1. Lineage (GTDB taxonomy): Bacteria > Armatimonadota > Zipacnadia > Zipacnadales > UBA5352 > UBA5352. The sequence continues at coordinate 788 of JBNJEK010000189.1, forward strand.
AACCCGGCGATCGCGGGCGGCGAGGTCGCCTGCACGGTGGCGGCCGAAGACACACACGGCCATGACCTCATCTACGCGTGGTCGGCCGAAGGCGACGCCGGGAGTTTTGATGACCCGGCGGCGCAGAATCCGACATGGACCGCGTCCGCGGAGCCGGGCGAGTACGAGATCTCGGTGACGGTGACCTGCGCCGAGGACGCGGCGGTGAGCGACAGTGCGTCATTCACACAGCGCGTGGAGCCGGTGCACATGGTGACGATCACGGAGGCCCCCGCGGGCGATCCGAACCCGGCGCTCGCGGGCGGCGAGGTCGCCTGCACGGTGGCGGCCGAAGACACACACGACCATGACCTCGTCTACGCGTGGTCGGCCGAAGGTGGCGCGGGGAGCTTCGATGACCCGGCGGCGCAGAATCCGAAGTGGACCGCGCCGGCGGAGCCGGGCGAGTTCGAGATCACGGTGACGGTGACCTGCGCCGAGGACGCGGCGGTGAGCGACAGCGCGTCGTATACGCAGGCCGTCGAGGCGATTCTGACGGTGGGACTGGCCGAGGGATGGAACATGATCTCACTCGGCCAACCTGCCGATGCCGGGGTGAGTTGTGCGGAGGTGCTGGATGATCGCACGGTGGCGGCGCTCTTCGCGTGGCGTCCCGGTCAGCTTCGTTACGAGCGCCTCGAGATGACCGATCCGGCAGGGACGCACGAGGGCTGCGGTCTGTGGGCTCTGAGCCGCGAGCAGTCCGCACGGGACATCAGCGTGCAGTCTGCCTCGCCGGTGACGATCGGAGTCTCGCGGGGCTGGAACCTGCTGGCGAACCCCTACGAGACGCCCCTCGATCTGCAGCGCGGCCTGCGCCCGGAGGGCGAGGGCAGGATCGTGCTGCCGGCGTTCACCTGGAACACCGATCTTTGCACCTACGAGCAGGGCACGGTGGCGCCGGCGGGGCGGAGCTTCTGGGTGCTGTGTTTGTACGATGGCGAGGCGACGCTCGACCCGGCGGGGATGGAGCCCGCGGAGGCGGCGCTGTCATCGGTGAGCCTCGCGGAGGCTCCGGAGGGCGGGGTGGCGGGCCGCCTCATTCAGCTTGTGGCCGCGACCTCAACGCACTCGGACAGCGCCGTCTGGCTGGGGACCGCGGACGATGAGGCGGTGAGGACGCCGAAACCCCCGATGATGCCCGGCGCCGTCGGGGCATACCTCGACGTGGCGGAAGGGATCGGGTACGCGCGTTCGCTGGCGCCGCGAGGGGCCGAGCAGGCGTGGACGCTCACGGTGAACTCGCCGGTGGATGAGGAGGTCTCGCTGCGCATATTCGACACTTCGCACCTGCCCGCGGAGATGGCGGTGTGGTTGAGCGACCGGGCGACGGGCACCCGGGTGGACCTGCGCCGCGCGCCGGAGTACACGTTCACCGGGCGCGAGGGGCAGCGGCGCTTCGAGATCGAACTGGGCGAGAGGGACGACCTGCTCCAGGTGACGGGGCTTTCGGCGCAGGCGGCCGGAGGCGGTGCGCAGATCAACTTCACGCTCTCGGCGGAGAGCGCGGTCACCGTGGACGTACTGAGCATCGCCGGGCGCACAGTCCGGCGAATCGTGTCGAATCGGGAGTTCGGGTCCGGGGTGCAGACGGTCATGTGGAACGGCGTCTCGGATCGTGGAACGAGGGCGCCGGTGGGGATGTACCTGGTACGCGTGACGGCTGCTGCCACTGCCGGCGAGCAGTGCCACGGCCTCACGACGATGCGGCTGAGGTAGGCCGGGGGGCGATCAGGAGCGAGGAAGGGCGGGAAGTGAGATGCAGGTGCTATCATGGCGCACGATTTCTCTGCTGGCGGCTGCCGGCGTGGCCGTGGCGTTGATGACTGGCTGTGGCGGTGCGGGGATCGCTCCCGGACCGCCGTCTGACGGGGCGACTACGCCCGCGCCTGAACCTGCGCCGTCTCCCGAGTCTCCGGCGCTGAGTGAGTACGGCCGCATGACGGTAGCGGTCGCATGGCCACCGCCCCCGGACGACATGAGCACCCGGTTGATCCCGCAACTGAGCACGCACGTGGCGCTGACGGTGGACGACGGGGACAACGGGGAGAGGTTGGTGGAGGACACGCTCAGCAGGCCAGCGGAGGCACCGTGGGTGACGGAGGCATCGTACGACCTGCCCGCTTCCCCCCGGGCGCTGCTGACTGTCAACGCATATCCAGCCGATCCTGATGAGAATCCCGGCGCGGTGCCCCAGGCTGCGGGCAGCATGTACGTGGTCATTCCCGGCGGAGAGAGCGGGTACCCGCTTGATGGCGCGCCGGGAGACGCGGTGAGAGTGGTGCTGGGCTCCACCGTGGCACGCGTGGCGATCACGCGCGCGGAGCCGGGGTCTGATCCGGCCGAGGGTCTGAGCTTGCTGATCGGATCCACGCTGCAGCTTGCTGCGGCGGCGTATGACGCGGATGACAACCTGATCCTGGTTCCGGGCTTCGACTGGGCCAGCAGCAGCGCGAATGCGACCGTGGACGACAGCGGCCTTGTGACCGGCCGGCAGGTCGGGAAAGCCCGCATCGTCGCGACCGAGGTCGAGGCAGGCGCATCGGGATCGGCGGTGGTGGAAGTTGCTCCCCCGGCGATACTCGGGGCGGTGTCAGGGCTGGGCGGGCAGCCGCAGGAACACGTGACGGTGCGCGTTGCCGATGCCGAAAGCGGCGACCTGGTGGGTCTGACGCGCACAGGAGATGATGGCCGCTACCGCGTCCCGGTCGCACCTGAGGGCGACTACCGGGTGATGGCGGAGAAGAGCGGCTACGTGGCGTTCGAACCCGATCCCGCCGTGTATGAGTTGCGCGTGGGGACGTCGGATGTTCGCGACGTGGACTTTACGATGACGGCGCCACCGGCGGGGCCGGAGATGGGCGAGATACGAGGGTTCGTGTTTACGCCCGAGGGCGATCCCGTGGACGGCGTGACGGTGAGTGCCGACGCCGTGAGCGCGCAAACCGACCGCAACGGGGAGTTCGTCCTGACGCTGCAGACCGGCCTGACGCATGAGGTGACGCCACAGGCTGACGGACTCATATTCAGCCCTGCCAGCCGGCAGATCGATCTGAGCGCGACACTCATACACACCGAGGACTTCGTGGCGGTCGCGGATTGATCGTCGAAGCGCAACCCGGCGCGCTCCCGAGGTGCACAGAGCGATTCATCTACTCGCGTTGAGTGCTGACGACGCGCCGTGTCGTCAGCACTCGGGGGCGCGTCAGCCGCTCTCCCCCAGTGGGAAGCAGCCGCTGATCAGCGCCCGCAACTCCCGCACAACCTCCGGGTGATCATCCACCACGTTCGTCGTCTCGTCAGGGTCGGCCTTCATGTCATAAAGCGCCGGCCCATGCCCCGGATCGTTCGGATCAAGGCCCTCGAAGTAATACCAGTCAGGCGTGCGCGCCGCCGCAAACTTCCGGAAGCCGATCAGCAGCCAGTCGTGCAGCGACTCGCTCTGTCCCGACGCCAGCCGCCACATGTCCTCGCCGTCCATCGGAGGATGGTCGTCCACGCCCGCGAAACGCATCAGCATCGGCGCAAGGTCCATCGCACTGACGAGGGCATCGACGCGCGTGCCGGCGAAGCTTTCGTCCGGATGGCGGACGATCATCGGCATCTGCGTCACGATCGACTTCGGGTTGCGCCACTGCTTCTGAATGCACCCGTCCTCGCCGAGATGCGTCCCGTGGTCGGTGGTAAAGACCACCACGGTGTCGTCCCGCAGCCCGATCTCATCCACGTAGTCCAGCAGCTTTCCGATGCGCTCGTCAACGAAGGTGACCTCGGCGGCGTAGAGGTCCCGCAGGACCGCATAGTCCTCCTCGCGTACGTCCTCCACGTTCACGCCGTAGCCGAATTGGTAGTCGTCGATGGGGTAGTCCTCGCGGTACATCGTGCGGAAACGCGGAGGCGCGTCCCACGGCTCATGCGGGTCGAAAAGCTCCAGCCAGAGCATGAAGGGTGACTGCTGGGCGTTGCGATCGAGCCACTCCATCGCGGCGGTGCAGGAACGAGCGCAGATGTAATCATCCTCGCCCTCACGGTCCTGCATATTAAGAAGGTACTGTCTCATCGTCTCGTCGTAGCGAGGATTCCAGTGATGCTCGGGCATGTGGTCGCGCGGGTTGACGGCACCCCGCGGACCGCTGCGCCACCTATCATTCTCCTGTCCGCGGATCCACTCCCACGAGTCGAACCCGCGGTGGAAGTTCAGATTCGGCTTGAACTGATGGTAGCAGTCGGAGACGAGGCCGGATGTGTAGTCGTGCTCGCTGAGAATCTCCGCGACGGTCACATCGCCCGGAGACAGCGGCCTCCACTCGGCCTCAGGGAGGATCGAATTGCCCGTGTAGAAGACCCGACGCGCGGGGATAGTGGCGAGGCCGTCGGCGTAGCAGTTGGCGAAGACCACGCCCTGCTCGGCCAGCCTGTCGAGGTTCGGCGTACTTACGCGCTCGTTGCCGTAGCAGCCGAGATGGTCTGCGCGGAACGTGTCGGTGACGATCACGATGAGATTCATCGTCAGTCCTCCCCGGGCGTCGCGCGACGATTGGCGTCAGACTTCGGCCCATGCGGTCGCCGCCTTTTGCCGCCGTGAGCAGTCTTGAGCCGCCTTTTGCCGCCGTTAGCCGCAGTTCTCCGGCGCGCCCATCTTCCGGAACTTCTCGTAGCGCAGTCGCGGAAACTCCGAGCGATCGATCTCCTCAAGTTCCGTGAGCGTCCGCCCGATCGCCTGCCGCAGATACTCGGCGGCGGCCTGGGTGTCCGTGTGCGCTCCACCCTCCGGCTCGGTGACGATCCCGTCGATGATCCCGAGCCGCAGCGCATCGTCGGATGTCAGCCGCAGCGCGTCCGCGGCCTCCTCTTTCAGCGCGCGATTGCGCCAGAGGATCGCGGCGCACGACTCCGGGGCGATGACCGAGTAATACGAATTCTCCAGCATCAGCACGCGGTCGCCCACGCCGATCCCGATCGCGCCTCCCGATCCGCCCTCGCCGATGATCACCGGCACCACCGGCACCTCCAGCGAGAACATCTCGCGCTGATTCGATGCGATGGCCTCGGAGATTCCGCGAGCTTCGGCCTCGTCGAGACAGTGAGCGCCCGGGGTGTCGATCAGCGTCACCACCGGCCGCCCCACCTGGCTCGCCAGCTTCATCAGGCGCATCGCCTTGCGGTAGCCCTCGGGCTTTGCCATCGCGAAATTCCGGCGCGACCGCTCGCGCGCCTGCCGGCCCTTCTGATGGCCGATGATCACCACCGGCCGGTCGTCGATCCAGCCCAGTCCGCCGACGATCGCTCCGTCGTCGCCGAAACGCCGATCGCCGTGAAGCTCAATGAAGCCGGTCACGAACGACTCGATGTAATCCAGCGTGTAAGGCCGGTCGGGATGGCGGGCAAGCTCCACCCGCTCCCACGCGTCGGTCTCACGGCCGGTCTCCCGCTCGGTCGGCTCCGTCCGCAGGGCCTCTTCATCGTCCTCAAAGCCGCCGCTGGTGCCACCCGAGTCGCCGGTGCTCCACGCGATGATCGTGGCGAGTGTCTCGCGCATATCCTCCCGCGGGATCACCAGGTCGATCATCCCATGCTCGCGCTGATACTCCGCGGTCTGCACCCCTTCGCCGATCGGCATGCCGGTGACTTCGATCACGCGGGGGCCCGCGAAGCCCATCGCCGCGCCGGGTTCGGCGATGAGGATGTCGCCGAGGAACGCGTAGCTTGCCATCACACCGCCGTAGGTCGGGTGCGTCAGCATGCTGATGTAAGGCATCCCGGCCTCGGCGAGCTTGGCAGTCGCGCCGGCGGTCTTCGCCATCTGCATCAGGGCGACGAGGCTCTCCTCCATGCGCGCGCCGCCCGAGGCGCTGACGATGATCAGCGGCAGCTTCTCCTCGGCCGCGCGTTCGATCAGCCGGGTGATACGCTCACCCACCACCCAGCCCATCGAGCCACCGCGGAATCCCGGCTCCATCACGCCGATCGCCACGTCCATCCCCGCCAGTTGCGCTTTTCCGGTGATGACCGCATCCTGCAGACCGGTCTTCTCCTGCGCTGCCTCGAGCTTGCCGCGGTACTTCGGGAACTCGAGGGGATCGCACAGTGGCAGATCGTCGTCCCACTCCTCGAAGCTTCCATCATCGACGGTGATATCAAGCCGCTGGCGCGCATTCAGGCGGAAGTGAAAGCCGCACTTGCTGCACACCCACAGATGCTGCTGCAACTGCTTGGTGTAAAGAAGCTGGTGACACTGCGGACATTCCTCCCACATGTCGGCCGGGATGTCGTCATCGAAACGATTGCGAATCTTGTCACTGCTCATCGCGCTCAAAGCTGCACCTCCGCCGCCCGGTCGCTGCGGCTGGATTCATCCTCTTCTTCACGTCAGGCCCTGCATGATGCATCGGGCGCGTCTTTTTCGCCCGTGTCCTCGTCCCGCTGCGGGGACTCCCGCAGGTCCCACCACATGGAGCATAACATGAAAATCGGCAGCCAGTCTATCCTTCCGCCGATTCCCGCTCTCACGGTCCACCCTGTCAGCACCGCCAGACTCGCCGCCAGCAGTGCCACATGCGTCGGATCGAGCCATCGCGCCGGCCTCGCAATAAGCGTCCACCACGCTCTCCGCAGGACCACCGCGGTCACGATGACCATCGCCAGCAACGCGGGCAGTCCCCCGTCGAGCCATGCGTCAAGCCACGCGTTGTGCGCGCGGTTGAAGCCGAGGCTCTGATGGAAGCGCAACTGCGCGCCTCCCCATCCGATCACCGGTCGCTGCCCGATCAGTTCGCCGGCCTCCGACCAGATCTGCATCCGGCGGCTGAGGCTCCGGTGCCCGGTCCCGCGATGGGTCAGCATGTCCTGAAAGCGCGAGACCGCCGGCGGTCCTCCGAGGTCACCGGCCAGCAGCAGCCATCCGCCCACCATCAGCAGGCCCGCCACTGCCGCGACGAGCCACCGGCGCCGCAGCAGCAGTCCGATGGTCGCGGCCGAGAGCAGGCTCGCCACCACCGCCGCCCGTGAGCCCGAGAGCAGGACGCCGCCGGCTATCACGCAGGCCGACAGGATCCACGGCAGTCGCCATCGCCGGCGCCTCTCGGTCAGCGCGGGAGCCAGCGCCAGCGGGAAGCCGACGATCAGCATCCCGGCGAAGATCCCGGCGTTCTGATAGAGCGACTGGTAGCGACCTTCGCTTGTGACGCCCGCGATGCCCAGCATTGTTCGTACGACCCCGCCACCGAAGGCCAGGTCGGCGACAGTCAGCGCCGCGAACGCCGTGATGAACGCGGGCACTGCTCGCGCGCACAGCCTCGAGCGGGCCTGCGTGGAGCAGACCGCGCGGGTCACCGGCGCGAAGACCAGCCAGACAAAGCTCCAGCGCAGAAAGTCCCGTGCCGCCAGGCCGACGTCATGTGCGTGGGGCAGCGCCGCTGCCAGGCCTGCGAGAAAGAGCAGCCCGGGCACGATCATCGGGCTTGACGTGTACCACTGCCGCAGAAAGTCGCGGCGCCTCTCCACCATCGCGCAGTAAAGCAGCACGAGCAGCGCGACAGTCAGCGGCGCGTACGCCAGCGACTGCGCGTTGATCCCGAAGATCACGTCGGTAAAGAGCGTGATCAAAAAGAGCGCGATCAGATAAAGTCCGGTTGCGATCGACATCGACAGACGCCTGCCCCCTCGCGGGGAGTTTAACCCGCGTTGAAGTATTCCTCGCGGCTTCACGCGCGCCCTCCTTCGCCGGGGTACGGTATCAACGTTAAGGATACGACGGTAGAAGCCGCTACGCGCCGCAGGGAAAAGGGGACGGGAACGACGTCCGGGCGAGGGCGCCCGGACTCCGGGTCTTCTTCCGAGTCTGGACTCCAGGCGCCCTCGCCTGGAGAGTCGTTCCCCCTGTCACCTCAATCCTCAACCTTTGATACAAAGCCCTTCGCCGGGGTACGGTATCAACGTTAAGGATACGACGGTGGAAGCCGCTACGCGCCGCAGGGAAAAAAGGGACGGGAACGACGTCCGGGCGAGGGCGCCCGGACTCCGGGTCTTCTTCCGAGTCTGGACTCCAGGCGCCCTCGCCTGGAGAGTCGTTCCCCCTGTCA
>JBNJEK010000190.1:0-8897 GCA_051745855.1 Armatimonadota bacterium
ATGACAGTGCATCGGCGGTCACCGCAAAAAGAAAGCCGCCCGATGACAGTGCATCGGCGGTCACCGCAAAAAGAAAGCCGCCCGATGACAGTGCATCGGGCGGCCGCTCGTACTGCAGGTTGCGACGATAATTGTTGAACTCCCGCGACGAGCATTCACTCTGATTGAGCTGCTGTGTGTGTATTAACGCTGCGCATCGCGGGAAGTTTCCTTTGTGAGTTTAAGTCTTTTTGACGAAGGCTGGTCAGGGTTCGATGTGAATCAAGTCGTCGTCATCGATGTCGCCGTTACCATCGAGCCACTCGCGCATTGCTTCGATCGCCTCGTCGCGGGTGAGGGTGCGCCCGGAGAGTTCGCGGCGGAGTTGCCCGAGACTGCGCGAGCGCACGTTCTGCCCCGAGAGAGCGCGTTGCAGATGGGTGAGGACGTCATCGCCGAGCAGAGGCATCAGCGAGCGGGCGCCGAAGTCGTCGCTCAACCGCACCAGTTGCGCCAGTTTGCGGACCGTCTCACCACGGTGCGGGAGACTGCGGATGTATTCGGCGAGAGCCTGTTGATTCGCGGAGGAGCGAAGGAGGGCGACGTACTCCTGGACGCCGCGTTCGGCGAACTCCGCGATCTCCTCGGGTGGGCGCAGGTTGATCTCCTCACCCAGCCTCAGCCCGCACGCGGGGCAGACCGGCGAGCGCTCCAGCGCCTGTGACAGCGACATCTCGCGGCAGCGCTTGGCGATCTCGCGCTCGATCTGCTCATTGACGGCGCTGAGGTCGTGTTCGACGTCGAGATCGAGGCGATCGAATGCCGAGAGCACTCGCATCTCCGGCGTGGCGCGCAGCGTGTTGTAAGGTTCGAACTCCGAGGCGCGGTACACGGCATTGTGCCACGCGGAGTAGCTGCGTTTGTACCTGGCGAAGAAGATCTGCGCGAGTCGCACGACTGTCTGCTCCTCGCCCACCGCCTCCTCGCCCGACCGGATAAGCTCCATGAGTCGCTCGCGCAGTTCGACGAGGTCCGAGTCATCGGGGAGCCACAGGTCTTCGTCGGTGAGGTAGCGGCGCAGTGTCGCAAGCTGCGGGCCGACCTGCTCGACGAAATGCTCGAGCAGTTCCACGACGCGCAGCAGGTCGCGCAGTTTGCTGACCCCGTTGCTGCTGTCGAGGAAAGGCTCGGCCTTGTTGAGGAGGCTGTCGAGGCCCTCGGCGGCGTATTGCGAGGGCTCGATGAGGTTGAAGAAGCGCTCGACGTGACTGAGCGCCGCCGAAGTCTCCCGCCACGCATGCTTCGGCTGGTCGAGGCGGTTGCGCAGGTCCTCGACGTCCTCGCGCAACGCTTCGATGCGCTCCAGCCACTCCTCGCGGGTTTCGACGAGCGCCTCCCAGACGAGCGCCTGGGCGGCGTGATCGGGGTTGGCGATTGCCTGGTCGAAGATGATGCGGGTGAGGCGCGAGAGCATCTGCCACTGCTCGTATGAAAGCAGCGCCGGGCGCGCGACCTGCTGGAGGTTCCGCGCGATCGGTGACGGGATGTCGGCGAGTTGCACCGGCGTTCCGTGCTCATCGAGCGCCATCAGGTAGCCCCGCCGGATCAGCGACGCGATCAGCAACTCGAAGATCTCCGGCGGCAGCCCGAGTTCCGACTTGAGGAGGTGCTCGGCGAGGTCGGCGCACACCAGCGGCCGGCCGCGCTCGGTCTCAGGCGTCTGATCGCGAGCACGGATGCGCTGCATGACCTCGTCGGCGGCGGTGGAGCGGCCGATGTCCAGCACGAAGCGGTCATCATCGCGGCGCGCCACCCCGAGGGGGATCATGAATGACGCGATCAGCGTGGCGAGCCTCGAGTCAGGATCGGGGGAAGCTGAGCCGGGCCTCACGAAGCGGTCGATGAGCAGGTCGATCTGCTCCCGCTCGGCGAGGAACTGGCGCGGCGCGATCTTCGCGAACTCGGGGAAGACCCGGTCAAGCGCCCATCCGCCGATGGCATTGATGGCGCTGCGCCAGTCGCCCTCCATGGCGGAGAGTTCGCCGGCGGGCACCGCCTCGCCGAAGGCGGCGAGCACCGCGCCCTCGTAGTACGCTGCGCGCACGACCTCGCGCACCTGTGCTCCGAGACGCGCCTCCTCTTCCTCGAGGCGCCCGGCGAGGCCACGCTCATGTTCGAGCGACTGCGGCTGGCTCAGCAGCAGCCTGCAGGCCGCGCAGTCGCGCAGCACGTCGAGTTCGCGTTCATGAAGCTGGCGTGGCAGCCAGCAGAGGATCGAGGCCGACCAGCGTCCGGCGAGCGTCCCGTCGGTGATCTCCTGCCAGCGCGCCCTCTGCTGCTCCGCCGACTGCAGCGTCGCGACGTGCAGATGGACGCTGGCGATGTTCGCCGGGTCTGTCAGTTCCTGGACGCGCCGGTCGATCTCAAGCTGGTCGAGCGCCTGCACGCTGCCGAGCGACGCGGAGATGGCTCGACCGGTGTTGCGCCAGTGTATCTCCAGCAGGGCCTCGTCCGCGAGCGTCTCCAGCGGCATCGCGGTGGCGGCGTGCGCGATCGCGGCCTGCATCAGCCGCGGGTCGTCGCGCCCGATGCCCTCGCGCGCGAGTGAGAGTCGTTCGCGGAGGGTGTCGCCGATCGGCGTGTGAACTTCGACGTAGTACACATCCTCGGCTTCCTCACGCCCACGTCGGGCCTCCACGAAGCGCCCGTGCAGGCGCGCGGCCTCCAGCACGTCGTGCAGTTCGCTGCGGCTCACCAGCGGCGCGCCCTCCGGGTCCATCCCCAACGCCTGGCGCACCTCACCCTCGCCCGGCCAGATGTTCGCGAGCCGCAGTGCGATCAACACGCGGATGACCCGGCGCAGCAGTTCGGGGTCGGCGGGGTACACTTCCGATCCGTGCGCTTCGTAGTATTCGAGCGCCTGCCCGAGGTAGGGGGCGGCGTCGGGATTCGAGCGGAGCTGCGGGCGGAGCAGGTCGAAGACATCCGCGGGCGAGAGCGGCTGCAGGTGCGTCCGCTCCTCCAGCATTCCGGCCTCGTCGGCATCGCGCAGCACCGACAGCAGACCGTCGGCGCGGCCGAGAGCCCGCGTGCCGATCTCCTCGGCGCAGCGCGCCGCGAGCGGGTGGAGCGGGAAGCTCGCGACAAGCTGCTCGGCTTCGACCGCGTCGCCGAACGCCTCCTCGTGGGCCTGCACCATCTCATCGAGCGCCTCGCCGCAGGCGGCGTCGGAGGCCGGTCGCACCGCATCGGCGACGACCCATCGCATATGCGTGGACGACAGCGCCAGGCCGCCGCGGTAGAGATCCGAGATGCGGCGCGCGAGCGGCGCCTCGATGCCCGGGATTTCCCTGAGCGGCACCTCGAGGTTCGCCACGGTCCAGATCGGCGCGATCTTGCCGCGATGGGCGAGGAACTCGAGGAAGACGAGGTCGCCCTGCATGGCCTTCGCATCGACGGAGGCAAGGAAGTCGCCGAGGTCGTCGATGAGATAGAGGACGCCCGAGAGGCGCTCGCCGTCCACGATCTCAAGCAGTCGCGCCATGCGCTCCACGCGCGACTGGCGGAAGTCCAGCGGATAGTTCATTGACTGCGCGAACTGATGGCCGATGCGAACCGCGGCCTCTTCGTCGCGGTCGCACAGTCCCTGCCACGATTCGTCGCGGGCCGAGCGGTCTGCGGTGTATGCGTCAAGCTCCTCCTCGAAACGCGGGACGACATGGCGCTCGATCAGTTCCAGCGCGTAGGAGTGCTGGGACAGGGGCACGACGATCTCGTAGGGCTGGCGGCGAAGCTCCCACTCGGTCCGTTCGAAGATGATGTCCTCGAGCAGTTCGTCGCGCCCGGAGTGCTCCTCGAGCGGCAGCGGCACCACCAGCAGCGGAGCGGACTCGTGAAGGACTCTCAGGTCATCCGCGAACTGCGTCTTCTGTCGGGCGAGGCGCTTGCGGGCGCTCTCGGAGCCGGCCAGCAGCAGCAGCGTGCCGAGCAGGTGGGTCTTCCCTGCGCCGGCGGGGCCGCTGATGAGGAAGCCGTCGCCCTTGCCGTCGCCGCGGGCGAGGCTGTCGAGCAGTTCCGACAGCGCCTCCTCGATCTCCGGGTCGTCGCGGGTATACGCCGACAGAGTCGCCTCGAGGCGGTCGATCGTTACCGGGCCGGGCTCGCCGAGCAGTTGGCGGCGCAGCAGCGCGGCGTCGCTGAGTTCAAAGCTGTCCTGAAGACCCGTGATTGTGATGAGTTCGGAAAGTGTCATCGATTCTCCGGTGAGAAAGTATCTTCATGCGCAGGGAGGGGAATCTTCGGCCCGGCGACGCGGACTCCTCCGCGGACACCTCGCATATTCGCTCCGATGGAGGTCGTGTCCTTCGTGGGCAGAAGGCCAATGAGGCGGCGGTGGTCTCGGTCCCACGTTTTTGCAGTGACCCGGGACCGAACGATCGATGGGCCGACCTCACGTTTCTTTCGCAGGACTCCCCGCATCTTTTCGCGAAATGCCCGTTGCAGAGTCGCTTCGCGAACTCAGGCTCACCTCGAGCGTGACAGATACTCAAGGAGGAGACAGGCGATGGCCGACACACCCACGATCCCCGATTCGGAGTTCGAGCAGCGGTGGAAGACGCTGCAGCAGAAGATGGGCGAGCACAATCTCGACGTGGTGATCACCCACGGTCATGAGGCCGATCCGGCCAATGTGCGCTACCTCTCCGACTACTGGCCGCTTTTCGAGACCGGCGGCGTGGCAATCGGTCGCGAGGGCGATCCGGCGCTGCTGATCGGCCCCGAGTCGCTGACATTCGCGCAGGGCCGCAGTCGCATCCCGCAGATCATGCAGATTCTGCAGTACCGCGAGTCCGCGGAGCCGGACTACCCCGGGATGGAGCTTGATACCTTCGAGGACGTCTTCGACGCGGTCGGCGGCGGCGATGTGGAGCGCATCGGCATCGCCGGCATGTCGATCCTGCCGGTCACTATCTACGAGGCGATCGTGGAGGCCGCCGGCGAGGCGGAGGTCGTCAAGGCCGACGACCTGCTCACCGACATGCGCATGGTCAAGTCTGAGAACGAGCTTGCGTGCATGCGCGAGGCATTCCGCATCAGTGAGATCGCCACCCAGGCGGTGCTCGACAGCATCGCGCCGGGGATGACCGAGCAGCAGGTGGTCGGGATCGCGCAGGGCACGATGTACGCCGAGGGCGCGGAGTATGAGGGCCACCCGACGTACTGCCTCTCGGGAGAAGCCAGCACACACGCGATCGGCCGGCCCAGCCCGAAGGTGATCGAAGAGGGCGAGATGATCCAGCTTAACATCGGCGCGCTGGTCAGCGGCTACTCCTCATCGGTCGGCCGGCCGATCTGCATCGGGGAGATGCCCGCGGATATGCGCGATCTCGTCGAGGTCGGTCTTGAGGCGCATCACAAGACGATGGAGCTGATGAGTGCGGGCGTGCCTGCCGCCGAGGTGGTCATCAAGTACGAGGAGTTCCTCGAGGAGAAGGGCTACGCGCAGTATCTGCTCTACGGCCCCTGCCACGCCATCGGCCTGATGGAGGTTGAGCGGCCGTGGATGGAGACAAGCTCCGAGTATGATCTGCTTGAGAACATGACCTACCAGGTGGACACATTCCTTTACAAGGAGGGCCAGTTCGGCCTGCGCTGGGAGGACGGCGTGGTCGTCAAGGAGGACGGCGTGGAGATGCTGTCCGACGAGCACCTGGAAGTGATTGAGTTGTAATGTCGTTGTGGATGGGCCGGAGAGCCTGCAGTGTCGTTTACTGCAGGCGACGCCGGCCCGGCCGTGCGTATCGTTCGTCGTGCGGCAGTGCGACAACGGCAAACGACCGGGCCGGCGCCGGGCGGCGCTACACGACAGCGCACCCTCTCCGGCCTCTCGAGACGGCACGACCTCACGACTGGAGGCTTCCCATGCCTGACATGAGTTGGTGGCGTGAAGCGCGGTTCGGGATGTTCATACACTGGGGCATCTACGCGGTGGCGGCGGGCCGCTGGAAGGGGGAGCATGTGCCCTCGCTCGGTACGTGGGTGATGTATAACGCGCAGATCCCCATCGAGGAGTACGAGAAGCTCGCGGAGCAGTTCAATCCGGTCAAGTTTGACGCCGAGGAGTGGGTGGCGCTCGCCGCGCGCGCCGGGATGCGCTACCTCGTCATCACCGCGAAGCACCACGACGGCTTCGCGATGTTCGACTCGGCTGTGAGCGAGTTTGACATCGTGGACGCGACACCCTACGGGCACGACATCATGGCCGAGCTTTCCGCCGCCTGTCAGCGGCACGGAATCCGCCTGTGCTTTTACTACTCGCAGGCGCAGGACTGGCACCACCCCGGCGGTGAGGGGCACTGGGACCGGGCCGAACACTGGCAGACACAGACTGTCGCTGAGGAGGAGTTCGCCGCCTACCTTGAGGCGAAGGCGAAGCCGCAGGTGCGCGAGCTTCTGACGAACTACGGTCCGATCGGGCTGATCTGGTTCGACACCCCGGTGGCGATCAACGCCGAGCAGAGCCAGGAGTTGGTCGAACTCGTCCACGAGCTTCAGCCCGACTGCCTTGTGAACGGGCGCGTGGGCAATGAGAAGGGGGACTATGCGTCGCTCGGCGACAATCAGATCCCCCGGGGGCCTGTCGAGGGTGACTGGGAGACGCCCGCGACGATGAATGACACGTGGGCGTTCAAGGTGGATGATGACAACTGGAAGTCCACCGAGGAGCTGCTGCACCTGCTGGTGGACCTCGCCAGCAAGGGCGTCAACTACCTGCTGAACGTCGGGCCGACCGCCGACGGGCTGATCCCGGCCGAGAGCGTGGATCGGCTGGAGGAGATCGGCGCATGGATGGACGTGAACTCCGACGCGATCTACGCGACCGACCCGAACCCGTGGCCGTGGGAATTCGAGTGGGGCCGAGTCACGACAAGACCCGGGAAGCTCTTTCTTCACATGTACGACTGGCCCGGGCGGGTGAGCATCGCCGGTCTTCGGAATGATGTGACGCGTGCGGCGCTGCTGGCCGCGCCCGATGACGAACTCGATGTCGCGCAGATCTACGACCCGCAGGCCGACCTGCACCTGCTGTCGATCGACCTGCCCGAGCGGCGGTCCGACGAGCCGATCACCGTGGTCGAAGTGCAGTTCGCTGGCGAACTTGACGTGGACACCACGCCCGCGCCGCAGACCTCCGGCGCGATCGTGCTGCCGGTGTACCTCGCGGACCTCGACGACGCCGGCGATGTGCGGATGGATCGCAGTGGTGTCATCCGCGACTGGAACGAGCAGGGGACGTCGCTGACGTGGACCTGCGTCGTGCCCGAACCGGCGGAGTATGAGGTGCAGGTGGTACTGGGATCCCACGGCCATCGCCGCGATCCCGAGGGCGGGCAGACGGTGACTACCGCGACGGGCGGCCAGCAGGTCGCCGGCGCTCTCACGACCGACCGGCCGGTGAATACTCCGCGGGCGCAGTACTACCCGGAGTACGTCACTACGCTTGGCACCGTCACCTTCGATGAGGCGGGGGAGCAGACGGTGACACTGACGCTGGACGGCCTTGGGGATGCGCCGGACTGCACACTGGCCGAGGTAAAACTCGTTCCGGCTGATTGAGGCGCGGAGCGGGTGAACGCAGAGGAACGTTGCATCATTCGACCGTGGAGGTCTTACCTCATGCTTACGCGGGCAGTTCTGATCACGCTTGCTCTGATCACGCTCGCGGCGCTTGCATCGGCCGCGCCGCTCACGCTGACGGAGGACGGTGCCAGCGAGTATTCGATCGTAATCGCGCCGGACGCCCCGCCGAGTGTGCAGCAGGCGGCCGAGGAGATGCAGCATTACATCCTGCGCGCGACTGGCGCCGAGTTGCCGATCGCGACCGAAGTCGCCCAGCCTGCGATCATCCTCGGCGCCGCGAGCGGCATCGACGTCTCGGAGATGCCGTGGGAGGGCTTCCGCATTGTCACCCGCGAGGGGGATCTGCTGATCGCGGGGCCCGACACCGCCGAGGATGCGCGCACCCCTCAGGGCGGAACCTCCGCCGGGACGCGCAACGGCGTCTACGCGTTCCTCGAGGACTACGTCGGCGTCCGCTGGCTGATGCCGGGCGAGCACGGGGACCATGTGCCGACGACCGCGACGCTGACCATCCCCGAGGTGGACCTGCAGGACGCCCCGTTCTTCGCAAACCGCAGGCTCCCTTACACGCAGCCTGAGCGCGGCGCGGTGCAGGAGTGGCTCCTGCGCCACCGCATGGCGATCCGGCACGGGCCCGAGGGGCAGTCGCTGCAGCTTTACCACGGGCACAACTGGAAGACGATCCCTCCGGAGGCGTTCGAGACGCACCCGGAGTGGTTCGCCGAGCATGGCGGCGAGCGGATGCCCCCGACAGGGCAGTACAAGCTGTGCATCACCAACCCCGAGGTCGTCCAGCAGTTCGCGGACGCGGCCCGCAGGCGCTTCGCGAACGGGACGACCGTCTTCTCGCTCTCGCCCAGCGATGGCCGTGGCTGGTGCCAGTGTGAGGACTGCAGTGCGCTTTACTTCGAGGAGCCGCGGGCCCGGCCGACGTTGCAGGTGACACCGGCGATCCTGCACTTTTACAACGCGGTGGCGGAGGCTGTCGCGCCCGACTACCCCGACCGCATACTCTGCGGCTACGTCTACCAGGACTACGTTTTCCCGCCGCCGGAGCCGATCGACCTGCATGAGAATGTCTTCCTCGTGTGGGCGCCGAGCTTCGACTACGGCTTCCAGCTTTTCCGCCCGCAGCGGCAGGAACTGTGGGATGAGCTTGCGGCCGAGTGGACGAAGACCACCGAGAACATCGCGTACTACGACCTGCCGAACAAAGTCTCCAACTCGATCGGCGCTCCGAACCCGCCCGGCAGGGAGATCCTGAAGTTCATCTATCC
>JBNJEK010000191.1:0-8802 GCA_051745855.1 Armatimonadota bacterium
ACCGTTGATAAGCAGCCTCTCCGGCAGGTCCCTGCGCACTACGTCGCGAATACCACACCTCGCCGCGCAGATTTCCACGCATCACCGGGGAGCCTCGGCATGGCCGTTGACGTGGGCAGCAAGCAGCAGCAGGAGACGCAGCCATCGGAGACGATGGGTTTGACGTGGCGAGCGATCATCCTGTCGGTCATCTTCTGCCTTATCTCCGCGCTGTGGATCTCCCGGTCCGAGGTCGTCACGCGCTTCTGTCAGATCACAGAAGCGGTCCCGGCGGTGCCGGCCGTGGCCTTCTTGATCGCGCTGGTTATTGTCAACCCCTTTGTTCGCCGCATCAGCAGATGGCTCGCGCTCGACAGGCGCGAGGTGCTGATGATCTACGTCTTCCTGACCGTCGCCACCTCGATGGCGGGTTGCGGGATCGCGCGCTTCTTCATCAACACGATCCCGGTGCCCTTCTACTACGCGACGGCGGAGAATGATCTCGCCACGATCCAGCCGATGGTGCCCGAGTGGTTCGTGCCGCATGATGAAGAGACGATCCGCCTGCTTTACGAGGCGTCGGATGAGGGCACTGTGCCCTGGCGGGCGTGGACGAAGCCGCTGGCGGCGTGGGGGATATTCTTCCTCGCGCTGTGGATGACGATGATGGCGATGATGGTCATCTTCCGCCGCCAGTGGTCGGAGAAGGAGAAGCTGACCTACCCGCTGCTCTACCTGCCGATCGAGGTCACTGAGGGGCTGAACACGCGAGCACTGGTGGGCGACTTCTTCCGCAACCCGATCATGTGGACGGGGTTCGCCATCGCCGCGCTTTACAACATCGGCAACATCATCAACGCGTATAATCCGGGATTCACCTCGCTGGGGAAGCTCTACGACATCGGCGCGCTGCTCACCGAGCGGCCGTGGAGCGCCATCCAGCCGCTGCAGATTCACTACCGGCCGGAGATACTCGGCTTCGGCTACCTCGTCAGCACCGAGGTTGCGCTGAGCATCTGGGTGTTCTACTTCATCCTGCGGCTGGAGGCGGTGGCCGCCGCCGCGGCCGGGATGGACGTGGCGGGCTTTCCCTTTGTGCAGGAGCAGGGCCTCGGTGCATACCTGGCGATGGCGGTGCTGCTGCTGTGGATCGCGCGCCATCACATCGCCGACGTCTTCGGGAAGGCCCTCGGCCGGCGGCCCGACGTCGATGACACCGATGAGCCGATGAGCTATCGGCTGGCCGTATTCACATTCATCGGCGGTCTCGCGGTGACGCTGTGGTGGGTGAAGGCCGCGGGCATGGCGCTGTGGCTGGCGGTGCTCTACTTCGGCCTGCTGCTGGCCGTGGCGCTCGTCTACGCCCGGGTGCGGGCCGAAGTCGGCATCCCGCTGATCTGGATGTTCCCTTACTTTCAGCATTACAAGGCGATCAAGTACACCCTCGGCACCGCGCCGCTGCAGAAATACGGCGGCCTGCAATCACTGACGGTGTTCACCTCGCTGGTCTTCCTCTCACGCGGGTACTACCCGTCGCTGATCGGCTATCAGACCGAGGGCTTTCGGCTCGCGCGCGAGACCAACATCAAGCAGAAGTCGATGACGTGGCTGCTCATCATCGCGCTCATCGTCGGGCTCTATCTTGGCGTGGGACTGCACCTGCGGGATTACTACGAGTACGGCTCAGGCGGGCTGAACGCCCAGGGCGGGTGGGGGAGCGGCGTGGCGCAGAACGAGTTCGAGGCGATCACCGGGTATCAGAAGGGTCATGCGTCCCCCGACCCGTGGCGCATCGGCGCGACCGCCGTGGGCTTTGTGATCACAACCGTGCTGATGATCCTGCGCATGATCTTCCTGCGCTTCCCCCTGCACCCGCTCGCCTTCGGGATGGCAGGCTCCTACGGCAGTCTCATCTGGGGGAGCTTCTTCATCGTCTGGATCGTCAAGAGCATCGTGTTCAAGCTGGGGGGCATGTCCGCCTACCGGAAGCTCATTCCGGGGTTCCTCGGACTGGCGCTGGGGCATTACTTCACCGCGGGCATCGCGTGGGGCATCATCGGGATGTTTCTCGGTGAGGGCGTTCGCACATACTACGTGTTCTTCGGATAGTGACCTGGAGTTGAGATCATGCGGATCGCACTGATCGGTGGCAGTGGCGCTGGAGAGCTTTACGACGATGAGCCGTCGCGCGAGGAGACGGTGAGCACCGAGTGGGGCGAGGTTGTCGTCTCGCTGATCGAGGCTGATGAAGAGCGGGAGGTGGTCTTCCTCCCGCGACATGGCAAGGGGCACTCGATCCCGCCGCACCGAATCAACTACCGCGCCAACATCCGCGCCCTCGCCGAACTTGGCTGCTCGTGCGTCATCGCGACCAACGCGGTGGGCTCGCTGAACAAGCAGATGCAGCCGGGGGATCTCGTGGTGCCCGACCAGTTCCTCGACTTCACGAAGCAGCGCCCCCTGACGTTCTTCGACGGCGACGATGGCGATGTCCGCCACGTGGACGTCACCCACCCCTACTGCCCGCGCCTGCGCGAGATCATGCGCGAGGGCTGCATGGCGGCACTCGGCGAGGAGTTGCACCCGGCCGGCGTCTATGTCTGCGCCGAGGGCCCGCGCTTCGAGACGGCCGCGGAGATCGTCATGTACCGGCAGCTTGGTGGCGATGTGGTCGGGATGACCGGAGTCCCGGAGGCCGTCCTTGCGCGCGAGGCGGGTCTGTGCTACGCGACCGTCTGCGTCGTGAGCAACTGGGCGGCGGGCATCGTGGACGAGCCGATCACACACGGTGAGGTCGAGGAGTTGATGGCCGAGCGCCGGGGCGATCTGCTCTGCATGATCCGCGAGACAATCAGCCGCATCACTGACGAAAAGGACTGCGCCTGCCGGACGCCCTTCGTATGATGGGGGGCGGAAGGCCCGGCGCGATCAGGGGCGAATACGCGCCACCAGTGCGATCCGATCACAGAGAGGCTGCCATCATCATGAGCGACCTGCGCTACCGCGCAATCCATCTCGACTTTCACACCTCCGGAGACATCTCCGACATTGGCGGGGAGTTCGATCCCGACCAGTTCGTGAGCACGCTCAATGAGGCCCGCGTCAATCAGATATGCTGCTTCGCGCGCGGCCACCACGGCTGGATCTACTACCCGTCACAGAAGCACCCCGAGCGCGTCCATCCGAACCTTCAGGTGGACTTGCTCGGCCAGCAGATCGAGGCCTGCCATGCGCATGACATCACGGTGCCGATTTACATCACCGTCGAGTGGGACCTTTACTCCAGCCGCCATCACCCGGAGTGGTGCATGGTCGATCCGGACGGCTGCTTCGTCGGCACGAAGCCCTTCGAGGCGGGCTTCTACCGCCGCCTGTGTAAGAACTCGCCCTACGTGGACTTCCTTGCCGAACACACCGAGGAGGTGCTGACGCGCTTCGACTGCGACGGCTTCTTCTTCGACATCGTTCACCCGACCCCATGCGCCTGTCAGCACTGCATCGACGGGATGCTCGACGAGGGCCTCGACCCGGAGAGCGACGAGGATCGCAAGCAGTTCGCCGTCGACGTGCTGCTGCGCTTCCAGGAGCGGATGAGCGCGCTTGTGCGCAAGCATCAGCCTGACGCGCTGATCTTTTACAACTCCGGGCACATAAGCCCGCTGCACCGACGCATGAAGGACAGCTTCTCACACTTCGAGCTTGAGTCGCTGCCCGGCGGCAAGTGGGGCTACGCACACTTCCCGCCGACACAGCGCTACGCGCGGACGCTCGGCCTGCCGACGATCTCGCACACCGGCAAGTTTCACACCACCTGGGGCGACTTTCACTCCTACCGCAACCCGGTCGCGCTGGAGTACGAGTGCCTCCGGATGCTGGCGCTGGGCTGCCGCTGCGAAGTCGGCGACCAACTCCCACCGGACGGGAAGATCGACGCACCCACGTACGAACTCGTCGGCTCCGCCTACGAGAAGGTCGAGGCCGCCGAACCGTGGTGCCACGGAGCCGAGGCGGTCGTGGACATCGGCGTGATGACGCCCGCGGAGTTTCGCACCGACCCGACCGACCGCTCGATCCCGAAGGCGCTCATGGGCGCGGACAAGATGCTCCAGGAGCTTCACCATCAGTTCGACGTGATCGACTCGCAGAGCGACTTCTCGCGCTACCGGCTGATCGTGCTGCCCGACGAGATCCCGGTGGACCACGCGCTCGCGGTCAAGCTCGGCGAGTTCATCGCCGACGGCGGGAAGGTGCTCGCGAGCCATCACTCGGGCCTCGAACCCGGCGGCGAGCGGTTTGCGGTCGGGGAACTCGGCGTGGATTACCTCGGCGACGCGCCCTTCTCCCCGGACTTCATCGTGCCGGGCGAACTCGGCGAGGGTCTGCCCGATGCCCCGCATGTGATCTACCTGCAGGGCGCGGAAGTCCGTCCGCTGCTCGATGCCGAGGTGCTCTCGCCGATGATGAAGCCGTGGTTCAACCGCACCTGGCGGCACTTCTGCTCACATCGGCACACGCCCGTCGAGGGCCCGGCGGATTACCCCGGCGCGGTGCGCAACGGCAATTGCATCTACCTGATGCACCCGATCTTCACGCAGTATCGCGAGCGCGCGCCGCGCTGGTGCAAGCAGATCGTCGCCAACGCCATCAACCTGCTGCTTGAGGACCCGGTCCTGCGAGCGGAAGCGCCCTCAACCGCGATCCTCACCGTGAACCGGCAGGCTGAGCAGAATCGCCTCGTCGTCCACGCGCTGCATTACGTTCCGGAGAAGCGCAGCGAACAGCTTGAGATCGTCGAGGACATCATCCCACTGCACGAGTTGCCGGTGAGCGTGCGGGTCGATGGGGAGGTCGCATCCGTGCGGCTCGTGCCTCAGGGCGAGGAGATCGCGTTCACGATGACGGGCGGGCGCTGCGGCTTCGTGATCCCGAAGGTCGAGGGGACGCAGATGGTCGAGATCGCGCTGGCGGAGGAGCCGTGCACGCCTGCTTCGATGTGCGGGCCATGACGAGCGGCCACTGCGTATTCGGTAACTGTGCGCGTTACTCCGCGGCAAGTCGCAGCACCCTGCACTCCCCGGCGCGAAGGGTGATTGTCAGCGTGCCATCGGCGGCCCGCACCGCTTCGCCGGACGCGCAGTCTGTCGCCTCCGGCGACTCGATCGGCAGGGCGACCTCGGCGGGTTCCTCGCCGAAGTTCGCGACGACTGCGTAGGACGCTCCGTCGGCCCCGGGCACCCGGACGCCGCGCAGATTGTCCTCGCCGAGGTCCACGCGTTGGACCGACGCTGCGACCTCGGCGGTCTCCCCGGCGTCCGCGCCGGAGAGCACGACGCTTGCGCAGTCGAGGATGATCTCTCCGGGCGCAAAATCGAGGTAGGGCAGGGCCGAGCCAGCAGCGGACGACGGCGCGATGCATGGGAAGCACAGTTCGTCGTAGAAGAGGCTGTCGGCGTATCCCGAGGCCCGCCGCTCGCCCGCCTGGTAGAGCGTGAGGCCGTCCGCGCCCCAGACGCCAACAATGCCGATGGTGTCATCCACGCAGGCCCAGTGCGATCCAAGCGCGATTGCGCAGGCCGGATCATCGCCGCGCGCCCTGATTGAGCCGCCGTCGAACGCGTACGTCCGCTGCATCATATTGAAGACGTCGTTCGGCACGTTGAGCTTGAGCCCCTTGACCTCCGCCAGGTAGCAGCGGAAGGGCGCGACGCAGTGCTCCAGCACGACCATCGTGCGCTCGTCCGGCAGCGCCGCGACGGCGTGGCGGTGTTCGAGCGCGGCGGGAGCTTTCCATCCCTCGGCGAGCACCGCCCCTGCGCTGTCGTCCATCACGCCCCACGTCACGAAGCCCCCGTCAAAGAGCGTCTGCTCGTGGTCGAGTACCTCAGCCCGGCCCGCCGCCCCCAGGGGAAGCGCCAGCCCCGCCATGTTGCGATCCCACTCTGCGAGATCTCCCGAATCCGGCGGCAGGCACAGCCCCTGCGGCCGCGCCCACGCCCGCCAGCTCCACGAGGCGATCCGTCGAGGCGAGCGGTGCATCACCGCGCCGTGCTCCGGCTCGATCCACCCGCCACGCACGCTCTCCTCGAAGGTCTCCTCCGGCTCATGAGGGTGAATGTCCACCGCGCGCCGCCAGTACGCGTTCATCGACAGCACCACGGCCTTATCCGCCTCGAGGCGCGTGAAGTAGTAAGGGCTCTCGTGTTCGATCCGCGCCAGTCGGTGAGACATGAAGCTCCCGTCGCCGGAGATCTCCTGCTCGCGCCGGATCAACTCGAGCGCGCCCACTTCAAGCTCCGCGGCGTGATCGTCGCCGAAGTGCTGGCCCGCCAACAGCAGGCTCGGCAGCAGGTAGTCCTGGCAGTAGCAGTAGCGCTGGCGCGAGTCGCCGCCGATGCGGCAGAGACGGCCGTCCGCGAAGAGCAGGCGCCGCATGAGGTCCCAGAGTTCGCGGCCGTGATGGTAAAGGCCCTCGGGCGGCTCCCATCCCGCCGTCTCACAGGCGAAGTGCATCATCGCCATGTTGCTCATGCAGATGTGCATGTATCCGACGTTGAGGTAGCCGTGGTGGTCGAGCGCGTAGTTGTCGAAGAACTGCGGTCCGATGTGCCAGTCGCTCAGCGGCTTGCCCGCGATGATCGTGTCATCATCGGCATCCGCCTCGATGGAGATGCTGTTGAGCAGAAAGCGCGTGCCACGCTCGGTCCACTCGTCCACGTGAGGCTCATCCGGGTACATCCGCGCCGTCCGCGCGAGGAATGCGCCGTTCCACAGATTCGACTCAGGCCGGTTGCCGCCATCGGCCGCCCACTTTGTCGCGGTGATCGGCAGGTCGAGGAGCGCGTCGGCCTCGGAGACGAACATCCGCCGAAGTCCCGCTCGGTCCTTGTCGGTGAGGTGTTCGTCGATCGCCTCGACACCGTGCATCATGCGCTCGACGCCCAGCAGGGAGATCCACGTATGCCCCCACTGCGTTCCGTCCGCGCAGTGATGGTCGCCGGAGACGTGGCTGGCGACCGAAAAGCGGAGGGCCCGAAGCGCGCGGTCGAGGATCTGCTCGCGCGACATCCCGGCGGCGTCCTCGTTGAGGTCGGGATCCGCGGCCAGGACGGCCATCGCGCCGAGGTACTTCTGATTCGTCTGCACGCCCCAGTGATTGTATCCGGTGCCGAAGCAGCCGAGGTCAGGCCGCTCGGGATCCTCCCACCAGTAGCGCTCAGCAAACTGCGGCCAGCGCTGCAACACGCGCACGAAGTCAGCGGACGTCGGCTCATTCACGGCGATCGCCTCCACGCGGCAGGTCGAGTCGATGTCGCCAGTCAATTCACCAGCCGACGCCGCAGACCTTCGCACAACACGACGCGGCCGGGGCTTCCGTCTGCCCCGGCCGCGGAACCTCAGCTCGTCATGCGCTCATGGCCAGCGCTACTTCTTCCACTTGACGGTGCAGCCATGCGGATCGGTGTTTTTCACGGAGATCGGTTCACCGGCGAGCATCTCATCGAGCGCCTCGCGCAGGTGGCGGCGCTCGACCTGGTCGGCGTGCTGGGAGTCCTCGATCGCGCCACGGTAGACGACGAAGCCCTCGGGGTTGACGAGGAAGACGTCGGGCGTGCGCTCCGGGCCCCAGGCGCGGGCAACCTCCTGGGTCTCATCGTGGACGTAGTGGAAGTTGTAGCCCTTCTCCTCGGCGCGCTCCTTCATCTTATCGAAATCGTCGGCCGGGTACTGCTCGACATCGTTCGAGGCCACCGCGACGAACTCGACGCCCCGGGGCTTGTAGTCATCCACCAACTCGATGAAGCGGTCCTCATAGCGGATCACGGTCGGGCAGTGGTTCGCCCACCACACGACGGCGACTGCCTCTTTGTCATCCCACGTGGTGCGCTCGTAGGGGCCGTCAACACCCGGCAGCACGATCGGCGCGGCCTTCATCCCGACCGCTCCGCTGCGCAGCGCCACGATCCGCTCCTCGGGGTGCCAGTCGATGTCAACGTCGAGAGCCTCGTCCAGCGCCTCCATCGGCACGAGCAGGCGCATGTCCACCTTGATCGATTCCTCGCGTGGCATGTCGGTGCAGCGCTCGCCGCTGCATACCACCACCGCATCGCGGTTGGCGAAGTACGTCACCTCCGAGCCCACCGCCTCCGAGACGGCCCTGACCGGGAGGTATACCTGCCCATCCTGCTCCATCGCCGGCGGGTCGAGTTCGAGCACCTCTCCATGCACGTAGACATCCACCTCATGCTGGTCCGCCACCGCCGCCGCGGTGAACACGATCATCAGACCCAGCGCAATCGCTACGCTCATTCGCATTGTCTCGTATCCTCCATTGCCCCAACGCTTCTTAGATGCATACTAACTCTTTCTTTCGCGCCTTGCGAAGGAGTTCCTGCAGGCAAGTCCACGAAGGGCATGAACGTCGGTGTGGAGAAATGGCCTTCACTAACGGGCAGATCGCCTATGTGGAGGAGAGCGAGTCATGACGCGCGATGAGGCGCTGGAGATACTTCACGAGTACGTGGAAAATGAGAACCTGCGCAAACACGCCTATGCGGTCGAGGCCGCAATGCGGGCATACGCGGAGAAGTTCGGCGAGGACGAGGACTACTGGGGCGTCGTCGGCCTGCTGCACGACTTCGACTGGGAGATCCACCCGTCGATGGAGGAGCACCCGCAGCAGGGCGCGGAGCTTCTGCGCGAGCGCGGCGTCGACGAGGAGCTTATCCAGGACATCATGGCGCACGCGCCGCACGCGGGCGTCCCGAGGGACACGCTCGTTCGCAAGGCGATCTTCGCGGTGGATGAACTCACGGGCTTCATCGT
>JBNJEK010000192.1:0-8792 GCA_051745855.1 Armatimonadota bacterium
TACTTCGCTTCGCGAAGTGCGGGAGGGGGTGCCCGAGCGTCGTGTGCTCGGGCGGGGGAGGTCGTCGTTCGCATCTACCTACAAAATCCGGTCGCACCCATTCGCCGAGGAATGCTGGACATATGTTCAATTACCTACTATACTGGGTAGTAATAACATGGGCGACGAGGACCGAGATCGCATTCGGACGTAAGAGGCGGGTGAGAGCATATGAGTGACAGCAGGCGGAGCAGGGATCGAGATGGCGAGCCCGACCTGTCCGTCTTCAAGCTGGACAAGCGCGGAATCGAGCAGGCGCTCGGGCAGCTTGAGGCACAGGTGATGGAGGCGGTCTGGGATGCGGGCCAACCAGTCTGCGTGGAAGATGTGCGTTCGCGTCTCGAGGAGCAGGGCAAGGACGCCGCGTACACCACGATCATGACGACGATGAGCCGGTTGCATGACAAGGACCTCCTCGAGCGCGAGCAGCGGGGACGGGCGTATTACTACGTGCCTGCGCTCAGTCGGAGCGAGCTGTCGGACAACGTGACGCGCCGGGTGATCGACGGGCTGCTGTCGAGTTTTGCAGAGCCCGCGATCTCGTACTTCGTCGAGGCCGTCGGCGATGAAGACCCGGACCGTCTCGACATGCTGGCCGACGTCATCGAGGAGCACCGTCGCCGCCGACGTGACCCGCGAGAGAGCTGATGGCGCTGCTGCTGGCGGGCGCCGCGATGACAGTGGCCACCGCCGCCGCGGTGAGTCTGCTGATGGCGCTGCCGGCGGCCGCGCTGGCTGAGACCGCCGGAGATGCGAATGCCGCCGGTCGGGCGAGAGCCTGGCTGGCGGCTTTGATTGTACCACCACTCAGCGGACTCGCCGCCGCGGCGTGGGGGATCGCGCTGCACGCACAGGGGATCGGCGCCTCCCCGCACATCGGCGGTCTGCGCCCGCACCTGTGTCTCGTGCCGCTGCGCGCCGCACCGTCGGGACAGTTCACGCTGCGCCTGCTGGCGTGGCTGGCGCTGCTGCTGGTTGCAGCGGCGGTCGGGCGAGCCGTGGTGACCGCGGTCAAGAGCCATCTTCTGCGGCGGATGGTCGTGGCAAGTGGCGCTCCGCTCGGGGAAGGGACCGGCGAACTGCTGGTGGAGGCCGGCCGCCCCGTTTCATTCACCGCCGGACTGCTGAGGCCGGTGGTGGCGGTCGCGACGTCGCTGGCCGCAGCCCTTGACGACGAAGCGCTTGAGGCGATCCTCGCACACGAGCGGGCTCACGCGAGGCGACGTGACAACGTGCGCTGGCTGATTGCGGAGGGCTGTGCGACGCTGCTGGCGCCGATGCCGACCGCGTGGTACTTCCGCGCGAGGCTCCGTGAGGCGATGGAGGAGGCGGCGGACGACGCGGCGCTCGAGGACGGAGTGACGCCCGAGGACCTGTGCGCGGCGCTGGAGGTGGCAGGCGGGGCAGCCGATCGCCGCCCGCGGACGCCGACGATGGCCTCGTTGCTGATCCCGGGGCCGGCGCTCCCCGAGCAGCGCGCTGCTCGACTTCGGGCACTCGACCCCGACCGCGTGCGCTCTGCCGGCGGCAGGAGTCGGTGGCACGCGTGGGGGGCGGCGGTTGTCGGTCTCCTGCTGGTGGCCGCGTTGCTGCTGGCGGCGCGGCAGGCCGTCGAGGACAGCCTCTACTGCGCCGCCGAGCAGCTTTTGCGGATTGTGCGGTGAAGCCGTCGCCGTTGTCGTTACGTGGCACGGGCGTCTCGCCCGTGCGTCGTTCCGAACGGCACAGGCCGGTGCGGGGACCGGCCTCTCCGAACAACACTTGCAACAGCGCACGGGCGAGACGCCCGTGCCACGCGAATGCTCAGATCTCGATCTCCACGCCGCCCTGCTCGCGGGAGCGGCGGGCGGCGTCGATCACCGCGATGACCTCCACCATCTCGTCACCCGGGATCGGCATCTCCCCACTCTCCACCATCGACAGGAAGGCCTCCATCATCGGGTGATAGAGCGCGCCGAGGTAATCCACGGTGTGCCAGCCGTTCTTGCCGCAGACGGTGAACATCTGGCCGCCGCCGATGACCTCGCGGAAAAACATGTTCATGACAACCTGCGCCCCGTCAGCGCGTTTCATGCGGATCACATCGCGATCCTCTTCTCCCACGTTGATGACCGATGTGACGCCCGCGCCGAGGATGCCGTAGGCGAACTCGGTGGGGTGGATCGCGTAGATGTGAAACTTGCCCTGGCCGCTGACGCCGGAGAGCAGTTCGATCTTCCCGAGTTCGCTGAGCTTCTCGCGCATCTCCCACGCCCCGTCACACCATCGAAAGCTCGAGCAGGACATCAGCGGCGCGTTGTACGCGGCGGCGAGGTCCACGATCTGCCGCGCGACCTCCGGGGTCTCCGCCAGCGGCTTGTCGATGAAGGTCGGCATGCCCGCCTCAAGCGCCGGGACCACCAGTTCCCACTTGTCAAACTCACCGCTGTCCGCGGCGATGACCGCATCCGTGCCCTCAGTAAGCTCCTCGGGCGAGTCGCAGACCTCGTCGATGCCGTAGATCTGCGCCATCATCTCCGCGCCCTCGCGGTCCTCGTCGTAGATCTTGACCACGCGCGCACCGTCCACCCGCTGGTCAGTGGCGCCCGCGGTCTTGAAGCCGAGTTCCGCGGCCTTCTCCTTGTCCCAGCCGTTGAACATTGAAGAATACGCGTTTCCGTGATTGCATCCGCGTTCGCCCTCGAATCTGACCGCCGCCGTGATCCCGATGCGAATCATCACCGACCAGCACCTTTCGCGGGCCTCGCGGCCCGTTGTCTTCTACCTGCGCGTGAGGCGAGTGCGCCGATTCGCGGCTTATGCCGGTGATTCCTCCACGCCGCTGCTCCGTGATCGCTCGATCGCCTCAAGGATGGCGACCGACTCGACCATCTCCTCGGCGGGAATCGGCATCTCGCGCGTGCGGCACATCTGCAGGAACACTTCGAGCAGGGGAGGGTGTATCTCGCCGAAGTCGGCGGTCTCAGCGTGACCGTCCGGCCCGTAGACGATGAAGCGCCGCCCGCCCGCGATACTTCTGTCGTACATATGCAGCGTCGCCTGGCGGCCGTCGTCCCACCGCAGGCGCACGATGTCGCGGCTTTCCTCGCCGACATTCGCCACGCCCGCGACCCCCGCGCCCATCAGCCCAAGCGCCATCTCGACGCCGTGGATCGCGTAAACGTCGAAGCTGGACATCGACATGACGCCGATGAGAAGGCGCGCCCCGCCGAGGTCCGCCATCCTCGCGCGAAGATCGCGGGCCGCATCGCAGAAGCGCCAGCCGGAGCCGGCCATGAGAGGCGCGTCGTGCTCCGCCGCGAAGGCGACGATCTCCCGCGCTTCATCCGCACGCAGCGCGAGCGGCTTGTCAACATACGTCGGCAGGCCGCGTTCGAGGAAGGGCCGCGCGTAGGTGAGCTTGTCGAAGCGCCCGTCCTCGCCTATGAGGCCCGCGTCCACGTCTTCCGCAAGTTCTTCGTAGCTGTCGCAGACCGTCTCGATGCCGAAGACGCGCGCCATGCGCTCGGCGCGCTCGTGGTTCGGGTCCCACAGCCGCGTGATGCGCGCGCCCTCGAGGCGACGATGTCCGGCGCCTGTGTCCGGCCAGTCTTCAGCTTCAGCGCGTTCCGCGTCGAAGCCGTTGAGAATCCCCGCCCACACGCTGCCGTGGAATGCCCCCGTCTGTCCGGGTTCCGCTGCGCCGAACGCCATGCCGATACTGATCATCGCTTTGCACCTCCAACTGATCTCTTCCGCGCGAAGGCCCTTCGCCCCGCGCGTCGGGGAGACCTTGCAGCGGTCAGTCAGAACGACCATCGGTCGAGCGAAGGTTTCCGTCGGGCAGCGCAGAAGAGTCTCAGCGCGAAGAGAAGTGAGTGGAGCAGGAGGCCTGCGATGAAGCGATGGCAGATCGTGGCGAGTGCGCTTGCGGTGATAGTTGCCGTGCCGCTACTGGGCGCGTTCGCGCTTGGCGCGAACGGCGAGGGTCCCGTCGCAAAGTGGACGTTCAACGGAGAGTTCCGTCGCCTCAGTCGCGACGTGGCAGCCAGCAAGTACCATGCTGTCGCCGCGGACGACTACGCGCACATGGAGTCGCCGGGCCTGCAGGCCATCGTCTTCGACGGCGTAGATGATTTCCTGCGTGTGCCCGACGATCCGGCTCTTGTGATGACCGATGCGCTGACGATCGACGTCTGGCTGAGGCTCGACTCGGCGGACGGTGGTCCCCAGTGTGTCGTGGACAAGGGCGGCGAGCGCTACCGCATCCAGGTCTCCGGCACCAGCGCGATGTTCGGTCTCAAGTCCGGCGACGAGCGGATGGACCTGTCCGGCGGGGAGCTTGTGCCGGGACAGTGGCACCGCATCACCGGGGTCTTCGACCGCCCGGAGGCGCGACTTTACATTGATGGCGAGGAAGTGGGGAGCCGCACATGGGACCACGAGATCGGCCCCGGCGGCGATCTCTTCATCGGCTCCAAGGGCGGCGTCACGTACTTCTTCGACGGAGAGATTGATGAAGTGCGCATCTACGACCATGCGCGGGTGCCGCAGACAGACGATGCGCCATCGACCGACCCGGTAGGAGCTGGTGGCATGATCGACGCGAAGCTGGATGTGCATGAACTGGCCGACGGCGCGCGCGTGGATACCGGCGCGGCGGTCTTTGAACTGACCAACGACGGTGGCCTGCGGGCGCTGAACATCGGCGGGCAGGCCGTGATGGCGGACAACGAGCAGCCGCTGCTGGCGGCCTCGGTGCTGGATTCAGCGGAGTACGACGGCTGGCGGGACTACGCGCCCGGCGAGGTCATCGAGGCGACGTGGCGGCCCGCGGAACACGATTACGTCACCGAGGATGATCGCTTCGTCGCGCTGCACGCGGGCGTGCTCGAGTTCGGCGGCGGCGACCGCATCGCATGCAGATACACCCTTGAGGCGCGGCCGGGCAGCCCCTTCCTCACCGCGACGGTGGCGCTGACGCCCGATGGAGAGTTCGACGGGCGCTTCATCCGCGACGTCTCGCTGCGGCTGCCGCTGGCGCTGGACCGCCGCAAGCGCGTGGTACAGGGCGGCGACCGGGGCATCCAGTGGAACACGCGCCACTTCTATCAATTCCACGTCGGCCCCACGCAGCGGCTGCTCAATGAGCCCGATCACAATATCTTCCGGCGCTTCGCGATCGATCAGAACTCCGCCACCGACTATCACCTGTGGCGCTCGGAGAGCACGGCGACGCCGGCTTTGTCGATGCAACGTGGCGAGCAGGCACCCGGCTGGATGGCCGCGTATGACGAGCGCGCGGGGCTGATCTTCGGCTACCGCGGCCTCGCCGAGCGCGCGCCGAAGTCCCTCCGCGTGGAGGCCGAGGGCTCGGGCGAGGCGCGCGTTGCACTCTGGCACGAGGGCCTGCCGGCGCTGGCGATGGATTCTCCGCAGGCTGCCGCCATCTTCGGTGAGCCGCACACGGTGGACCTCGCGCCCTTCGACGATGAGTTCAGCTTCGCACAGCCGGACGTGGCGCTGGCGAATCACTGGGGCGTGGATGGGCTTGCAAGCGACCCGCCCAACCGGAACGAGGTGCCGGTCGATGGCCTCAACCCGCTGGCTGAGGGGAGCGCAGAGGATGAGGCGCCGCTGATCACCGGCGGCGTCCCCCTCCCGCGCGGTGCCATCACTGACCCGGCAAACGTGCGCCTGCAGCGCGATGGCGCGGACGTGCCCCTGCAGACGAAAGCAGTCGGCTACTGGCCGGACGGCTCGATCATGTGGCTCCTGCTGACCTTCCCGCCCAGCGCTCCAGCGCCAGGTGGCGTGGTAGAGGGCGTTGCGGGCGATGGCGACGCACTGCAGTTCGACGTGACCCGCCGCGACGGCTCCGCGGAGGCGTACACGCTGCTCTACGGCGGCGACTGCGCGGCGGGCGCCCCCGCGACCACTCTCACCGCGGCGCAGGAGGGCGGCGCGGTCACCATCGACACCGGGTCGCTGCAGCTTGAGATCGCTGCGCAGGAGGGCGGATGGCTGCGCAGCGCCACGCTCGACGGGCGGGAGATGCTCTCCGCGCCCGCGGGCAGCTTCGTGGATTTCCTGCGCACCGACGCGATCTACCCGTCGATGACCACGCACGCGGACGGGACGCTCGACCCGGGTGCTTTCATTCCGGAGACGATCGAGCTTGAGGAGGCCGGGCCGCTGCGGGCGGTGGTGAAGCTGACGGGTATGACCACCGCGCAGGACTCCCCGCGCATGGTCCTGCGGCTGGAGGCATACGCCGGTCGCAGTTGCGCCCGCGTCGAGCAGTCCGTGGAGTTCCTGCACCCCGACCCTCGCGTCGCGTTCGTGCGGCGGATGGGGCTGGAGCTTCCGTTGGCTGACGCCACCGGCGCCGTCACCGCCGGCGGGCAGGACGGGCCGGTCGTGCTCGCGGGCGGCCGCAGGGCGGGCCTCCGCCAGCACTCGCACCTCGGATACACCGCGTGGAGTCAGCAGGCCGGAGAGGCGTTTGTCCGCACCGAAGAGGCGCAGAGTCGTTCGCGCGGATGGCTCGACGTGACCGGAGCGGGTGGCGGCGTGGGGATGGTCATGCGCGACATGTGGCAGAACTTCCCGAATGAACTGCTGATCGACGCGGACAGTGGCGTCATGACCGCGTACTTCTGGCCGGAGAGCGAGCCGCTGATGGATGTGCGGCGGTACTCCAACTACCCGCACCGCTCGCAGGGTGAGTCGACGCCCTCGGACACGACGTGGGTGCCTGACAATTACTATCAGAACGATCCCTTCATCGGTGTGACGAAGACGCATGAGTTGCTCATCGAGTTCCACGGGCCGGAAGTTGCCCCGGAGACCATCGACGCGATGGCCGGCGACTTCCAGCGCCGGCCGCTTGTGTATTGCGGAGCGGACTGGTACCTCGCCACCGAGACGATCCCGCCGCAGCCGCTGCCCGGCGAACCCGGCTTCGAGCGGATGGAAGCGAATTACGAGCATTACGCGAACTTCTGGATTCACCATCAGAAACTCTGGGGATGGTTCGGTCTCTGGGACTACGGCGACACCCAGCATTATTACAAGGGCGGCTACGGATGGATCGTGCCGCCGGATCGCCTCGCGGAGTTGCTGGTCGATCCGCCTGAGAACCTCCAGGAGATCGACCTTCGCGGAGAAACTGTCAGAGACTACGCTCCCGGTGCCGAGTGGGCGTTTGACAACGGACGCTGGGGCTGGACGAACACCGAGGGGCTGCCGGGGTTACTGATGCAGATTCAGTACCTGCGCACCGGCGACCGCGACACGTTCTTCTTCTCCGAGGCGATGGCTCGGCATGTGCGAGATGTGGACATGCGCCACGCCGGGATGTGGCTGGGCCGCGGCACCCGCCACGGCGTCCAGCACTGGAGCGACGGGAATCACGAGGAGCGGCAGACCACGCACTCGGAGTTTCGCTACCATCACTTCCTCACCGGGGAGCCGCGCTCGAAGGACTTCGCGAGGCTGCTTTACGACGAGATCTACTCGGCGACCAACGTGCATGTCCACGCCGCACACTCCGGTCGCATGCAGGGCCTGCTGACGTGGTGGCTGATGACCGGCAGCGACGAGACCGAGGCGCTGCTTGAGAGCTACGTCCCGTGCTTCGTCATTGACGAGGGGATGGTCATCTCGCCGAACGTGCAGTTCGCGGCGGGTCCTGACGGGCCGGAAGTTGAGTGCCTCTCACAGGAGCGCGACCGCAACGGCGGAAGCATGTTCTTCTGGACGTTCGGCGCCGCCCACGGGTTGATCGACTACTTCAACCTCACCGGTCACGACGGCCTTCGCGGTGCGTTCATCCGCCTCGCCGATCACGTGATGCAGGACACCGACGATCCCGGTGTGATGCTCAAAGCAGTAGTCTTCGCCGCACGTCACGCCGACGATCCGGCGCCCTATCGCGAGTATCTTGAGGCCTACTCCGAACGCGATACGATCAACTGGCAGGTGGTCTCGCACAATCCCGACTTCTACGGCGGCTCGCGAGGGATGCTGCGCGGCTCGGTCGCCGGGTCCCTCTTCGCCATGAACGATCAGCTTTACCTGATGAGCGTGCTCGATGGCGACCCGGAGTTGAGCGACGAGCAGTGGGAGCAGATCGAGCGCGTTGACGCCCAGGGCGGCCCGCCCTACACACCGCCGCTGCTGAGCTGGCAGAGCGAATACGACCGGCCTGACCTCGAAGACTACCTGCGCATCAGGAACGTGCAGCCTTGACGATCGGCTGTGCCTTTCTGGAGGGGCCGGAGAGCGAGAGTTCGCGTCGTGTGCGAACTCCACGCGACGCCGGCCCGGCCGTCGTCGTTGTCGTTCGTCGTTCGGCCTTAGCGTCCCGTGGACGGACAAGCTCAGGTCGGCTCTAATGACTGAAAGCGCAAGGAGATGCGGTAATGATAACCGCCGAGCAGGTCAAGCAATGCGCGCTCGCGTCCGGCGCCGACATCGTCGGCATCGGTGACATCGAGCGCTTTGAGGGGGCGCCGCTGCAGAACGATCCGAGGTACATCTTCCCGGAGGCGAAGTCCGTCATCGGGCTTGGCTTCCGGGTGCATCGCGGACTGCTGCGGGGGATCGAGGAGGGCACGTACTTCGCCGGCTACCCCGCGCTGGGCTACGCGAATATCAACGATGTCTACGCACCGATCGCCCTGCGCGAGATCGGTGACTTCCTCGAGGACAACCGCTACGAGGCGGTGCTCTATCAGAACACGTCGATCCGCATGGGCTGCGGGGTCGGA
>JBNJEK010000193.1:0-8754 GCA_051745855.1 Armatimonadota bacterium
CGCGACAGAGGGCGAAGGCGACGGCGTCGGGCGTGGGCACGCCCGACCTCCGGACGACCACGGCGACGGCAACGGCCGGGCGGTCGCGTAGGACCGCCCGTCCACAACGATAACGACCACGGCGGACGGCAACAGCCGGGCGTTGTTCGCAGTGTGCCTTTGCCGTCCGGAGGGATGGCCTGCCCAGGCCATCCTCGCGCGAAGCGCGACAGAGGGCGAAGGCGACGGCGTCGGGCGTGGGCACGCCCGACCTCCGGACGACCACGGCGACGGCAACGGCCGGGCGGTCGCGTAGGACCGCCCTTCCACAATGGCGACGCGGAGGCGCGGAGGGATCGGTAACGCCCGCAGGAAGGCTTCGCGGGTGTGGAGGGCGAATTACTCCCCGTCACAACTCAAGCCAGCGATCTGCCAGGACTTTTCAGGGCAGGTTGGGTGCTTTTTCCACAGGAGGTCGTATGATGCGCGTGAAGATGATCTGCGGCGCAATTGTACTCTGCCTCGTGGCGTGCGCCGGCGTGATGGCGCAGGACGCTGCGCTCGGAGTCGATGTGCGCGAGTACCTGCCGGAAACATGGGCCACCGATGGCTCACAGGACCTGCGAGAGGCAATCCAGCAGGCGTTCGACGAAAACGCGATGGTGTACTTCCCCGGAAGCGATGACCCCGAGAACCCGATCGTTTACCCCGTCACCTGCGGACTGGAGACGCAGGAGAACGCGCGGGTGACGTTCGGCGCCAACGCGTGGCTGCTGCGCCTGCCGTCCGAGGGATCGGTCATTACGCTGAACAACGGCGCGCACCTCAGCGGTGCCGTCATTGACGGCAACAAGTACAACCACTGGCCGGAGTTCGAGGACCTCGGGAAGAACGATCCCGGAATCAGGATGCAGCATAACTGCGTGGTCGAGGACTGTGTAGTCTTCAACAACCCCGGCATTGCGTTTTTCAGCTACGGCTCGTACAACAAGCTCTACCGCTGCCTCGCCGAGAACGTCGGCTACATCGACGTGAAGTTCGGCTCGATGAACTACCAGGGCAGCCGCGATAGCTGGAGCGGCGACGGCTTCTACTTCCGCGGCACCGGGAATCTGATCCGCGACTGTGAGGCCTACGATGCCAAGCGCTGGGCCTTCTGCTCGTCGCACAGTGGCGCGCGGCAGAATACCTACGTGGACTGCCGGGGCGGTGACGTGAACTTCCGCACCTACGGCTTCATCGACATCGAGGGCGCCGAGTCCAACAATCGCCTGATCCGCTGCATCAGCCCCAACAGCCACATCGCCATCCCCGGATCGGCCAACACCGAGGTCATCCAGTGCATGGCCTCGCGAATCAGCTTCTACGACCGTGAGAACCCCGACAGCATCGAGATGTACGGCGGGCAGAAGGGCATCGCGCCGGTCATCGACGGCTGCATCACCACCGAGGGCGGGATCGTCATCGGCGGGTGGTCGAGCCGCCGCGATGCGCTCGTGCCGGGCGCGATCTCGCCGATCATCACCAACAACCGCATGTACAAGTCGCACAGCGGGCCCAGCGACCAGTACAGCGACTGGTCATTCAGCGTGCACTCGGTTGACGGCAACGGCGTGGTCTCGGGCAACATTCTCTTTGAGTTCGACGACGGATACACGAAGGGCCCCGGGATGAACCTCGAGAACATCGAGGGCTCGAATAACCACGTGGTCTACGGTCAGGACTGGGTGCTGGACCTGCCGAAGCCGAAGCTGCGCTACGGGTATGTCGAGGAGGAGCAGGTTGAGGCGCGTAAGTATGAGTACGCGCGCGAGATACTTCTCGCACAGGCCGAGGAGCTTGGCCTTGAGGGCGAGATCGCGGAGCTTGAGTGGTTGCCCGGCACCGCGAAGTTCGTGAAGGACCCCCGTAACACCGGTGAGGAGGCCGGTTGGCATGCGGCGGTACCCGCCGATGCCGAGGACCTTACGGAAATCCCAGTGGGCGAACACTGGGACTACACGATCGGCTCGTACCACGATGTCGGGTGGTACTATCTGCCGATCGAGATGCCCGAGGTCGCGGAGGGACAGGACCTCTACCTCTACGTCAGCGGCATCGACTCGGAAGCGAAGTTCTTCATCGACGGGCAGCCTGCAGGCAAGCACGTCGGCTGGGACACGCCCTCACTCATCCGGGTCCCGGAGCAGTTGCGCGACACCGACGGCGGGCTACTTGCCGTGAAGGTCTGGACGCCCGGCGGCATGGGCGGGATCTACGGTCCGCTCGGGCTCGTGGTGACGCAGGGGGAGGCAGGCTGATGCGGATCACCAGGTTGACGGCCACGATGCTGCTCGCCGCCGCGCTCTGCGCGGCCGCCCCGGCGGTCGCGCAGGGATACGCGCTGGACTTCTCCGATGCCGCGGCGCTGGACGCGGTCACGCTCGACGGTCGGCAGAGCGCTCGCACCGAGGAGGGCCACGTGCTGCTTCGCGGCGGCAGCAGCATGTATGTGACGCAGGCGACCGGCCCGGGCGTCTACCACATGCGCTTCAGCATGATCGAGGCGGAGAAGTTCCAGTACCATGTGCCGGCGCTGGAGTTTTTCAAGGCCGACGCGGCTGACCCGTCCAGCGATGGCTACGCCATCAACTGGCAGCCGTGGGGGATGATCACGCTGACCGCGACGGTCGGCGGCGAACGCGTGCACAGCCGCCAGTTCATCGACCCGGGTCGTGATAACCCGAATCGCTATGAATCGGGTGAACCGGTGGACATCACACTCCGGATTCCGCCGGCGGGCGATTCTGTGGAGGTCTACACTTTCGCGACCGAAGCCACCGGCGAGCCGACCTGCCGCTTCAAGCTGCTGGAGGAGATCCCGCTGGAGGGGCACTTCGGCTGGCGCAACACGAAGTGGTACTCGCACGCGGCGATCTATCAGGTGAGCTACCAGCCGGCAGAGTGAACTCAGGCCGGCGAAGGGATCGTTGAAAGTGACGACTGGACCGGGAGGGTGGGGACCCTCCCGGTCTTATATATGTACCAGGTGGGGGCTTACCGACGCGCGTTCCAGAGCACTGAGCCGTCGGTGGTCCGCCCGCGGCCGTCGTGGGGGCCGTGGAAGAAGCCGGAACCGCCGTTGTAATGCGGCACCAACTCCGACTCACTTCGCAGCATCGCCTCCAGCGCAAGCAGCGCCAGCGGCTCGATGGCACTCACTCTCGCGTTGATGTGCTCCTCGCTCGGCAGGAAGAAGCCGTTGTGAAAGCGCTTCTCGATGATGTTGTCGCCGATGCGCTCGGCAAGGTCGCGGTAGGCCTGCTCATCGGCCGAGCGGCAGATCTCCAGCACCCCGAAGAGCACGGTCGGGTTGCTGTTGCCGGTCTCGAGATTCACGTCAACATCGACGCCTGGAGCAGAGCCGATGTCGCCGAGGTCCTGGCCCCGCGCCATGCCGCGCACGGTCTCCCACAGCGTCGCATCGCCTGAGAGGCGGTGGCCAAGCGCGTACGACCAGATCAGATTCGCGGGCGGTGTGCCGGCGTCGAAGACGCGGCCCTTCTTGCCGTAGTAGCCGTCGCGCTTGATCTCGTAGCCGGTCAGATCGGTGCCGTCGGCCAGCAGCGGCCGGGCGAGGTTCTCCTCGGCGTCGTAGCCGTATTCGGCCCACGCGCGCAGCCCGTCCACGGTCCACTCGATGAACTCCTCCGCGCCCTCACCGACGCGCTCGGCAAGCTGAAGCTGCATGACGGCGTTCGTGCCGTAGATCGAGCCGGGTGAGCGGATCATGTAGCCCTCGCGCGCGACGTCACCGAAGTCGGCGGCGAACTGGTTCTCCGCACGGTCGCCGTAGTTGCTTCCGGTCGGCAGCGGGCCCTCAGCGGGCGGCTGGTCGCGGCGGATCGGCTTGGTGAACTGATAGACGCCGAGGCCGGTCTCGGGATGGCGGGCGTTGACGTACTGCTCGGCGAGACGCTTGCCCCAGTCCAGAGCGCGCTCCTCGCCGGTGAGCATGTAGTGAACTGCTCCGGAGTAGATCACGTCGCTGCCGCAGTTGATGAATGTGAGTCCGCGGCCCTCGAAGAACGGCTCGGCGCCCTCGAACTCGTTGTCCCACAGGTCGCCCATCTCGGTGTCGTAGGAGCCGTGCCGGTTCATGTCGAGCGTGGCCCAGTCCATGATGTGAGCGTTCCAGAACGCCTCGATGAACAACCTCGTGCGGTCGGGATCGACCTCCCACATAAGCTCGTAGAACGGGTAGTGATGCTTGAACTCGTGCCGGTAGCCCTCGCCGACGCACTCCCCGGAGGCGAGGTCGAGGAAGCGATGGCCGCCCCAGTACATCAGGCCGTTCTCATCCTGGAGATTCTCGAAGCCCCAGCGCATGGCGTCCTCCGCGGCCTCCCGGTACTTCGACTCGCCGGTGAGGTTCGTCAGGGCGACGAGCGTGCGGAAAAGGTTCTGATGGCTGGCGAGGTTGGACGGAATCCACTCCTCCCCGTCATGCACCCACCTGACAGGCTCCATGGTGTCGATGTTCAGCCCGTCCACGAACATCGGTGTCCCCTGATGCGGATCCCGCGCGTGTTCGAGCACGTTGTCGGCGAAGGTGCGGACGGCTTCGATTCGCTCCGATTGCTCCTGCGCGTGAGTGGCGCAGCCGCTGCTCACCGCGAAGATCAGTGCTGCCGCGGTGCATGAGAGAATGAGGTGCGCTATCTGCATGTCTCTGACTCCCTGCCCGTCGTGATGGCACGCTTTTGCGGGACTTCACCGTCTGCGGCGTGTTCAGCCTGCGCCGAGTATTTCGCCGACCATCCCCGCGTTCTCCTCCACCATGTTGTCATTGTCACCACGGTACATCCCCACGTTCACGACGTCGCCGGGCTTGATTCCCGCGAAGGCGCGCTCGAAAGCCGCTCTCGGCTCCACCCGCCCGGCCGCCATGATTTTGTACGCGATGCATGGTTTGTCGATCTGCTGGATGGCCGCCATCGCATGCTCCGGATCAGGCTCCTGGAACTTCTCGCCCTTGCCATCGTGCAGGCTGCCGCAGTTGTAGAAGCAGACCACGTGGAAGTCCAGCGACAGATCAAGCTCGTACGCCCAAAGATGCGCCTCGGCTGAGTGGCCGGCGGTTCCGACCGGGAAGCCGCCCTCGCGGAGCGCCTCCACAAGTCGCGCGAAGCCCTCCTCGTCGCGGTCGGCGTAGCAGGCGTCGAGCAGGCCGCCGTGGAGGTAGCCCGCAACCGCGCCGGCATCTGCGGCGAGGCGCACCTCCTTCGCGAAGCCCTCAAGCGAGCGGTTGCCGCAGACCTGAGCGATCCATTGGATCTCGCCGCCCTCGTTGTAGTACTCGCGCAGCAGGCGGTGGATGTGCGCGTCCGAGCGCATGATCGTGGTGTTGATGCCGGCGTCCTCGGCGCGCGCGAGCGTCTCCTTGAGGCGCTCGATGGTGTAGTAGTTCATCATCTCCTCATCGCGCTCGCGGCTCTGGTGGCTGAAGCCCGAGAACGGATTCCCGCCGAGGATCAGGCGCGAGACGTCGAGTCCGCAGAAGTTGACGTGCGGCAACGATGGCATGGTGCGTTTCCTCCTGAAATTGCGAACGTCGAAACGGCGTCGTTGTCGTTCGGCCAAACGACCACGACAACGACCAACGGCCGGGCCGGCGTCGCGCCGGTAAACGACACCGGACGCTCTCCGGCCCCTCCACAACGGCATGCCGCCCTACAAAACCTCCACCCCGAGGATCGAGCAGAGCTCCCTCAGCTCCTCGGTGTTGTCGCCGTAGCTGATGATGTAGTGCTGGCTGAGCACCTGCGCGATGAACTCCTCGACATCGCCATCCAGCACGATCTCGAGGCTCGGGAGCTGCGGCGCGGGCGGTGTCCATCCCGCCTCCTCCCACGCGCGCGGCGTCTTCGCCTCGCCGGTCACAATGTGCATCATATAGCGGTCGCCTGTGTGCGTCAGGCGCGCGAGCGTCACCGGGCCGGTCTTCACCTCGGAGACGTTCAGCAGACCCTCGCCGAACTCGCCGAAGGCAGTCGGCATCACGCGCACCGGGCCATCGACGACTTCCGTCGGCACGTAGTCGGGCACGCCCATGAGCATCCCGTCGCGCTGGAACTCGTAGAACTCCATGTACGCGCCGATCTGGCCGGTCAGGTAGCGCGTGATAAGCTGCGTGACCGATCCGGGGATGTCGTTCTCGGGCACCGTGGAGATCTCGTCCTCCTCGTGCAGCAGCATGAAGACGCCCGCCGGTGCGAAGCCCAGCAGCTTCTTCACCCCGTCCACGTCGATCAGTGAGATCGCCTCAAAGCCACGCTCCTGCACCTTCTGGTGGATCGCGAGGTAGAGCCGCACCGTGTTCTCGATGGTGCCGGGTTGCGGGTCCTTCGTGAACTCCCAGCGCTCGCGCACCTGCGCGGCCAGCGCCTCGACGTCCGCTTCGTCGATCTCGTCCATCGCCTGCACCATCTCCAGCATCTCGAAGGGCTCGACCTCCGGCCCGATCTTCGCGCGGAGCGAGACGCCGTCGTGCTGGGTGCCGTAGAGCAGCATGTCGCGGGTGCCCATGGTGCCGATGCGCGCGCCGCGCAGCAACCTTGCGGCGCGGGCGGCCTTCGCGTAGCTCATGATGCGCTCCATCGGCAGGTCCTCGCCACGGAAGGTCGGGATATACTTGAACGTGTACCCGAGGTCTTCCATCGGCTTGCGCAGTGCGGTCGTCCCGGCCTGGTCGGCGGTGGTCACGAAGCGGTCGCCTTCGTCCCACCCCGTCAGCCCGAGCAGGATCATGGGCGTGTGGCGGAAGCGGTCCGCGATGGCGATGACCGCGTGTGAGGGGATCCACCCCGCGAGGCACAGAATCAGCAGATCGAACTCCTGCCCGGCGAGGTCGTCGAGGGCGCGCGCGACGTCGTTGCCCTCAGGGTCATCGCTGACCGGCGCGGTGGTGACAAGCTCAAGCCCCTCGGCCTCGAGGGTCTTCTCCGCCTCCGAGACCTTGCGTTCGATGATGTCGCGCGGCGTGTTGATCTCTCCGAATCCGACAAAGCCGGCCCTGATCGGTCGCATGATTGTAAGCCTCCCGCGTGTCGCGTAGGTGATGGGTGATTGTTCGACGAGGAGGGGGTGGGGGCCTCCGTCGGGGCGCGTGGGAAGGTCGCTTGCTGTTCCTCCCCCCTCGTCCCGCCGGTGCCATGTCGTGTATGGCACAAGGGAGAGGGGGGATCGAGGGGGGTGAGGCCCGGCTCCCCGACGACAATGGCGGCCCCTCCCACGGCAACGACGCAACAGCCCACGGGCGAGACGCCCGCGGCACGTGAACGACGCCCGCCCCTTTGCAGGTCCCACGCCCTCGACGGCGAACCGCGCATCGAGGTTCGCTGCATGGAGGCCGTTGATTCGGAGGAACTGAGATGGTCATCGACATACACGTTCACACCCGGCACCATCCGGGGCCGAATCGCCCCGGCACCGATCAGACCTACGCCACGCCCGAGCAACTCATGGAGATGTACGATGAGGTCGGGATCGATAAAGCAGTCATCCTGCCGGGAAGCAATCCGGAGAACTCGCACCACATCCAGTCGGTGCAGGATGTCCTGGAGATCTGCGAGATGTACCCCGACCGCTTCATCCCGTTTTGCAACGTTCACCCGAGGCAGGTCGGCAACTCGCCCGACGCCGACCTCGGCTACCTGATGCGATGGTTCAAGGACGCCGGCTGCAAGGGTATCGGCGAAGTCACCGCCAACATGGGCGTCACGCATCCGATGGTGCAGAATCTCTTCCACCACGCGCAGGAGGTCGGCCTGCCCCTCACATTCCACGTGGCCACGCAGGAGGGCGGCACCTACGGACTCGTCGATGATCTCAACCTTCCCGGCTTCGAGCGGTCGATGCGGGACTTCCCCGACCTCGTCTTCCTCTGCCACTCGCAGGCGTTCTGGTCGGAGATCAGCGCGGACGTGACCGAGGAGAATCGGGGGCGCTACCCCGACGGCCCGGTGGTCGAGGGCGGGAAGGCCGCCGAACTGATCATGAATAATCCGAACGTTTACGGCGACCTGTCGGCGGGCAGCGGCTTCAACGCCGTCAGCCGCGACCCTCAGTTCGGCTACTGGTTCCTCGAGGAGGCGCAGGACAAGCTGCTGTTCGGCACGGACGTCTGCGCGCCGAAGAACCGCAACGATGTGCTGGTGAATCTCAAGAACTTCCTCGATGCCGCGGTCGCGGACGGCAACATCTCGCAGGAGGCCTACGACAAGATCACCTTCGAGAACGCGCAGCGGCTGCTCGACCTGTAGGCGAGGCTCGCGCGGAAGATGACACGCTCCGCCGGAGGATTCAGGTGCGCCGGGGGCGAATACCCGTGCGTGATGAGTGCATGCGAGCAGCACGGAGATGACCCCGCAACCGGGCGCGACTACGTAGACGAACTCCTGGACTTCCTCGACTCGGATCCGGTGCAGGCGCTGATCGCCGGTCGGGTGGATCACATCCAACTGACCGGCGCGAAGTCGTACGCCGGCCAGGCGTCGCTGCGTAACGGCCTGCGGCTGATGCGCCTGTCGGTGTACCATCAGTTGGACCTCGACGAGATGGCGTTTGTGATCTGCCACGAGCTTGCCCACCACGAGGTCGGGGTCGAAGACGCGCACTCCGACGACTGGCGCGAGATGTGCGCGGAGCTTGCGCGGGAGGCGGGCAGGCTCAATCTGCTGCCGCCGAAGCGCGTCGAGCAGGCGGTGCATCTGGCGCTTGAGGGTGCTGCGACGA
>JBNJEK010000194.1:0-8749 GCA_051745855.1 Armatimonadota bacterium
CCGCCCGCGTTTCGCTAATTACCTTACGCATGGCGTTCGGTTCATCGAGGGGAGTCCACATCCAATGCCGAGCAAACCAGTTGCCGAACTGCAGGTCGGCGAGCGAATCGTCGGCACATACGCGACGAGGAGCAAGTCGCTCGCGAGCTTCAAATCCAAGCCCGGCCAGTATCTTTCACTGACACTCGCCGACGCCACCGGTCAGATCACCGCTCGCATGTGGGATGACGCCGAGGAGGCGGCGGCGCTCTTCTCTGAGGGCGACGCCGTGACTGTGCGCGCCGTTGTCGAGGAGTACCGAGGGCAGAAGCAACTCGTCATCGAGAAGCTGAAGGCCGCCGAGCAGAAGGAGATGGACGCCGCCGATCTTGTGCCGGCGAGCCGGCGCGACGTTGACGAACTCCGCGATCGGCTGCTGGAAATCGTCGCGAGCGTGAGCAACCCGCACCTGAAGGCGCTGCTCGACGAGTTCTTCGGCGACCCGGATTTCGTGGACTGCTTCTGCCGCGCCGCCGGGGCGAAGGCCCTCCATCACTCGCACCTCGGGGGGCTGCTTGAGCATACCATCGGAGTGCTCGAGGTGCTGGAGACGGTTGCGCGCGTGCATCCCGAACTCGACCGCGACCTGCTGATGGCCGGGGGGCTGCTGCATGATCTCGGGAAGGTGACCGAGCTTGAGTGCCGGGCCTCCATCGAGTACACTGACACCGGGAGGCTGGTCGGTCACACGGTGCTGACCGATCGCATGGTGAACAAAGCCATCGACCGAATCGAGGGCTTTCCGGAGGAGTTGGCGAATCGTTTAACGCATCTGCTTCTCTCGCACCACGGCCAGCGGGAGTACGGCGCACCGGTGCTGCCGATGACGGCGGAGGCCTGCGCGCTGCACTATGCGGACAATCTCGATGCGCACGTGCAGTACTTCGGCCAGGTCATCGCGGACGGGCAGGCGACCGGATCACGCTGGTCGGACTACCAGCGGCTTTTTGAGCGTTACATCTACGTGGGCGCGGATGCCGACGCGCCGGGGGCGACGCTGTCGCAACCGGCGGCACCGAAGGAGCCACCTGCCTCGCCCGAGACCGGAGAGCAGGGTGGGCCAGGGGACGGTGGGCAGCAGGCTTCACCGGGCCCCGGCAGCCTCTTCGATGCGTAGGATGACACACTTCTGAGTGGATTATGAGTGAAACCCGTAATCCAGAGTCTGAACATGAGATAGGAAACGTCGTCTACTAATGGCGAAGGGCAAGGCACTCACACAACGGGAGATCGAGATGCTGGTCGAGCGGGCCCGTCAGGGCGACCGCACGGCCTTCGGTCAACTGGTGGATGAGTACAAGGACAAGATTTACAATTACGTCGCCCGGATGCTGAACGAT
This sequence comes from Armatimonadota bacterium, assembly GCA_051745855.1. Classification (GTDB taxonomy): domain Bacteria; phylum Armatimonadota; class Zipacnadia; order Zipacnadales; family UBA5352; genus UBA5352. Next base: position 1,380 of record JBNJEK010000194.1, read on the forward strand.
CCGTATGAGGCGGAGGACGTGACGCAGGAGGCTTTCCTGCGCGCGTACAAATCTCTCCCTCGCTTCCGGGGCGCATCCAGCTTTCATACGTGGCTTTACCGCATTGCCAGCAACCTCGCCATCGACGTGGTGAGGAAGCGCAAGCGGCAGGACCCGACATTCTCGCTGGACGAACCGCTTGAGTCCGATGACGGAGAGTACGAGCGTGAACTCCCGGATGAAACCGGCGGCCCTGAGGATCGGACATCGACGCGGGAGACACGCGTAGCGGTACGCAGGGCGATCATGGACCTCCCGGAGAAGCTCCGGGACGTGATGATCCTCTACGAATTGCAGGGAGAGACGTATGAGGACATCGCCGACATTCTCGACGTGCCGCTCGGCACAGTCAAGAGCAGGCTTTTCAACGCTCGCAACAGGCTGAAAGATTCTCTGCGGGAGCTTGTTGAAGCAGGTGAGCTTGAGGTCGGGGGCTGATCTGGAGTAACGCGGCTGCGGGAGCCGCTTGAAAGCGGGAGACGCACCCACGGACGTGTGCAGAAAGCTGGAGGGCGAGATCGATGACGTGCAAGCAGGTGCAGGCGGAGCTGGTGGAGTGTTGGGCAAGCACCGAAGTCCTTTCTGCCGAGGTGACCGAGCATCTCACCGGATGCGCGGAGTGCCGCTACGAGGCGCTGCTGCTGCGTGAGACCCACGTGATGCTGCGGGCCATCCCGCAGGAGCGCGCCCCGGAGGGCTTCACGGACAATCTTCTGGCTCAGCTCGACCGCGGGGAAAGCCGCTCGGGATGGATTGAGCGTCTGGGCGAGTTCTTCGCTCCGCCGCGACAGCCATCATGGGCGCGCGCGGCGGCTGTCGGGACGGCCATCGCGCTGGCCGTCGCCGGCGGGACGGTCTGGTACAACCAGTCGCAGGAGCCCGCGCAGCAGCCGCAGGCACAGATTGCGGCGACCTCGATGACGCCCGTGAGTACCGAGGCCGCGACGGGCACTGTCGCTCTCGATGCCGCCAACGAGGCGGAACTCGAAGAGCTACTGCTGCGCCATCAGGCCCTTGAGATGACCCAGCCGCTGGCCGACGACGCCGGCGTCAGCCTCGTCGTGTATACATCAAACTGATGGCCCGCCCACACCCGAGGAAGCGAAGCAGATTGATGATGAGATTGTGCAGGATGACGGTCGTGCAGGTCGCAGTCATTGCGACGGCCGTGACCGCTGTCCACGGAGCCCCTGAACCGCTGGAGATTCTCCGACAGAGCATCCTCGCCCGAAGCAGTGTAGACTTCTCCGGCATCCGCACCGTCGTCATATTCGAGGACGGTGACAAGGTGCAGGGGGTCCAGCAGAAGATCGACTGTCAGGCCCCCGACATGATGCGGATTGTTGTCATCGAGCCGCAGAGCCAGCACGGCAAGCTCTGCCTGACCGCGGGGCGTGATCAGTGGGACTACAACCCCGCCTCCGGACGGGCAGTGCATACGAGGCTTCCCCCACCCGAGCAGGTCGTCCAGACGCGACTCGCCGAACTCGAGCAACTCGCCAACCGCATGAAGATGCAGTACGTCGGCACCGATTCGATCGCCGGCCGGCCGACCCACGTCGTCAAGGTGTACACCACCAGGGGGCTGCCGGTGAAGAAGAGCTGGGTTGACAGGCAGCATTACATTGAACTGAAGACGCAGCGGTTCGACTCTCACGCGCGGGTCAAATCCTCGGCGTACTACACGCGCATCGATTACTCGCCGTCTTTCGCGCCCGACCTCTTTGAATTCCAGCCCCCGGCGGACGCCACCGTCATCGATGCCGGGCAGAGCACCCGGCGCATGCCGCTCGAGCAGGCTGAGAAAAAGGCGGACTTCGACGCGGTGCTTCCGACGTACCTGCCTCCGGGCTATCACTTCCAGCGGGATCGCACGGGGCTCATCGAGATCAACGGCCAACCGACCATCTGGCTGTCATTCAGCAACGGCGCGGATACGTTCAGCCTCTTCCAGCGCCGGGCATCGGGCGAGATAGAGCCGATCCGACATGACAGGTCGATCACGTGGCATGACGGCAACTACCGCTTCACGCTCATGGGGAGCCTCGCGGGCGACGAGGCCGAGCGAGTGAAGTCCTCGATCCAGCCGTGAACTCCGCCCCGGATGCAAGCCGACCGGAAAAAAAGATTCCAGCCGCGCTAAAGTTCGCGCTTCTTCCGCCGATGTATGAACTGAGGTATGCGCGGGGGCAGTTGCATGGAGAGTGAGGGGACAGGCAGTGAAAATCGATCCAAGTACACTTCACAGCATCGGTCGCAGCAGCGTTGGTCGAGTACGCGGAGAGGGGGTTGAGGCTGCAAAGTCCGTGACGGGCGGCACAGCGCCCCGGGCCGGTGGCGGGGCCGACCAACTCGCGCTGAGCAGCCGGGCCGAGGAGATCAAGCTCGCCCGCGCTGCACTTGCGGAGGCACCGGAGGTGCGGGCCGAACGTGTCGCCGAACTGAAGGCGCAGGTCCAGTCGGGCACGTACAAAGTCGATCCGGATCGGGTAGCCGAGCGGATACTCAATCCGCGTTCATAACGCATCTCGGCTCACCGTCGCCGGCCGTGCGATGACCCCCGCGCGGCCGGTGTATCGTGTACGCCCACGCGCGCCCGGCTTCGCCACATTTCGCGGCAGGAATCGCGCCAGCGGCCCAGGAACCTGCCTTTCAGCGCCCGGTCAGAAGGCACAACCCCAGGAATGAGCATCGATGAAGTGTGGCATCGCCGTGTGGAACTGGCTGGAGCCAACGCGGACAGTGGTCGGCCTCGTGGAGGAGCTTGTCCGGGAGGGCTTTGAGGCTGTCTCCGTGCAGCCCCGGCAGGTGCTGGACCTTGATAGGCGCGGGCTTGCCGAGATGGTTGCGCTCCTTGATGAGAACGAGATGCCGGTGACGGTGCATGCCGCAGCCGATCAGTTCACCGATGAACTGATGCAGGGGCTGCTCGATCGGCTCGGACCGCGCCTGCACGCGGTGACCCTCGACGGAGTCATGCGCCCGGCGCCCTCGGGCAAGCGCTGGGATGCCGTGTTGATGGTGCAGACGCTGCTGATGGTGGAGCGACTCGGCGCCGACACCGGCGTGCGCTACGGGATCGAGGATTTCCCGATCGACGGCGCGGCGATGTCGGAGTTCGCCGATGAACTCGAGCCTCTGAGTGGGAACGAGCGCTGGGGGATGCTGGTGGACATCGGGCATCTGAACCTGCGGCGGAATGACGCTGAGTACTTCGGCCGCATGAGCGTGGCGGAGAACATCGAGCGCCTGCCGTTGCCGGTCATCGAAGTCCACGTGCATGACAATCCCGGCGACCGCGATATGCACATGCCACTCGGGAGCGGAACGCTCGACTACGCCGAGGCGGCCGCGGCGCTGCGCGCGAGGGGTTTCGACGGGATCTGCACGATCGAGGTCTGCCCGTCTCTGCACGGCCGCAGGCCGGCGGAGGTTTGGGGGACACGCGCGGAGAGTCTCGAAGGGTGGCGCCGGGCGTGGCGGGACGGCGGCGCGCAGTAGCGGGCAGGCGTCGCAGGATCGTAGAGCCGGCAAGGGGGAGGGCGCTCACCGCGTGCACACGAAGCTGGCGGGCGAATCAGTTCGGCCCCACGTTGAAACCTGCGGCCCCGGTCGTTACAATACCCACCGAGCACGTGCCATCCTGACTGTGCGACCCGGTGCCATCGATGCCTCAGTTCGAGTACGAAGCTCGAAGCCCCGACGGGGACACCGTCTCCGGCAGACTGCAGGCGCTTGATGCACAAGCGGCCGCACGCGACTTGCGTGAGGGTGGTCTTTTCCCCGTGCGCATCGCGCCGGTCGGCGCATCACCGTGGGGCGCGTCGATCCGCCACTACCTCCGCCCCGTCTCGCCATCCCGGCACGCGCAGTTCTTCACTCAGCTTGCGTCCCTGCTGCGGAGCGGCGTCAACGCCCACGACGCGTTCGATGAACTCTCGCACGTGGCCGGCGACCGCCGCCTCTCCCGAATGGCGCGTGAGATCAGCGACCGGGTCGGCGAGGGCGCGCCGCTGGCCGATGAGTTTGCGCGCTATCCTGCCATCTTCCCGTCGTACGTGAGCGGCATGATAGCTGCCGGCGAGCAGCTTGGGTCCCTCCCTGAGGCGCTGCAGGAACTCGCGGAGCAGTTCGAGGCCGAGGCTCGGCTGGAAGGCCGGCTGAAGTGGCTGCGAGTGTACTACGGCGCGGTCCTCGTGCTGGCGCTGCTGGTCGCGCCCTTCCCGTGGATGATCTCGCGCGGGATCGGCTGGTATGCCGAGCTTGCGGCGACGCGACTTCTGCCCGTCCTCGGCGCGGCGGTGGCGCTCATCTTCGTGCTTCGCGCTCTCCGGGCGGTCCCCGCGTATGAGCGCCTCCGCTCTCGGGCGGTCCTTGCGCTGCCTGTCTTCGGCTCCCTGCCGCGGTGGGCGGCGGTGGCGCGTTTGCTGCGCACAATGAACTTCGGCCAGCGCGCGGGAGTCACATTGCACCAGGCACTGGAGTTGGCCGGCGAGGCGACCGGTCACGCGTCGATGCGGCGCGCAGCCGGCAATGCCGCGCGGAGGATCCGCACCGGTGTCGGCGCGGACGATGCGGTCGCGCGGATGGGATTTCTGCCGAGGCGCATCCGGCAGATGATCGCTGGCGGCGAGCGGACCGGCGACCTGCAGCGCCGCTTTGACGCCGCCGCCGACCACGCCGTCGAGCGGCGCGACGCCGCGATCGATGCGATCTCCAGCGGAAGTGCCGCGGTCGCGTTGGTCGGTGGCGCGGCGATCGCCCTGATTGCGCTGGTCATCGCGTGGCGCAGTTACTACGACGCGCTCTTCGAACTGGCCGACCTCTGAGCAGGGCGCGGGAGGAGAGGGTGGGCGACGCGGCTCACGTCACATGCAACGCACTGAGGATCCATCTGAGTTTGAGCGCAGCAGATGCACAGCACACGGTCTGCTCGCGATGAACATCTGAAGTCCGAAGAAAGGTGCCGCCCATGGCTCGACAGGCGACGGCGTACCCGGTGATGGCGTTCATCGCCACGGCCGCCTTCATAAGCGCACTGCTTCTGTCTCCCGTGCGCGCTGAGGCGCAGTTCCCGACCAACCCCGACTTCTCCCGCGGCCTCGAGGGATGGAGCGTGCCGGAGGGCAGCGGGCTGGAGCGGAGCGCACTCTCGCTGGGCGGCGGTGCGGCCGTCTCCGACATCTCGGCCGAGCCCCTGTCGGGCTGGCAGCGGGTGGAGGTGCGGCTGCGAGGGCCGGGTGCGAAGGTCAGTTCCTCGCTCAGCGTCGCACTTGCCCCCGCCGGTGAGACGCAGCGCCCGCAGGTTGCGGTCACCGCCGCGGAAGCGGGCTCGCGCTGGCGAACGCTCTCGGCGGAACTTCTTCCGCCGCCCGATGTGCCCGCGGCAGTGGTGATCGCCGTGGAGGGCGAGGAGCGCTGGCTCATCGACCGCGTCTCGGTGACGCCGATCGAACTGCCCGAGTCAGAGCATGGCGAGCAGGCGGCGGTCATCCCTGAGGCGCTGCCCGCGGGCTGGGAGCCGGACGGTCTGCTGGATGCCGTTGAGCGTCCGATCGGCCGCGACAGCGAACTGCTGGTCTCGGTCGGCGCCCTCCAGGTGGGGCTGCCCGCCCACACAACCGCATCCCGAGGCCAACGCGGCTCGGTGAAGCTCATCGTAAGGAGTCGCGCGACGACCGAGCGCACACTCACCGTCTCCACGAGCGGCCCGCCCGGCTTCTTCGCGCCCGCGCGCACAGTCACGATCCGCCCCGACCGCGACACCGTCTTCAAGGCCTCGCTGCAGGCGTTTTTCGTCGGGACCCGATGGGCTCGCATGACATTCCGCAGTGGCGAAGATGAGAAGGCCGCGCCGATTCGCGTGAGCGTCGAGCCGTCCTACCCGGCGGCGGGCGTGAGTTTCGCGGATGGCAGTGGGCCCGGGGGGCTGGTCGATGGGCTGCAGGAAGCATCGATCCCGATGGTCGCCGCTCCTGACACCGCGACGCTCCCGGACGACCTTACCCGGGTGCGGCTGATCACGCCTCCGTGGACAGATGAGGCGCTGCGTGCCGCAGCGACGGAGGCAGCCGAGCGGGCGGAGTTCGTGGCGCTTCACTATCCCCGCGATCACGCTCCCGATGTTGACATCGCGACCGCCTTGCTGAACCTCCGAGCGGCGCTGGGCGACACCACCGACGGCATCTCGATGCTCGGCCCGCCTGCTGATCTCACTCCCGGCCCGCCCCCGCAGATAGCCGAGACGGACCTCGCCCGCATCCACGACCTCGCGGCCGACGGCGCCATCTCCGCGCCGACACTCCGTCTGCAGGTGCTGGAGTCGCGACCGGTCCGCGCCGCGGTGCTCGATCGCAAGCCCCTCGAGACGGCACAGCCGTCGTGGACGGCGCTGTCGCGGGCGCTCGCCGTGGACTCGGTCGCCGCTGCCGTGCGCACCGGCGCGCGCCTGCCGATGTTCTTCAGCGAACTCGCGGCTCGCCCCACGGGGTCCGAGGAGACTGACGCGGCGATGCTCGCGCGCACGCTGGTCATCTGCGCGTACCAGGGTGCGACCGGATGGACGGTCCCGGCACGGCCCCAGGACGCGCCTGAGGGGGCTGACGCATTCTGTCCCTTCGGCGAAGATGGTGGCTTCGATGGCCCGGTCTCGCGGGCGTACGCCGAACTTTCGCGGGAGCTGGCGGCGGCCGTCCCGCTGACGATCCTCAGACAGACACCTGAGATCGGCAGCGCGCCTGATGCGCAGGTCGGCTTCCGACCGTTCATGCGAAACGACGAGGGGATCCTCGCCGTGTGGAACAACACCGGAGCGCCGATCGACCTGGCAGTGGAGATTCGGACTCAGCCGCTCGACCTGCACACGATCAGCGTGGGGCCCGATGGCGTCGATCGTGACTACGTCGGCATGTTCAAGTTCAGTGAGGACGCCCTCACGCTCAACCGCCCGGTCGTGTTCGTGAGCCTGCAACCCGGGGAGCTTAAGCTGCTCTCAATGCAACTTGCGCGGCCGCACACGGGCTGGCTGGCCTCCGTGGAACGCAAGCCTCGCATTGAGCGCGAGGATGACGGCCGGGGGAGCTTCCTCGAGGAGTGGAGCGGGGAGCGCGGCTACCGATGAGCGGGCGCGTGCCGGCCGACCTCCCATGGCTTGAGCCCGCCTTCACCGTCGGCGATGTGGCGGTCTGCCGCTTCACCGAATCCCCTCCGCCGCCGGAGTTGTGACGGGGCTTCATTCTCCGCTCATCAGTTTGCCCCTGCGCGGTCGCGGGTGGTATACTGCCGCCTCGCGCCCCCTCTGAGCGCGGAATACGACAGGAACGCGACGCGTG